>NZ_JAILZV010000008.1 GCF_023512315.1 Anoxybacillus sp.
TTTAAATCAGCGTTATTGAGCATTCCAAACGTATTGCTCGAAGCAGCCATGATTTCTGCTGCTTGCGCCAATAGCGCCTCTTCTTGAGTGGATAACACGTGCGGACGTTGGCGGTTAATTTCATCTAACGCATGCGCATAAAGCTTTAATTCTTCTTTTTCTTCAAGAAACGACTTAATTTTTGTTTCGTCAATCGCCAAAATCTCCGGCACGATAAACGCCATGACGCTTGATGCTTCGCTATATAGCCCTGTAATGCGATCGTTTAAGCTTTGATAGAACGAATTCGTCGTATCTTGGTCGTAGCGCATATGGGCATATGTATATAGTTTTTCAATTCGCATCGATACTTCATCTTGGTATTGAAGCGCTTCGTAAAGGACGTCTGCCGACTCCCCAAGCCGCCCTTGGTAGTCACATAACTTTGGAATCATGTTTTTTACTTGTTGAAATTCTTGTTCCCACGCCTCGTCTGTCGGGAAAATATCTTCTAATCGCCACGTTTCTTCGACTGGAATTTCGCTTCGCTTCGGCAGCGTTTTTACTGTTTTCTTTTCCGTCATTCTTTGCCCTCCTTCAAATATTATACTGTAGTAGTATTCGCTTTTTTTCGGTATTTTCCTCTTTCATTATAGTGATTTTCTTTTGGCACGCTCAAGCAAACGACGATCTTCAACGAGCGCTTCCTCTAGCGTCTGAGGGTACGTCCACTCTTTGACGCGACGAATCGCTTTTTTATTTATCCATTGCACATAGCCGAGCTGCGAAAGCCAATCCATGTATTCGTAAACCGCCCTCGTATAAGCATATGCTTGAGCGAGCGGAAGATGACGCAAGACAATCTTTTGTTCGGCTATTTTCTCTTTTAGCCATGCATATAAAGAGGAAAGCGAATAGACATCATTACTTTGTAAAAATAATAAGAGATATGTTTGCCAAATAAATGCCGGCGTTTCAAACAAATAGCCGTGGGTAACTGGCCAGCCTGCCTCGCAAGGAAAAAGGGCAGGCACGTGGTGAGGATAAAAATCAGCACAAATCGCTCGATTCGTCGCCGAAGGGTACATCGTAAACGTAAGCCGCCATTTTTTCTTTTGTGCAAGCCACTCTGTCCAAAACAACGTAGGAAGCTGCACAGACGGAAGATGAAGTAACTCGTGAAAACATAGCTTTTCTAACTTTTCGACAACTGGAACGGAAAACGTGTAGTACGAGGAGAACGGAATAAGCTGTATAAGACGAATGAGTCGTTTCGTTTGGGGACAATAGTACAAAATCATCGGTTGGCATGGTGGAGAAACGCTTTGTTGGGCAAACAACCATTGAAAGCGTGGCAGTTTATAGCGGTACATCGTAAGCTGTTGCAAATGGTGCGCTCCTAATATCCAAAGTGGCCGAATCCCTTCTGCTTTATAGCAAGCATTTCGCTTCAAAAATAACGACTCACTCAACGTCGAACATTGGTATTCCATGGCATACACTCGATCCGCGACAACGGCAAGATCCGGCCGTTGCTGAATGGACGAAAAATATGGCTCTAATCGAACATATAGCGATTGCTCTTTAAGCCAATGAAATAAATCCGTTTTTCCCGAAAGATGGTACGGTGACTCGGCTTCTTGTTCAAACGGACAAGCTCCTTCTTTTTTATGGGCGAAGTGTGGCATTCGCTTTGTGCCAAGTTTTAAAATCACTTCTTGTTGGCATGCTGGACAAAAAAACGATTCATTTTTGCGCAATTGCATCAATTGCTCTTTCGTCCACCGATCGATAAGCGAAAACGATTGTCCGTTTTTTAATACTGCGACAAGCAAAAAACCACTTCCTTTCCTAGCGAGCAATGTCACTTATTTATTCGCGTACGCACGCTTAAAATCCTTCTCTATAAAAAGAAAACGCCTAAACTAGGCGTTTATAATAATGGCGATAATAGCCGACAGACAGATTCGACGACGCGAATCGAAAACGGTCGCTTTTTAAACGCATCATAGTCGATTCGCTCGGAATCGAGAAAGTCTTGCAAAAAATCTTCGACAAGTTTTTTTGTGCTTTCTGTGTGATACAAAAAAGCGTTCACTTCGAAATTTAAATGAAAGCTACGCATATCCATATTTGCCGTCCCAATCGACGCAAGTTCCCCATCGACCACAATGATTTTGCTATGTAAAAAGCCTTTGTTGTATTCATAAATGTCAATCCCTGCATCTAGCAGTTCAGGGAAATAGGAACGAGAAGCATAAAAGACAATTTTTTTATCCGGGCGTTTCGGTGCCAAAATCCGCACATCGATTCCGCTTAATGCCGCTACTTTTAGCGCCGTTAAAATATCTTCGTCCGGAATAAAGTATGGGGAAGCAATCCAAATCGACTGTTTGGCAGATGTAATCATCGCAAAAAATAAATGTTTAATCACTTCCCATTCTTGGTCGGGACCTCCGGCAATTAGCTGCACCCCACCCCGATCGCCGCTAAACGTAAGCGTCGGCGACAAATAATTTAACGTCAATAACGTTTCTCCCGTCATGTAATACCAATCTTGCAAAAAGATGAGCTGCAACGTGCGAACTGCCTCCCCGCGAATCCATAAATGCGTATCGCGCCAAAAGCCAAAGTATTCGTTTTTCCCTAAATATTCATCCCCAATGTTCAACCCGCCAACAAAGCCAACCGTCCCATCAACGACAATGATTTTCCGATGGTTGCGGAAATTGATTTTATTATTTAAAAACGGCAAACGGACAGGGGAAAAAGGAACCATTTCCACTCCCGCCTCGCGCAGTTCCTGCACGTAAGCTTTTGACAGCTTCCAGCTGCCAACCGCATCATATAAAAAACGAACGTGCACTCCTTTTTTCGCTTTCGCAATTAAAATGTCTTTTAAACGTTGGCCGACATCATCATGGCGGACGATATAATATTCTAAATGAATGTGATGCGTTGCTTTTTCCAATTCCGCAAAAATAGCGGCAAACGTTTCTTCCCCGTTCGTCAATACTTTCGTTTCTGTTGACAGCGATACCGGGCTTTTTCCAAGGCGATGCGCTAGGCGCAATAGCGGCTGTTGATGCTCTTTTAATTCGTCCGTTTGTTGAATAGAAGCGCGCTGTCCTTCGTATTTTAAAAACATTTGCTCGTCAAGCATCGCTTTCTTTTTAAATAGCCGCTGCTTTCGGTAGTTTCGCCCAAACATAATATAAAAGAAAAAGCCGACGAGCGGAAAACTTCCAAGTACCACAAGCCATGTTAACGTTTGAGCAGGTCTTCTATTTTCTAACGAAATCACAAAGGCAATAAAAATCACGGAACATGTGGTAAGAAGGCTAAGAAATCCAAGTAGCCATCCTTCCCAATAGCTTTTCGTAAAAAACAAAAAAACACTTAATAGCAGCAAAAAAATGAGCACTTGTAACGTATTTCGCAATGATATTCACCCTATCCTATCGACTGCCCACGATGCGTGAAAAAACCGATTTCAACAGCGGAAATCGGTTTTTACTTTAATGGAAAATGTTTTGCGAGCGTCGTTAACGCATGTTCATGAATAATTTCTTTTCCGTACTCTTCTAATCGGTGAACGGTAACTGGCGAATCGTTCCCGAATTCTAACAACAGGCAAAGCCAGTTGTCCACTTCCGTTTCCGTATACTCTTCGGAAAATTCGACGTATAAGTAATAGCGACCTTCAAATAAAAACAGCCGGTTGCGAATGGGCGAAAAATCTGCACGATGCGCCAATGCAATAACGTCCTCGATATCTTTAAAAGAAATCGTAAAATGTAGCACACTGTCGTCGTCTTCTGGCATTAACTCTTGGTCGCGTTCAATGTGAAAATGTTGGTCAAGAAGTTCCTCAATTCGTTCATCGACCGGAAATTCGCGTAACCGCTCTTCTGGAAGCGGAAGTTCTAATTTGCTTCCATCTTTAGAAATTTGCGCTTTTGTTACCAACACTTCCAACCCTTTATCAAGCGCTTGCACTTGAATCCAAAGCGGTCCGTCTAACGAAAAGTCCCCTTCATTATGGACTTCATCCATCATTTCCCAAAATAACTCTTCACTTCGTTCGCGGTTATACCAAATTTCTTCTCGGTCAAATCCGCGCTCCTCTATATCAACGTACGAAATATAAAACTTCACCGTATGCTCATTAATGCGTTCCATTTCCATTGCCATCTCTCCCTTCCGAACAAAATAAGATTGAAGGGACTTTTTTACCCCCGCCAAGGATATACCTTGTACCTCTATTTTATGATAAAACACGCAAGAAGGGAAATAAAAAAACCCCATTTTTAAAAAAATAGTCTGAAAGAAAACATGTCCTACTATACATAATGATGAAGGAAAAAAAGAAATGAGGGACGTATATGATAAGCGAATATGTGACATCTATCCTTCTCATCATCGGCATTGATCTCATTCTTGGTGGAGATAACGCAGTCGTCATCGCCATGGCAAGCCGCAATTTGCCGGAGCATAAACGTACTACCGCCATCGTCCTCGGCACAACGCTTGCCATTATTGTGCGTATTTTTTTGACCGCCACTGTCGTCGTTTTATTGAAAATCCCGTTTCTGCAGTTTGCCGGGGGCTGTTTATTGCTCTGGATTTCGTTTAAATTATTAGTTCAAAAAGAAGATGCCCCTGCACATATTAAATCAGAAACGTCGCTTTGGAAAGCGGTACAAACGATTGTCGTCGCAGATATTGTCATGGGATTAGATAACGTCGTCGCCATTGCGGGCGCTGCCAATGGCCATCCGTCGCTTGTCGTATTCGGTTTTCTCGTTTCAGTCCCGATTATCATTTTAGGCAGTAAATTCATTCTTTATTCCATGGAGCGCTATCCTTTTCTTCTTTATATCGGAGCTGCGCTATTAGCCTACACCGCGGGAAAAATGTTAACCGCAGAAGAACGGATGCAATTTTTATACGATAATATCCCTCTTGCCCGTTCTTTCCTCCCGTTTCTTACAGCTTTACTCATTGTCTTGTTCGGGGGAGTCGCAAAAAAACGACATCGTTTCACGTAAGTAGAGAAAAAACTTCTACATGGGATTCCATGTAGAAGTTTTTTTACTGATTGACAAGGCGCTGCGCTTCCCGAAGTTGATAAGCGCGCACTTTCCGCGGCAAAAAGCGGCGAATCTCGTCTTCGTTATAGCCGACTTGCAGACGTTTTTCGTCGATAATAATCGGTCTCCGCAAAATGCCTGGATGTTTTTGAATAATCTCATATAAATCTTGAAGTGGCAATGTTTCGAGATTTATATTAAGTTTTTGGAAAATTTTTGAACGCGTCGAAATAATTTCGTCTGTCCCCGTTTCGGTCATACGAAGAATTTCTTTAATTTCTTCAATCGTTAACGGCTCTGCAAAAATATTTCGCTCGACATACGGTATATCGTGCTCTTCTAGCCAGATTTTCGCTTTCCGGCACGATGTGCAGCTAGGGGATGTATACAATTTGACCATCGCTTTCACTCCTTTTAGCAGGATGGCTTCTATATTATAATGTACGTGGTTACTTTAAAATGACTTTCATGTTGTATATTATACAATAAATCCAATCAAAAAGGTATATTTTTTCAAAATCTTTTCCGGTAACCGCTTCCCTCCTGCTTAAAAATCATCTACAATAAAAAAAGGAAGCAGGTATAGGCAATATGGGAGGGATCGCGATATGGGTCAATATTTCCTTGATTTAGCGATTGTCGGTGGGCTTGTCATCGGCATTACTGCATTGATGGGGGTTATTACAAACGGTATTGGCGAAAGCGTATTCGGTGGAGCAAAACGGACCGAACATGTAGACGAGTCAATGAAAACACAAACTGGCTGGCGGCTTGTCGGCGGCAAAAAAAGCTAAACAAACGAAAGACGACGTAAAAATCTCGAGCACTCACCTCGAGATTTTTTTTAAAATCAAAATAGTAAAATTAATAAAAATATTTTATAATAACAAAAAAGAGATCTCTCGAAACGAGAGATCAGCTATACATCGCTTTATATTTTTTGTATTCGTCTTCCGAACATAAGACAAAATGCCCTGGCGTAATTTCGCGGAATTCCAGCGGTTCGCCTTCTTTGTAGTTGTGCTGAGATGGGTCGTAAACCGTGCGTCTGCGCACCCGTTCTGTTTCTGGGTCTGGAAGCGGGATCGCTGACAACAACGCTTTTGTATACGGGTGAATCGGATTACGATACAATTCTTCCGCTTCTGCCAATTCGACCATTTTTCCGAAATACATGACGCCGATGCGATCGCTAATGTATTTGACCATCGAAAGGTCGTGAGCAATAAATAAGTAAGTCAATCCTTTTTCACGCTGTAACTTTTTCATTAAGTTAACGACTTGCGCTTGAATCGATACGTCAAGCGCCGAAATCGGCTCATCGGCAATAATAAACTCCGGCTCTACGGCTAGCGCGCGCGCAATTCCAATCCGTTGGCGCTGACCGCCGGAAAATTCGTGCGGATAGCGGTTGGCATGTTCGCGGTTTAGTCCAACTGTCTCCAGCAGCTCATAGACGCGCTTCATGCGCTCTTCTTTCGTTTTCGCTAGCCCGTGAATGTCAATGCCTTCCGCAATAATATCAGCAACGGTCATCCGCGGGTTCAGTGACGCATACGGGTCTTGGAAAATCATTTGCATTTTTCGCTTCAGTTGCTTTAATTCTTGTGACGTCTTTTTCGCATGAACGCTTACACCGTTAAACAACACTTCCCCGCTCGTCGCTTGGTATAGTCCGATAATCGTCCGCCCTGTCGTCGACTTTCCGCAACCGGACTCCCCAACGAGCCCAAGCGTTTCGCCTTTGTAAATATCAAACGTTACACCATCGACCGCTTTAATTACTTGTCCATGTCCGACTGGGAAATATTGTTTTAAATTTTTAATTTCAATTAATTTTTGTTTTTCAGCCATGTTATTCACTCTCCTTTACAATAACTGGTTGTGGATAGTTAGAGGAGAGCTGGCGCAACCGTTTCTTTACTGCTTCAGGCGGCTCTACTTTCGGCGCATCTGGATGGAGCAGCCACGTTGCGGCATAATGTGTATCGGAAATTTTGAACATCGGTGGTTCTAGTTCAAAATCAATTTTCATCGCATATGGATTACGTGGAGCAAACGCATCTCCTTTTGGCGGATTCGTTAAATCCGGCGGTGTTCCAGGAATAGCTGCAAGCTCCGATTTATCGTCGCTATCGAGGCTTGGCATCGAAGCGAGTAGTCCCCACGTATACGGGTGTCTTGGGTCATAAAAAATTTCATCGACCGTGCCCATTTCGACAATTTTTCCTGCGTACATGACTGCCACACGGTCAGCAACGTTGGCAACGACCCCTAAATCGTGCGTAATAAAAATGATGGATGTTCCCATTTTTTTCTGTAAATCTTTCATTAATTCTAAAATTTGCGCTTGAATCGTTACGTCCAATGCCGTTGTCGGCTCGTCCGCAATGAGCAATTTCGGATTGGATGCTAACGCAACCGCAATCATCGCCCGCTGCCGCATTCCACCGGAAAATTCATGCGGGTATTGATTGACCCGTTTTTCTGGAAACGGAATACCAACAAGACGAAGCAACTCAATCGCCCGTTCCTTCGCAGCTGCCTTATCCATTTTCAAATGTTTCACTAACACTTCCATAATTTGATGTCCGACTTTCATCGTCGGGTTGAGCGATGTCATCGGATCTTGGAAAATCATTCCGATATCTTTTCCGCGAATCGCTTCCATTTCTTTATCTGTTTTTTTCGCTAAATCTTCGCCATTAAAAATGATTTGCCCGCTTTTAATTTTTCCTGGTGGTGTCGGAATTAAGCGCATAATCGTTTGTGACGTTACACTTTTCCCTGAACCAGATTCGCCAACAATCGCTAACGTTTCTCCTTTGTTTAAATGGAAGCTAACGCCACGAACGGCTTGTACTTCCCCACCATACGTTTGGAAAGATACTTGTAAATCTTTGACCTCCAATAACTTTTCCATGTCTTCACCCCTTACTTACGCAATCTCGGATCTAGTGCGTCGCGCAATCCATCGCCGACAACGTTAAACGCAAAAATCGTTAAGCAAATGAACGTAGCCGGGAAGAATAGACGCCATGGATAATATTGCAATGCTTGTACCCCTTCAGAAGCCATCGTTCCCCAGCTTGCTAAAGGCTGTGGTACCCCAAGACCTAAATAGCTTAAAAATGCTTCCGTAAAAATAGCGGATGGAATCGATAATGTCAACGTGACAAGAATTGGTCCCATCGCGTTTGGAATTAAATGTTTGAACATAATTCTAGACGTATTTGCTCCGAGTGTCTGTGCTGCTAATACGTACTCTTGGCTTTTCAACTGAAGAACTTGTCCACGAACGATACGCGCCATGTTAATCCATCCGGTAATCGTCATCGCTAAAATCATCGTGCCTAACCCTTGGCCTAACACGACCATTAATAAAATAACTAAAAGCAAGTAAGGAACCGCCCATAAAATATCAGCAATTCGCATCATCACGTCGTCTGTCCGCCCACCGCGGAATCCAGCAATTCCTCCCCAAAGGACACCGATGAATAAATCGATTAACGCTGCTGCTAATCCGATGAATAACGAGATACGTGCCCCATACCATGTCCGGGTGAAAATGTCGCGACCAAGGTCGTCCGTTCCAAACCAATGTTCTGCCGAAGGCGGTTTGTTTGTATTCATTAAGTCGTTTGTCGAATAATCGTATTTCGTCATATGTGGACCGAAAATCGCCATAAATACTAATAGAATTAACAACACGAGCCCAAACATTGCTAATTTATTTTTGCGAAAACGAATCGAAACGTCTTTCCAAAAAGACAAACTCGGCTTCGAAATTTTTTCCGCTTCGCTTAAATCAACCGATGCAGGTTGAAACATTTCTTTCGGAAGTTGCTGCATAACTACTCTCCTTTCTTCCCACCGGCTAATTTAATACGTGGATCAATTAAACCGTAGGCAATATCCACGAGTAAAACCGAGAACAGGAGCAAAATGCTGTAAAAGACAGTGACTCCCATAATCGTTGTATAGTCACGGTTGGAAATACTTAATACGAATTGACTTCCAAGCCCTGGAATACCAAAAATTTTCTCAATGACAAAGCTTCCTGTCAACACCGCAGCCGATAATGGACCTAAATATGTGACAACTGGCAATAATGCGTTACGAATGGCGTGTTTCACCGTAATTTGTCCTTTCGAAAGCCCTTTTGCTTTCGCTGTACGGATATAGTCATTGCTTAATACTTCCAACATGCTTGAGCGAGTGAGGCGGGCAATGAATGCCATCGGTGTCGCTGCAAGCGCCAATGCTGGCAATACGGTATGTTGAAGCGATTCCCAACGAGCGACTGGAAACATTCCTAGTTTAATCGCCAATACATATTGTAAAAGCGACGCCATAATAAAGCTTGGAACAGATATGCCGAGAACAGCAAAAATCATGGCTCCATAATCTTGCCATTTGTTATGATTTAAGGCAGCAATAACCCCTAATAAAATGCCGAGGCTCACCGCTAATAATAACGCTTCCATCCCAAGGAAAAACGACACAGGGAAGCCTTCATTAATTAAATCATTGACCGTTTGTCCTTTATATTTAAACGACGGACCAAAGTCCCATTTCGCAATGGATACTAAATAATCCGTGTATTGTTCATACCACGGACGGTCAAGTCCATAATATTCATTTAAATTTTTCTCAATTTCCGGAGGCAATTTTTTCTCGCCTGAAAACGGTCCCCCCGGTGCGGCTCTCATTAAAAAGAACGTAGCGGTAATAATTAAAAAAAGCGACAGCAAAATCGACAATAACCGTCTTGATATATACCGCAACATATTGAAACACCTCCATTTTTTTGCAAATACTCTATATCGCGAAATGAAGGTATATGGGAAAATTCCCATATACCTTCATCCACCATCTTATTCAAAATATGCCCATTTGAATTGGACGTCGCCAAGACCTGACAATTCAACGCCTTTTAAGTTGTCTTTTTGCACCCAAGTTTGTGTATAGAAGTAGATAGGTGCAACTGGAAGCTCATCCATTAAGATTGCTTCTGCGTCTTTTAACATTTGTTTCCGTTTTTCTGGATCTTTTTCTTTTTGCGAGTCAATCAACAATTGTTTGTATTTCGGATTTTCCCAGTTTGTATCGTTGTTGCCTCCTTTTTTGTCACGGAACAATTCTAAGAAGTTGATTGGATCGTTAAAGTCACCTAACCAACCCATGCGGCCAACTTGATAATCGCCAGAATGCAATTTGTCAATATAAACATTCCATTCAGCGTTTTCAAGTTTTACTTCAATGCCTAAATTTTTCTTCCACATATCTTGAATCGCTTGAGCGATTTTCGCATGTGCTTCAGATGTGTTAAACGAATATGTGATTGGCGGTAATTGTTTCACATCTTTTAAGCCAAGCTCTTCTAACCCTTTTTTCAAATACTCTTTCGCTTTTTCGACATCGTTGTCTTTGAAGTAGCCTTCTTTGTTCTCTGGGAACATTGTTGGTGGCACAGCCGCCATCGCTGGTACTTGTTCCCCTTTTGTAACGTTTTCAACGATTGCTTTACGGTCAATCGCATATGCGAGTGCCTTACGAATATTTACGTTGTTGAATGGCGCTTTTTCTGTGTTAAATTTTAACCAATATGTGCCCGCAATCGGTTGCACATGAAGCTTACCTTCTTGTTTTAATTGCGGAAGCGCATCTGTTGGCAACGTACCTGTTGGCGAACCAGCCCAGTCTAACTCACCGTTATTGAACATCGAAAGTTCTGTGTTCGGATCGTTAACCATCGACATGCTGATTTTTGTAAGTTTTACGTTTTTCGCATCCCAATATGTTTCGTTCTTTTCAAGAACGATTTTATTGTTATGCTCCCAAGTTGTCATTTTGAACGGTCCGTTTGATGTGTAGTCAGGACCAGCGTTTTTGTACCAATCCGGATTTTTTTGTGCGATTTTACTATTTACCGGATAGTACGTATAGAACGCTGTTAGTTCTAAGAAATAAGGTGTTGGGTTTTCAAGTGTAACTTGTAATGTTTTGTCATCAAGCGCTTTGACACCAACGTCTTCTGCTTTTGCTTTTCCTTCGTTAAACGCTTGACCGTTTTTAATGTAGTAAAGCTGATAAGCGTATTGCGATTGGTTTTTCGGATCAAGCGCCCATTTCCACGCATACTCGAAGTCTTGCGCAGTGACAGGGTCACCGTTCGTCCATTTTGCATCGCGCAATTTGAACGTGTACGTTGTTAAGTCATCAGAAACATCATAGCTTTCTGCTGCTGCCAACTTAGGTTTTCCGTCTTTAATAACTGTCAACCCTTCAAACGTTTGGCGCAATACAGTACCAGAAGTCGAGTCGTTCGCTAATCCTGGATGTAAAGAGAATGGCTCTGTGTTAATGTTCACGCGCAATTCTTGCGGAACATCGGCTTTTTTCTCGCCGCCTGTTTTTTCACCAGCAGATTCTTTTTTGTTAAACCCGCCGCACGCAGCAAGAAAGACGCTCAGCACTAACATAAGGCTGAACAAAAGTGATAGTCTTTTCTTCAATGGATTTCCCCCCTAAAAAAATTTTTATATGCAAAAGCCCGGCGTCAAAGCGCGGAACTTTTGTTCATAATATCAGTTTGTTCCCACTAAATTATGTACCATTTCTCGTCTGATTTATCAGAATATTTTACCTGTGTTTTATTATAAACGTTATTAATATATTTGAAAAGATTTTTTGTCACATTTTTATGTTTTCTGAATTTTATTTTGATTAAAACTGTTGCGGTAACTTTGTTTTTTCAGCTAGTTAGCATTTTATAGTGTTTTTCGATAAATGTAAATGATAAAATTTTACATTCCTTAAAATAAAGCGCTTACATCTTTCGTTTTTACTTTAAGTTCAAAAATGATAAACGTTCGGTTTCTTCTTATATTTAGTCATGCATCTCACAAAAATTCATTTTTTAAAAATAATTTTTGAAATAAGATATTTAGGGAATGAAATTATTAAAAAACACTTTGTCATTCAAAATTTGTATGAGTAAAATGTTTGTGGAAGGAGGGGAAATCCCCTGTCCTCTTCCTTGCATAAACGAGAAGATTGTTTTAGAATGGTAACAAAAAACGATGCGATGAGAAAGAATAGTACATATTGCGATCGCCTTCAGAGAGCTTGTGGGTGGTGGAAACAAGCGGCTAGCAATATGGAATGGGCTTTTGAGCATCCGGCTGAAACGAAGTAGGCTTGGACGTTTGCCTTACGTTACAAAGGCGCCATCTGCTTCTGTCAGATGGAACGGAGTGATTGCGTGCGTACTGCGCAATAACTAGGGTGGCAACGCGGTTCTATCGTCCCTAACATCATGGGAAGATAGAGCCTTTATTATTTTATGACAAAGGAGTGGTTTCATGAAAACAATTTTGTCTGGCATTCAACCAAGTGGAGTGATTACGCTCGGCAACTATATTGGGGCAATGCGTCAATTCGTCGAATTGCAGCACGAATACAAATGCTATTTTTGCATCGTTGACCAACACGCCATTACCGTGCCGCAAGACCCGAAAGAATTGCGACAAAACATTCGCCGCTTGGCAGCACTTTATTTAGCCGTCGGCATCGATCCCGCGAAGGCGACGTTGTTCATCCAATCCGAAGTGCCAGCTCATGCCCAAGCCGGATGGATTTTTCAATGCCTTGCTTACATCGGGGAACTTGAGCGCATGACGCAGTTTAAAGATAAATCGGCAGGAAAGGAAGCGGTCAGTGCTGGGCTGTTGACGTATCCGCCGCTCATGGCTGCCGATATTTTGCTGTACAATACCGACATCGTCCCAGTTGGTGAAGACCAAAAGCAACATATCGAACTGACGCGCGATTTGGCAGAGCGCTTCAATAAGCGATATGGCGACATTTTTACGATTCCAGAAGCACGCATTCCAAAAATCGGTGCGCGCATTATGTCGCTTGCTGACCCAACGAAAAAAATGAGCAAATCGGACCCAAACCAAAAATCGTACATTACGTTACTTGACGACGCCAAAACGATTGAAAAGAAAATTAAAAGCGCCGTTACGGATTCGGAAGGCATGATTCGCTACGACAAAGAAAATAAACCAGGCGTTACGAATTTGTTAAACATTTATTCAATTTTAGCGAATAAATCAATTGAACAGCTAGAACAAGAATACGCCGGCAAAGGATACGGACAGTTTAAAGCAGACCTCGCCCAAGTCATCATTGACGCGCTCACGCCAATTCAAGAAAAATATTATCACTTAATGGAGAGCGACGCACTCGATCAAGTGCTCGATGAAGGAGCAGAAAAAGCGAACCGCGTGGCGAGCGCCATGTTAAAGAAAATGGAAGACGCCATCGGCCTCGGCCGAAAGCGAAAATAAAAAGATGTCCCGTAAAAGGGGCATCTTTTTATAAGGTAAGAAAGTATAAAATTTTACGATTAGGTGGGGCGTTGTCTAGCTCCAAGCGCCATCGGCTCGAGTCGCTCCGCCCCACACTGCGGCGGCAACAGCCTCCTCGGTGGGGCTTGTGCGATCTTCGCCGATAGGCGGGCGCTTTGCGCTTTTCTTATTTCACGTGTGGCTCTTGTTCTATTTCCCATAATTTCTCAAAGAATGGTTGTCCTTTGACGAGTTTCTCGCATAATTGCACATGTTTTTCCGACCAACCGTGCTTCGTTTCCTCGTATAATTGACACCACGCTTCGTCAAACGACATTTGTTGAATCAATGGATATTTATGCGGCGCCCACTCCGTATACCAATAGCGCACTTCCGCGACATTTTTCGTTGAATAAAGCTGATCTAACGCCATAAATAATAGCTGCTTTAATTGCCGCTCTTTGCGCGTCAGACCGCTCATGAGCTCCGGCGCAGGCGATAAAATATGGTACTCTTTGTCATATGGTGGGAGCGGGTACGTTTCTTCTTGTTGTCCGGCAGCCATTTCATAAACGAGTTGTTCTTGTCTTGGAATTAGGCGGCTTTTGCGAATCGGGATGTTATATCCGAGCGTATCTACCGCTAAAATCCCTTTCCCATCGGTCACGACAAACCCGTAGTCTAGCGGAATACGCTCGTGGTTTTTACGAACATACGCTTTTTGATACACATTGTCAAGAAGCGATTGCGGAATTTCCGATAAACTATTTTCGATGTAATGAAATAAGGCTGAAGATACTTTTAACAACGGGACTTGATCAAGCAATTCGACTTGATCGTCTTTTCGCCATTCATGAAAGTGGCAGACGTTATATCCATTCTCTTCCCCTTCAAACCAATTCACCCAAATATCATGAAGATATAACATAACGATACCCCTCACTTCAAAAACTATTTGTCCATCAGTATAGGCAGAGGGAGAATATTTTATTCCACGACACCCTTTTTTATCCATCATTCTTCTTGAGAGGGAAAAGAAAGGCTTAGCCACATAAGAAGGATGCCAACAAGAAAAAAATAACATTCAATTCGTGTGCTAATGAAACGAAAATAGTCAAGCCATCCTCGTTCCACTGTAAGAAGGTTTAAATAAGCAATCGAGGTGACCCCACCAATGACCGACAGCCCAAAACCGACTAAATAGATAAAAATTCGCATCGTTTTCCTCCATCACCTTGTCCTAATCTACGTATATGTGCAAAAACGGACGGTGATGACGACGTTTTACTCGAAGTTTGCGACTTGAACGATGCGTTCTGATGGCATTTCGATTAATGATAAGAAACTTTCTTTTTCCAACGCCTGTTGAACGATATGATAACCGACGGCATACCCAAGCATTCGCGGGTACCACCCACGCCCGTAAAGAAGACGATCATGTAAAGGGTGGGACGAGGCAACCGCTTGATGAGGGGCAATGTATTTTTTCCAAAACTTTTGCACCTCTTCCTCTGAATAATACGTCGTCCATTTTGCTTCATATGCTTTGCCGACAAATCGACCAACTGCCTGCTCAGCAAGTCCTTCTAACATAATGCCGTCAAGCAGCGTATATATGTTTTTCCGCTGTTTATCCAACCGGCAAACATGGCTATACTCATGGGTTAACACAGCCGCAATTTCTTTCGTTTCATGGTGCGGCAATAAAAATAAAAAAAGTTTATCGTGGTATGCAAGCCCGCCTTTACTGTTGAAGTCACGGGCAAACGCCTGATGGTGAGCGTTGGCTGGAAAAATAAAAATGGGGATATCCGGTCCATTCCAACGTTTGCGTAGCTGTTCATATAATGTTTCGACTCGCTCCCATATTTTTTTCCGCTTCATTAACGTTACTGTTTCGCTTCCTTTTTCTGAGGACATTCCGTGGTGAGTAAGATGGAGATAAATTCCGCGGGCGGTCGCTTGTTCGAAATAAGGAATAAGCCGCTCGCATCGTTTTAACGGATGCTCTTCTATCCATTCATCTGTCCGAACAACCGGCATGCCGTTCCCTCCTTTCCCAACATTGTATGTGAAGAAAGAAAAAGAGGTGAAAAAAGGCGACCTCTTTCCGAGATCGCCATTTCGGTTACTCATATTTTTTGAAAATGAGCGTGGCGTTATGGCCGCCAAAGCCGAGCGAATTGCTTAATGCAGCGCGCACTTCTTGTTTGCGCGCGACGTTTGGCACATAATCGAGGTCGCACTCCGGATCTGGCGTTTCGTAGTGAATGGTCGGAGGAATAACTCCGTCAACAATCGATAAAATCGAGAAAATCGCTTCGACAGCGCCTGCTGCTCCAAGCAAATGCCCTGTCATCGATTTTGTGGAGCTCACCGCTAGCTTATAAGCGTGGTCGCCAAACACTTCTTTAATCGCCATCGTTTCGTATTTATCATTATAATCTGTACTTGTTCCGTGCGCGTTAATGTAATCGATGTCTTCTGGCCTCAAGCCTGCATCCGCCAATGCTTGACGCATCGCTCGCACCCCGCCTTCTCCACCTGGTGCTGGTGCAGTAATATGGTATGCATCGCCTGTTGCACCATAGCCAACGATCTCGGCGTAAATGCGCGCTCCTCGCTTTAACGCATGCTCTAGTTCTTCCAATACGAGAATACCAGCACCTTCCCCCATCACAAAGCCATCGCGGTTTTTATCAAATGGTCGGCTCGCTGTGTTCGGATCTGGGTTTGTCGATAATGCCGTATTGGCACAAAATCCTGCTAACGCCATTCTTGTAATCGGTGCTTCTGTTCCACCGGTAATCATGACGTCCGCATCGCCACGCTCAATGACTTTGAACGCATCACCAATCGAATTCGCCCCTGTCGCACATGCCGTGACCGTACAAGAGTTAATTCCTTTCGCTCCTAATACAATCGACACTTGCCCTGCCGCCATATCCGGAATCATCATCGGTACGAAAAACGGGCTTACGCGCCGATACCCGCGCTGCTGGAAAACTTCAAACTGTTGCTCAAACGTTTCCATTCCCCCGATGCCTGAACCGATCCATACGCCAACGCGCGGAGCATTTTCTTCCGTAATCGTTAAATGAGCGTCTTTTACCGCCATCAGCGATGCTGCAACCGCATATTGCGTAAAGCGATCCATTTTTCGCGCTTCCCGCTTATCCATGAACTGCTCTGGATTAAAATCTTTTAATTCCGCTGCTACTTTTGCCGGAAAATCGTCTGGGTTAACACGTGTCAACGGTCCAATACCGTTTTGTCCGGCAATGATATTTTTCCAAGTTGTTTCGACATCATTTCCAAGGGGAGTAACAGCTCCAAGACCTGTCACTACGACTCTTCGTTTTTTCATCTGCTTGCCTCTCTTTCCTTTTGTAATGACTGTTGTCAACGGCCCCATCTCAATGCGATGGCGCCCCATGTTAAGCCGCCGCCAAAGCCAACCATAATAATAAGATCGTCATCGTTAATTTTTCCTGCTTCTAATTCTTCCACGATCGAAATCGGAATGGACGCCGCAGAAGTATTGCCATATTTTCTAACCGTTGTTGACATTTTATCCTCCGGCAATTCTAGTCGCTGCCTTGCTGCTTCGACAATTCGTATATTGGCTTGGTGCGGAATTAAGAAGTCAACATCTTGTTTCGATAAGCCGGCTTTTTCTAGCACGTGAATGCACGATTCGCCCATTTGCCGAACGGCAAACTTAAACACTTCTCTGCCGTTCATAACGACATATTCTTCATGATATAAGTGTTTTCCTCCTGTCCCATCTGCTCCTAATTCGAACGATAAAATGCCTCGTCCTTCCGAAACAGGTCCCATGACGACCGCCCCTGCGCCGTCGCCAAATAGCACCGCCGTATTGCGGTCGCTCCAGTTCACGATTTTTGACAACTTCTCAACACCTACTACTAATATATACCGATAAGCGCCAGTGTCAATAAATTGTTTTGCTGTTACCATGCCATAAATAAATCCTGCACAAGCTGCGCTAATATCAAGCGCTGCCGCTTTTGTCGCGCCAAGCCGCTCTTGTAGCATACAAGCAACCGATGGGAATGGGCGGTCTGGGGTGACCGTTGCCACTAAAATTAAGTCGATGTCTGCCGCTGTAATGTTTGCATGTTTGAGCGCGTTTTGTGCAGCAAAATACGCCATATCGGATGTATCCATATCATCTGGAGCAATTCTCCGTTCTTCAATTCCAGTACGTGTCCGAATCCATTCGTCTGATGTATCCATCATTTTTTCTAAATCCGCATTCGTCACGACCCGCTCGGGTAAATAGCGACCGACTCCGATAATGCCTGCACCCATACTAAACATCTCCTTTAGAATTATATAACCAATTACTATTACTTGGTACTAATTTTAATGGAGTTTTTATAAATGTGCAATATAAATCTGCCCTATCCCGCGTTTGTCTAATCGATAGTTGATCCATACACATACACTATTAATAAGGAGAAAGGAGGGGAGCAATTTGGAAGATGACAAACAAATACCCGAACAACCAATCGATCGGTTTTCCCGCTTAATGTTTGGCGCTTCTCCGCCGCAGGAGCGTACTAAACAACTTTCTTCCCCATCGCAACAACTCGACCTACTTCAACTAATGCAAGACATTGATACAATTGTGTCTTCGTTTTATCAACTAAAACCGTTCGTTCGCGCGATTTCTTCTTTCGTTGATTCGTTAAAAAAATAGCGAACCCTCCTCTATCGGAAAAGCAAACGATAGAGGAGGGTTATGGCAATGCATTATGTTGCTCATAAAATTGGTGAATAGAAGCTGCAAAACAATATCGCTTCTCCGGCAAATGATAGACAACGTCAACAGGAACGTCTTGGTTTCTTGCTTGCTCTTCATAGTTGCGACAATGAAGTGCCGAAGGATAAGGAGTAACTCCTGACAGCTGCCATATTTTCACCGGCACTTGCCGCGGTGTTCGCGTTAGGGACGGAAGGACGTTCTCTACTTCTGTTTCTAGAATTTCGTACGCCGTCGCAATTTCCTTTCTCATTCGTTTATAAAAAAATTTATTTTCCTTCTCATATGCAAGTTGCGCCCGTACGTCTAAACATGGATTAAGCAACGCAACCGCTCGAATTTTCGTCGGTATATCGGCAAGCAATTGCAACGCAACGAGTGCGCCGATTCCTTCTGCCAATATATATACACGATTGTTTAATATTTCACTTTTCAATACGTAGTAGATGAGTTGTTTAGTAAGCCGAACCGCTTTTGGACAACCCCAATGACGCCCGTACAAATGAGAGGAAAAAACGGTGTATCCGTAAGTAAGCAACTCCTCAAGTAATTTTCTTCTTCCGTGATGCTCTAACCAGAAACTCGTACTATCTGTCACGTAGTGATCCACATCGCCAAGTAATAAAATAGCAAAGCCGTTCGGCCGTTCCGGCAAATGAAGAATGCACCATTGGTCGTCGAATTGAAAAAAACGTTGCCGAACTGTCATTTAATTTCACCCTTACTTTCTTTAAGAACATAGTAGTACAGTAAAAGATATGTAAACATAAAAAAATGGCGCAGGTAAATGCCTAATAAAGAAGAACATTTTCGATTTGGATAAATTGTGATAACATATGGGGAGAAGAGGAGAAATGAGGTGAGTAGCGTGAAATTTTTCTGGACATTTTTTTGGACGTTTTTACTAGCGCAAATGGCGACGTACGTTATCGGTTCTATGCAAGGAATTTCTTACCAATTCTCAACAGGTGCGTTGCTAGGGGTAGCGATGACCGTTTTTGTCATTATCATCGCTAACGTATTGCCGAACGAGCCGGTACATCGCCATCATCATTAAAACAGGGAAAGGCTGTCCGTTTAGGATAGCCTTTCCTTGCTTCTGACGGTAATTTTTCCATTTTCGTAATCGATGAACACGGTGCTGTAGTCTTTTATCTGTCCGGAAATGATTGCTTTCGCAAGCGGTGTTTCGATCTGTTTTTGAATAAAACGCTTTAATGGGCGTGCCCCGTATACATGGTCAAAGCCAGTAGTTGCGATATATTGTTTCGCCTCTTCCGATAACGTTAATGAAATATGGCGATCGGCGAGACGGGCGCTCAACTCTTTTACAAATTTCTCGACAATTCCTTTCACTTCGTTCATTGTGAGCGGCTTAAATAAGACGATATCATCGATACGGTTTAAAAATTCCGGTCGGAAATGAAGGCGAAGTTGCTGCAGTACTTGTTCGCGCGTTTTTTCTAGAAGTTGTTCCCCTTCTAGGAGTAAATGCGAACCGATATTCGATGTCATAATAATGACCGTGTTTTTAAAATCGACTGTTCGCCCTTGCGAATCTGTAATTCGTCCATCGTCAAGCACTTGTAATAAAATGTTAAATACTTCCGGATGGGCTTTTTCGATTTCATCAAGCAAAATGACCGAGTACGGTTTTCGACGCACCGCTTCCGTTAATTGTCCCCCTTCTTCATAACCGACATAACCAGGAGGGGCGCCAATTAAGCGGGAAATCGCGTGTTTTTCCATATATTCCGACATGTCGATACGAATCAGTTGTTCTTCGCTATCAAATAACGCTTGTGCTAATGCCTTCGCTAGTTCTGTTTTTCCGACACCGGTCGGTCCTAAGAAAATAAATGAACCAATTGGGCGGTTCGGGTCTTTAATGCCGGCACGCGCACGCAATACAGCATCGGCAACAAGTTCCACCGCCTCGTCTTGCCCGATGACACGCTCATGCAATAAATCGTGCAATCGCAACAACTTTTCCCGCTCCCCTTCAACTAATTTTGTCAGCGGGATGCCTGTCCACCGCGAAACGACTTCGGCAATTTCTTCTTCGGTTACTTCTTCGCGAAGAAGCCGTCCCTCTTCATTTGCCTTATTCATCTCCTGCTCTAGTTGTTTCAATTGTTTTTCAAGCTCTGGGATGCGACCGTGGCGCAATTCAGCTGCTTTGTTTAAGTCATATTCATTTTCTGCTTCTTCCAATTCGCGTTTCGCTTTTTCAAGCGCCGCCCGTACGTTATGCACTTGCTGAATGGCTTCTTTTTCTTGTTGCCATTTCGCTTTCATACTGTTTGCTTTTTCGCGCAAGTCCGCTAATTCTTTCGTCAGCGTCGCTAAACGTTGTTGGCTTGCTTCATCCGTTTCTTTCTTCAGCGCTGCTTCTTCAATTTCAAGCTGCATCACACGACGCATGACTTCGTCTAACTCAGACGGCATCGAGTCCATTTCTGTACGAATCATCGCACACGCTTCATCGACAAGGTCAATCGCCTTATCCGGCAAAAAACGTTCGGAAATGTATCGATCTGATAATGTCGCAGCGGCAACGAGCGCGCGGTCATGGATGTTCACCCCATGGTGAATTTCAAAGCGTTCTTTTAGCCCACGCAAAATCGAAATCGTGTCTTCGACGGTCGGTTCTTCGACAAGCACTTGTTGAAAACGCCGTTCTAATGCTGGGTCTTTTTCGATGTATTGCCGATATTCATCGAGCGTTGTTGCTCCGATACAGCGCAATTCTCCGCGAGCAAGCATCGGTTTTAGCATATTGCCAGCATCGATGGCGCCTTCTGCTTTTCCAGCTCCGACGATTGTATGCAATTCATCGATGAATAAAATAATTTTTCCTTCACTTTTTTTCACTTCGTTCAATACCGCTTTTAGCCGTTCTTCAAATTCGCCGCGGAATTTAGCGCCTGCAATTAATGCACTCATATCAAGAGCAAAAATCGTTTTATCTTTCAATCCTTCTGGAACGTCTTTGCGAACAATGCGCTGGGCAAGCCCTTCGACGATCGCTGTTTTTCCGACCCCCGGCTCTCCGATTAACACGGGGTTGTTTTTTGTCTTGCGCGATAAAATGCGAATGACGCGGCGAATTTCGCTGTCGCGGCCAATGACTGGGTCGATTTTTCCTGCTTTTACTTCCGCGACTAAATCACGCCCGTATTTTTTTAACACTTCGTATGTTGCTTCCGGAGTCGGTGTCGTCACTCGTTGATTCCCCCTTATTTCTCGCAATACGTCTAATAATTTGGCACGGCTAATATGGTATTTTTTCCATAGACGGGCGATGTCTGTTTCTTTTTCGTTCGTAAGTGCCAATAAAAGATGTTCTACCGATACATACTCATCATACATTTGTTTTGCTTCTTGCTCAGCAGCGATGATAAGCTGCTGTAGACGATGGGACATATACACTTGATTTCCCGCCCCAAGCACTTCCGGTTTTTTCGTTAACAGTGCTTGAACATCTTGATAGAAAGCATCGACGTCAATATGAAATAATTCTAATACCCGCTTTGCAAGCCCGTCTTGTTGTTGCAACAACGAAAGCAGCAGATGTTCTACGTCAAGTTGTTGGTGATGGTGTTGCATCGCCATCGCCTGGGCGGAAAGAAACGCCTCTTGCACTTTCTCTGTCATTTTCGTCATGTCCATTTTTTTCACCACCTTTTTGACTTTTTTTGACCTTTGATTTTATTATACCACGTTCTTCTAGCAGTGCAAAAGCCATCCTCTTGACGAAGATGGCTTTTGGTTTACGGTTTGCGCATATACGTCCAATGGCGATTATGGTTAGACGTCTCCGGAAACGTATCTCCGGCTTTCAGCTTTAATTTTTTCGGATGTTTCACATTATCACCTGTTTCGCCAATTTCGATATAGACGCCATTGTTCGGTGCTTTATCCCCTGGTTTAAAATGGCGTGGTTGTCCCATGGTGATTCCCCCTTTTCAAAGTTTATCTTTAGCATATCCGCTTCCCTCTCGATTCATAAAGGAAAAAAACACCGGAAACCGGTGTTTACGCTAATAGTGATACTAAAATAGCTTTTTGGACATGAAGACGATTTCCCGCTTGTTGGAACACATAGGAATGATCGCTGTCGATGACATCTGCCGTTACTTCTTCCCCACGATGAGCCGGCAGGCAGTGCAAAAACATGTAATCATCTTTTGCGTATTCCATTAATGGCGAATTCACTTGAAACGGTTGAAAAACAGCAAGTCGCTGTTCACTTTCTTGCTCCTGTCCCATGCTCGTCCATACATCCGTATAAATAACATCTGCTGCTTGTACTGCTTCTTCTGGCGAATGTGTTACAGTAATCGTCGCTCCTGTTTTCGCTGCCGCTTCTTTTGCTGCGGTGACGTACTGTTCTTTCGGCTCATAGCCGACTGGACATGCGACAGCACAATCCATTCCGACTTTCGCTGCTGCAATCATTAACGCGTGGGCGACGTTATTGCCATCACCGACATACGCCAGCTTTATCCCTTGGAGCTTCTTTTTCACTTCATAAATCGTTAACAAATCGGCGAGCGCTTGGCATGGATGGTCATCGCCCGTTAATCCGTTAATCACCGGCACGTCAGCGTACTCGGCAAGTTCTTCAATTTTTTCATGTGCAAACGTCCGAATCATAATCGCATCCACATATTGCGACAATACTCTTGCCGTATCAGCAATCGTCTCCCCGCGTCCTAGCTGCAAATCGTTGCTGTTTAAGTAAAGGGCATGCCCCCCTAGCTGCGTCATTCCGACTTCAAACGACACTCTCGTCCGCGTCGACGGTTTTTCAAAAATCATCGCCAACGTTTTTCCAACAAGCGGAGTGTATCTCTCCCCCGCTTGCTGCTTTTGTTTTAGTTGCTCGGCAAGCGATAACAGCTCATGAATTTGTTCTGACGATAAATCGATTAATGTTAATACGTCTTTCCCTTTTAACGAAGAAATTGTTGTATTCATTCGATCACCACTTTCTCTGTTTGTTTTACCCATTCTTGAATCGAGCAAACGGAAAAATCATTCACTTCTAGTGCGGACAAAAATAATGCGAACGTTTCGATTTCCGTAAACGTTAATAGCTGTTGGGACAACGCAATCATCCGTTGCTTCATACTTCCTTCGTTTTTTTGCCAATTAAAAAACGCTAGTGCTTCTTTTCTCTTTGCCCATTCTGTAAACGGAACGCCTTGAACAATCGTCAGCTTTGCTTGTTTCATCTGTTCTAACAATGGTGCTACTTCGTCATTTTTTGCATCGACATAAATTTCACACGCCCCTTCCTTTTTCGCTAAATAGGCGTGGAACGCTTTTGCCGCTGCTTCTTCGACGGTTTTAGCAATGCTAATTCCTTCCCCTGTTGATTTCATTTCCGGACCGACAAGCGGGTCAACTTCTGGCAGTTTATGCATCGAAAAAACAGGGTATTTTAATACAACGTACGGGATATGCGTTGCTTCGGTTGGCACGTTTAGTTCGTTTAAGCATTTCCCAAGCAATAATTTTGTCGCAATTTGCGCTAATGGGATTCCGGTAATTTTGCTAACAATCGGCACTGTTCGACTCGCGCGCGGGTTCACTTCTAACACGTACACTTCCCCGTTGGCGATGACGTACTGAATGTTCATAAGCCCTTTGAATTGAAGTTTTTTCACCATTTTTTCTGCATATTGTTTCATTTTTGCTTGTTCTTCTTCTGTCAGCGTCTGTGCCGGCAAAAACGCAAAGCTATCTCCGGAATGCACGCCTGCTTTTTCGACATGTTCGATGACCGTTGGCAACAATATCTCCTCTCCATCCGTTGCTACGTCCACTTCTGCTTCTTTGCCGCTTAAATAAGCGTCGATTAACACAGGGTACGTGAACAAAAACGGTTGCTTCAGTAGTTGCTCTAGCTGTTGTTCATTCTCAACAATAAACATTCCTTTTCCACCAATAACGTACGATGGACGGAGCAATACCGGATAACCAATCACCTTTGCTTTTTCCACCAGTTCTTGTTCCTCGGTTGCCATTACTCCTGGAACGTGTGGAATATCGAGTTCTTCTAATAGTTGATAAAAACGGTCGCGATCTTCAAGCTGGTCAATGACATCATGCGATACCCCAAGAATGGTTACACCTGCTTCTTCTAATCCTTTGACTAAGTTAATCGCTGTCTGTCCGCCGAATTGAACGACAACTTTTTCGATTTGTTCAGCTTCAATGACATTAAGAACATCTTCTAATGTTAACGGTTCAAAATAAAGCCGGTCAGCTACAGCAAAATCGGTGCTTACCGTTTCTGGATTATTATTAATTAATACCGTTTCGTATCCTTCGGCTTGCAGTGCATATACGCTATGAACCGAACTGTAGTCAAATTCAATCCCTTGCCCGATACGAATTGGCCCTGCGCCGATAATTAGCACTTTTTCTTTTTCACTTTGCTTGCGCTCATCTTCCCCGAAATACGTCGAATAATAATAGTCCGTTTCCGAGTGAAATTCGGCAGCGCACGTATCGACCATTTTATACGCAGGGACAATGCCGAACTGTTTTCGCTTTTCGCGCACGCTTTGTTCGCTCACGTTCCATACGTCTGCTAAAAATGCATCGGAAAACCCTTTTTCTTTTAATAACCGTAACGTCGGTTCGTCGATGCTCATTAAATCCGTTGCTTTTGCTTTTTGTTCAAGAGCAATGAGCTGATAAAAGCTATTTAAAAAGAAGCGGTCGATTTTCGTTAGTTCATATACCGTTTCGATCGTTTCTCCGCGACGGAACAGCTCTAAAATCGCAAAAAAGCGGCGATCGTCTTTGTTGTGGAGCAATTCATGTAGTTCTTCATTCGTTTTTTCTGCCAGTTCTTGTAAAAACAGCCCGTTATTTGCCCCTTCGAGCGAATGCACTGCTTTTTGAAAAGCGCGTTCCATATTGCGGTCGATGGCCATCACTTCGCCTGTTGCTTTCATTTGTGTGCCAAGCATCCGATTTCCGTTCGGAAATTTATCGAACGGCAACCGCGGAAACTTGACGACAACGTAATCAAGTGCTGGTTCAAAACTTGCGTATGTGTTTTTGGTGACCGGATTAAGTAGCTCTGCTAACGTATAGCCAACCGCTAATTTCGCCGCAATGCGCGCAATCGGGTATCCCGTTGCTTTCGATGCTAACGCCGAGGAACGACTCACACGCGGATTGACTTCAATTAAGTAATAATTTTTGCTGACCGGATCAAGCGCAAATTGAATGTTGCATCCGCCGATAATACCAAGGGCAGAAATAATTTTCACAGCGGCAGAGCGCAACATATGGTATTCTTCGTCTGTCAACGTTTGCGATGGGGCAACGACAATCGAATCCCCTGTATGCACACCAACCGGATCGACGTTTTCCATGTTGCAAACGGTAATGCACGTATCGGTATGGTCGCGCATGACTTCGTACTCAATTTCTTTATAGCCTGCCACGCTCCGCTCGATTAAGCATTGCGTAATCGGGCTTTCCGCTAACCCTTTTTCCACAAGAGCGACAAATTGTTCCATCGTTTCCGCAATGCCGCCACCGCTTCCGCCAAGCGTATAAGCGGGACGGATGATGATCGGAAAACCAATTTTTTTAGCAAATGCAATAGCCTCTTCCAACGTGGTAACAATTTCGCTCTCTGGTACTGGTTCATTCAATTCATACATGAGAGCGCGAAACGCTTCGCGATCTTCTCCCTTTTTGATCGCTTCAATTGGTGTCCCGAGCAACTTCACCCCGTACTTGCTTAAAATTCCAGCTTCATGTAGCTGAAACGCTAAATTTAATCCTGTCTGTCCGCCAAACGTGGCTAACAGCCCGTCGGGTCGCTCTTTTGCAATCACTTTTTCGATGCTGTCGACGGTCAATGGCTCAAAATAGACAGCGTCCGCGTGAACGTCATCGGTCATAATCGTTGCTGGGTTATTGTTCACTAAAATGACGCGATATCCTTCCTCTTTTAGCGCGATGCACGCTTGCGTTCCGGAATAATCAAATTCCGCTGCCTGCCCGATGACAATCGGTCCGGAGCCGATGATTAAAATCGAATGCAAAGATGAATCTTTAGGCATATACTTTCGCTCCTTTATTTACCTTCTGCAAAAACTCATCGAAGATTTTATCCGTATCGCTTGGTCCCGGATGCGCTTCTGGATGGTATTGCACCGATATAATTGGCTTCTCTCGATGCACGATTCCTTCGACGGAGCCGTCGTTAACGTTTGTAAACCGAACGATAAACGGCGTATTTGCTAAGCTTTCTTTCTTGACAACGTAGCTATGGTTTTGCGACGTCATCAATACTTTCTTTTCCAATGAATCATACACCGGCTGATTGGCGCCGCGATGGCCGAAGCGAAGTTTTTCCGTATCCGCTCCATACGCAAGCGCGACAAGCTGATGCCCTAAACAAATCGCTAGCGTCGGATAGCGGTCAATGATTTCGCGAATGACTGGCAATTGGTTGGCAAGTTGCTTCGGGTCTCCCGGACCGTTCGATAAAACGATGCCGTCCGGCTGCAACGCGACAATCGCAGAAAACGGTGTATCATAAGGAATGACCGTTACTTTGCAGCCACGAGCTAACAATGACTGCAAAATCGATTTTTTAAACCCGAAGTCAATTAACACAAGATGTCGCTCCCCATCCCCATGCGTTTCGATTGTTTTTGTCGATACGTCACCGACAGGAAAAAGTTGTTCGGTTGCGTCGAACACGCACTCTTCCGCTAGTGTTAAGACCGCCGGCATCGTTCCTTGCGTTCGAATTTCTTTGACGAGCGCTCGCGTATCCACATGTGTGAAAAGCGGAATATTCCATTGCGCTAAATATTGTTGCAAGCTATATTTCGCTTCATAATGGTATCCTTTATTACTTGCTTCATACACGATAACCGCCTGCACGTGCGGGCGTTTGCTTTCGAAATCTCGCTCATTAATGCCGTAGTTGCCGATAAGCGGATACGTGAACACAATCATTTGGTTTTTATACGACGGATCCGTCAATACTTCTTGATAGCCAGTCATGCCCGTAAAAAACACGACTTCTCCGCTCACTTCACCGTTTGGAAGCGCCGTGGCAAGCTGCCCTGTAAACGTCTTTCCATTTGCTAAATGAAGATGCGCCTTCATGTTTGCCACCTCATCCACGAATTTTTATTAACAAAAAAAGAATTTTTATACATATCTTTCAATAAAGATACAGCTAGTTATTAGCTGTTTCATTTGCCAACGTCTGCTCGAGAATCGCCACAGCTTCGTCTAGTTCTGGTTTTTCCACAATGAGCGGCGGCAATAACCGAATAACGTGCGGTCCAGCGGTTAATACGAGCAATCCTTTTTCGTGGATTGCTTGGATCAAGTGTGCTACTTCTTGATGACATTCTATGCCAACGAGCAATCCAAGCCCACGCACTTCTTTCACTAGTTCGTGCTCATGTAACGCGCTTTGTAATTTTGTTAAAAAATACGTCCCTTTTTCCTGCACTTCTTGTAAAAATTCCGGTTGAAAAATGATGTCCAATGTTGCTTTAGCCGCTGCCATTGCTAATGGATTTCCGCCAAACGTAGAACCGTGCACCCCAGCGGCAAACGAGTCACACAAAAACGCTTTTCCGATCATTGCCCCTACTGGAAAGCCGCTCCCCAATCCTTTCGCCACCGTAATAATGTCCGGTTCCACCGCAAAATGCTGATAAGCGAACGCTTTTCCTGTCCGACCAATGCCGGTTTGCACTTCGTCGACGATAAACAATGCGCCATATTGGTCGCAAAGTTGCGCAACTTTTTGCAAAAAGGCATCGTCTGCTTTTCTAACTCCGCCTTCGCCTTGCACAATTTCTAGCATGACAGCTGCCACTTGCTCATCCATTGCTTCTTCTAACGCTGCTATGTCGTTAAATGGGAGATGGACAAACTCAGGCAGCAGCGGTCCAAATCCTTGATGGATTTTTTCTTGTCCGGTCGCTGCCATTGTCGCAAACGTTCGCCCGTGAAACGATTGCTTAAACGTAATGACTTTATGCCGCCCTGTATGTTTTCGGGCTAGTTTTAATGCTGCTTCGTTCGCTTCTGCCCCACTGTTGCAGAAAAAGACGTAATCGCCACAGCTATTGGCAACGAGCAATTTTGCCACTTCTTCTTGCAGTTCGTTTGTAAATAAATTCGACACATGCCATACACGGTTTAATTGTGCCTCTAACGCTGCTTGCACGACTGGATGACGATGTCCAAGGTTGCAAACAGCGATGCCGGAAACAAAATCTAAATATTGTTTACCGTCTTTCGCAACGACGGTTGTTCCTTCCGCCGATTCAATACTAATGTTCCAGCGGGTATACGTAGGAAATAACGCCCCCATTAATAGACCTCCACTTCTTTCCAAATGCTCGTTCCATATAATTTCCCATTTGCATAAAACGGAGTTTTTCCGCTGACAATCATCACTTCTCCTAATTTTTCCAACGCCGCAACGGCTGCTTTCACTTTCGGAATCATTCCACCTGTAATAACTCCAGTAGCAATCATTCGTTCAATGTCGTCGACCGTCGTTTGCTCCACGACGACTCCGTCTTGTAAAATGCCAGGAACATCGGTAACAAATAAAAGCTGCTGCGCGTTGAGCGCTTTTGCTACTGCGCCTGCTACTGTATCGGCGTTAATGTTATACGTTTGCCCTAATTCATCTGCACCGATTGGCGCAATTACCGGAATGTATCCGTCGCGAAGCAGCGTTTCTAAAAATGCGCAGTTGACATTCTTCACTTCGCCAACGTACCCTAACGTATGAAAGTCGATAGCCGTTGCTTCTAAAAGATGTGCATCCACACCAGAAACACCGACCGCTGATAATCCGTATTGTTGTAATATGCCAACAAGCTGCTTATTCACTTTTCCAGCTAAAATCATTTCGGCAACTTCCAATACGTCTTTCGTCGTTTTTCGCAGCCCGTTGACAAATTCCGTTGGCACGCAAAGTTTTTTTAGCATTTGCCCGATTTCTGGACCGCCCCCGTGAACGATGACGATCTTTTTCTCTCGGGCATATAGTTGCAAGCTTTCAAAAAATGATGGCGATAGTTCGCTTAACACACTGCCGCCGCATTTAATAACAATCGTTTCCCCCACGAAAACCTCTCCTTTACGTGCGATAGCTTGCATTAATTTTGACGTAGTCATATGTCAAATCGCATCCCCATGCGACCCCTGTTCCGCTTCCAAGATGCAGGTTTACTTCAATGACGATTTTTTCGTTTTGCAAATAAGCGGTTGCTTCTTCTTCCGAAAATGGTTGCGGTTCGCTCATCTTTAGCATAACAATCGGTCCTAGCGAAACATCGACGCAATCTGGATTGACTGTTGCGTCCGCATGGCCAATCGCTCCGATAATCCGTCCCCAATTAGCATCCGCACCGTACACCGCTGTTTTGACAAGATTGGAGCCGACGATTTTTTTCGCAATGCGCTTTGCTTCCTCGTCATTCACTGCTCCAAAGACGCGCACTTCAATGAGCTTCGTCGCACCTTCTCCATCTTTGGCAATTTGCTTCGCTAAATCTTCGCACGTTTGTTTTAGTGCCTGATAAAAATTTAACCATTCTGGATGCGCTGGCGTCAGTTCTTCATTCCCAGCAAGACAGCTTGCCATGACAACGACCATGTCGTTTGTCGATGTTTCCCCGTCGACCGTAATTTGGTTAAACGATACATCGGTAATGGAACGAAGCGCTTGCTGCAACGTATGAGAAGCGATATTTGCGTCAGTTGTAATAAAAGCAAGCATTGTCGCCATATTCGGGTGAATCATTCCCGACCCTTTCGCCGCCCCGCCAACCGTCACGGTTTTTCCGTCGACCGTCGTTTCGTAGCACGCTTGTTTCATCACCGTATCCGTCGTTAAAATTGCTGTTTGAAACGCATGCGCCCCTTCTTCGAGAGCAACAGGTGCTAATTGCTTCATTCCTGCCCGAATTTTTTCCATCGGCAAAAACTCCCCGATGACGCCAGTCGACGCAACTGCCACGTAATGTGGTGGCAAATGAAATTGTTGGGCACACAACGCTCGCATTTCATAAGCGTCTTTCAGTCCTTGCTCCCCCGTACAAGCATTGGCGCAAGCACTATTCACAACAATCGCTTGCAGCTTTTGTTCTTTTGCAATGCTTTCTTGCGTCACCTTTAATGGCGCTGCTTGAAAATGGCTTTGCGTATACACCGCCGCACAAGAAGCCGGCACATCACATACAATGACACCTAAATCTTTTTTTGTATAGCGCAGCCCGGCATGGACGCCTGCTGCTTTAAACCCTTTCGGTGTAACAACCGTTCCATTCGCTACAACATATACTTGTGTTTGTTTCGTTAACATTTGTAATCCCCTTCCTATGGATACATCGGTGCAAACAACAGTCCGCTCGTTTCATCCCATCCCATCATGACGTTCAAGTTTTGAATGGCCTGACCTGCCGCACCTTTTACTAAATTATCAATCACTGATACGACCGTTATTCTTCCTGTTCGTTCGTCGTACGTAACGCCGATATCGCAATAATTCGAACCGTACACTTCTTTCGTTGCTGGAAACTGCCCAGCTTTGCGAATACGGACAAAAGGAGAAGAAGCATAACTTGTTTTATATAAATCTATTAAATGATTAACTGGCACATCATTTTTCGCCTTCGCATAAATCGTTGCCATAATTCCGCGCGTCATCGGGACGAGATGGGTACTGAATGTAATTGGTCGGATGTGTTCGTTCCAATCGGTCAACATTTGCTCGATTTCTGGAATGTGCTGATGAGCGTTTACTTTATAAATTTTTAAGTTTTCGTTTACTTCGGAAAAATGGGTGTTTAACGATGCTTGTCGTCCTGCTCCTGATACGCCAGATTTGGCATCAACGATAATCGAATCTTCTTCTACTAACCTATTTCGCACAAGCGGCGCCAAGCCAAGCAACGTTGCGGTCGGGTAACAGCCCGGATTAGATAGAAGCTCGGCATTTTTAATTTGTTCACGATTCCATTCGGTCAATCCATATATTGCTTGTTGCAAATAGATTGGTTGCGCTGTTCGTCGTTTGTACCATTTTTCGTATACTGTTCGGTCTTTCAAGCGAAAGTCGCCGGATAAATCAATCACTTTTACTCCTCGTTCTATCAACAGTGGCGCGAGTTCACTCGATACTCCCGGCGGCGTCGCAAAAAAGACAACGTCACATGTCGAGGCAATTTGTTCGATATCAATTTTTTGCAACAGCCAGTCGTCCTTTTCACCGATGTGCGGAAAGCTGTCGGAAAGAAGCGTCCCGTCTTGTGACGAAGAATAGACGAAACAATTGGTGACATATGGATGATGTTGCAAAAAACGCAGTACTTCTACCCCGCCGTACCCCGTGGCGCCAATGATTGCGATATTCATAACGAGCCTCCTCGAACTCATTCTCTCTCATGTAGTTATCATTATAATACTGCATAAAAATAAAATCAAATGTATATTTAATTATTTTTTATTTTATTTCGCTCATTTCGTTTTATTACTTTCATAATTTTCTAATATATAAATAGTAAAAACAGTAATAATCTCATTGACTTTCCATCGTTTTTTCGCTTAAATCGATAATAGCTACTACTTTTAGTAGTATTCGTAAAGGTGGTTGAAATATGGAAAAGCAAACAGTGGAAATGAAAGAACTGGTGAGCAAGGCGCACCGTCAGCTCGAAATAAAAAAAGATACGTATTTATTCCGTGAAGGCGAACAAGCGGAAGAAGTGTACTACATTCAATCAGGGAAAATTCAAATTAGCAAAATTGCCGCAGACGAACAAGAGCTTGCGTTACGCATATGCAGCAAAGGAGATATTGTTGGCGAGTTGACCCTTTTTGCGGAACAGGCAAAGTATTTATTGAACGCGAAAGTGCTCGAAGATGGAATCGTTTCCTGCATTCAGCGAGACGTGCTCGAAAAAAGCTTGCTTGAAAACAACAAATTGGCGCTTGAATTTATGAAATGGATGAGCGATCATTTCCGAAAGACGCAAACAAAATTTCGCGACCTCGTGCTGCACGGAAAAAAAGGGGCATTATATTCGACGCTCATTCGCATGTGCAATAGCTACGGGGTGATGAAGGAAAACGGCATTCTCATCGATTTACAACTAACAAACCAAGAGCTTGCAAATTTTTGTGGCACCTCCCGCGAAGTTGTCAACCGCTTATTGAAAGATCTCCGCGAACAAGGAATCATTTCCATTAAAAGAGGAAAAATTACTGTGCATAACCTAACTTATTTACGAAACGAAATCGATTGTGAAGATTGTCCACCGGAAATATGTAGTATCGATTAACTAAAAGGAGAAGCAGCTGCTTCTCCTTTTACCACGTCAGTAAAACGAGCATCGCTAGCCCAAAGTAAACCGCATTAGCAATTTCTAAAACACCAACTTTTGTTGCTGATACCGATTTTCCGTATAAATAAATGGCACGAACAACGCTTGGGACATAGGCAAGCGCGACCCATGGATAGCCAAGTAGCATGAGAATGGCGATTAATAATAGATGATACGTCCATGAAATCCATTTGTACATCAGGTTTTTCTTTTCACGAATCATCGTTTTCACATAAAACGTGCTACCGATAAAAAAGAGAAAACAAAACATATATAGTTCCCACGCTTGGACGGTTAATGCACCTCGTCCAATATAAAAACTCGCTAGTCCGCCGATGCCAAAAGAGGCAATCGCAGCAACATCGTTCGCCAATGCCCGTTCGTCTTTCTTTTTGGCAAAATAAAGGTTAATAAAAAAGAACGGGATCATCGCGATGCCAAAATAGATAAGCTGCCAACGAAAAACAAGCGGAATAGCTAACATAACGAGCGCAACGAAAAAATACCGATAAAACCAACGCATGTATTCTTGTTTCCGTTTCGTTTTTACCGCCATTAAAAACGGATAGGTCGCTAAATAGAGCCCTAACCAGCCAAGAAAGAGCGGAATGTGCAACCAAGAAAGACCTCCGGCATATGCACCTAACCAAAACGGAATAATTAACATCGCCCACGCGCCGTGCTGTTTTGGAACAAGCATTCTTCTCTCCCCTCTCAACCGCCGCTGACTGGTGGAATAAAAGCAACGATATCGCCCGCTTGTAGCACTCGGTCATCAACGGCATATTCTTCGTTTACCGCGACCATGACGTGTTGCAAATCGAGTCCGTAATCGGATGCAAGTTGCTGTTTCAACGCTTTCACCGTCATTGACGAAGCGTCTAGTTGAAGTCGCTCCTTTCCGATTGTTTCTTTCAAATAGGCGAAAAATAATAATGTAATCACACAACATCCTCTCCTTCCGGTTTTCCCTTCGGATATGCTTTCGTTTCAAGCTGATTGCCGACCCACTCTGTTCCGTCTTCCCAGTACTCTTTTTTCCAAATCGGGACGATTTGTTTGATTCGTTCGATCGCATAGCGATTCGCTTCATACGCGTCTTTTCGATGCGGGGTCGAAACAGCAATGACAACGGCAATATCTGAAATTTCGAGCCTGCCGATTCGATGGGTAATCGCCACTTCTGCTTCCGGCCAACGCTCTTTTATTTCGATGCCAATTTGTGCTAACATTTTTTCCGCCATCGAAACATATGCTTCATATTGCAAAAACAACGTGCGTTTTCCGTTCGTTAATTCCCTTACCGTACCGATAAATGTGGTGACGGCTCCTGCTTCTGGCCGAATCACTTTATGCACCACTTCTTCAATGGAAATCGGTTGGTCAGTAATCGTAAATAAAGTCGTCATTTCTCCACCTCATTCATCAGCCAATGCAAGTATTGTGCTTCGTCGTTCAGCAAAAACACAGGGTAGGGCGCCTCTCGCAACGAATCGAGTGGCTCCCACGTGATGACCGCTACAATTTTTTCTAAATGGCAAAGCCGATGCCAATCAGCTGCATTTCGCACGATTACAATTTTCGGGTATCTCTCATCTTTATATCCTTCCACAATAACAAAATCAAGTGAAAGGAGCGAATAAATGTGTAAAATTTGCGACAATGTCCATGAATGAATAGCGTGCAGCTGCAGCAACCCTCCGCCTTCGACAGATGCTGCAATCGCTCCAGCCGCTTGATGCCGACTGGAATCGTTCGCTGTACAAATGTCTGGGTAGCCACCGTGCCCGTGATGTTTAATCGTGCCGACTTTATAGCCTTCTTCCGTTGCTTTTCTTACCCATTTTTCGACTAACGTCGTTTTTCCGCTATTTTTATAACCAACAACTTGCCAAACGTTCATTGCTCGCTTCCTTCTTCATTTTCTAATAGCCAAATTTCAACAGCGTCCCCTTTCGAAAATCCGCGCGTTCCTCCTGGTAATACCATAAGGGCGTTCGCTTTTGCTAGCGACGTGACGATATTCGACTTGTCCATTCCAACTGGAGTGACGTACAGCATCCCTTCTTTTGCATGCACGTAACTTCTCACAAAGCGCGTAAACGGGTTTGGTTTCGGGAAATCGGCAAGCAACGTCGCCGTTGTTTTATATAAGTACGGCTTTGCCGAATAAAGCATTGTACGAATAACAGGACGAACGAATAATTCAAAGCCGACGTAGCAGGCGGAAGGGTTGCCCGATAAGCCAAACAATAGTTTTCCTTCTTTTTGTGCAACCGTCGTGACGCTTCCAGGACGCATGGCGACTTTATTAAACAACACTTCCGCCCCAAGCCGCTCATAAATGACCGGCAAGTAATCGTAGTCGCCGACGGAAACGCCGCCAGTTGTAATGAGTATATCCACTTCATCCAATACGGTTTCAATTGCCGCAAAGCAACGGTCGGCATCGTCCATTAACTTTCCGAAATATACGGGAAGCGCACCGGCACGATACACTTGCGCTTGGATCATATAGGCGTTGCTGTTGCGAATTTTGCCTGGAACGAGCGCATCGGAAACGTCTAGCAGCTCGCTTCCAGTCGCAAAAATGCCGATTTTCGGCTTTTTCGCAACATGGACGTTTGCGTATCCAAACGTAGCTAGTAGCGCTTGCACCCCAGGGTTAATGAACGTTCCTTTCGGGACGAGCATTTCGCCTTTTTTTGTGTCTTCTCCTTGAAACGAGATATTATCCCCTGGGCGAAACGGACGTTTAATCGACATATACGTTTTCCCATTTCGTTCGTATTCGTTCGCCACTTCAAACATAACGACTGCATCGCAGCCGTTTGGAATTTGGGCGCCAGTCATAATGCGCACCGCTTGAAACGGAGCGACTTCTTTCTCAGCCACTTGCCCTGCTCCAATCGTTTCAATGACTTCAAATTCGACCGGGTGGTCAAGGCTTGCAGCAGCAGAATCGGCAGCGCGAATCGCAAACCCGTCATACGGTGAACGGTCAAATGGCGGAACGTCATGGTCTGCACACAAATCTTCCGCCAAATATCTTCCGTACGCTTCTTCTAGCGCCACAATTTCTTTTTTCCCGGTTTTCGCAAATTGCATCACTTTTCGTATCGCTTCCATCACTGAAATCGGTGTTCGTTTTTCCATTCCGAGCATCCCTCACTTACTCATTCGCATCTATTGCTTATTGTACCGAAAAACAAGCGGAAAGAGTTGTGACGTCTGTCACATTTTTTTATGTTGAAAACAACTGGCACGAATTGTTCAAAATCTGTTCGAATGTGTGATGCACGTCACGACTTCATGAAGGAAAAACAGCTATGCTTACATTGTAACCGAAAAACGAAGATGGAGGGTTAAAGATGGAAACAATGTTTACAGCACAATCAACTGTCGGTGAAATCGTCGCCATGTTTCCGAAAGCAAGCGACTTGTTTAAAACGTATAAAATTGACTTTTGTTGCGGCGGAAATCGCCCACTTGCTGAAGCATTAGCTGAAAAAAACGTACCAGTCGAAGATATTTTACAGAAATTGCAAACGATGTACGAACAATCGCTTGAAAAAGTAGAAAAAAACTGGCTCGAGGCTTCCTATACAGAATTAATCGATCATATTATCCAAAAACACCACCGTTTTTTAATGGAGGAATTGCCGCAGCTTAGCCCGTACGTGACAAAAGTATTGCGCGTGCACGGGCCGGAACAGCCGCATTTAGTGCAAGTGCATAAACTGTTCAACGATTTAAAAACCGAACTAGAGCAGCATTTAATGAAAGAAGAAACGAAAGCATTCCCATTAATTATCCAATTCGAGCAACATCCGACGAAAGAAAACGAACAAGCAATGAAACAAGTCATCGAGGAACTCGTCGCCGAGCACGATACGGCAGGGGATATTATTAAGGAAATTCGCCAAATTACAAACGATTTCACGCCGCCTTTCGACGCGTGCGGAACATATCGACTTGTTTACAACCGGCTGGAAGCACTAGAAGAGGATTTATTCACTCATATTCATCTCGAAAACAATATCCTCTTTCCACGCATTCTTGCTAATGCGGAATAATCAGTAAAACGGGATCGCTCGATAAGCGATCCCGTTCTTTATCCACCAATATACGACATCTCGATTTTCTTGCGCATTTTCGCGGTTTGCTCCGTTCGCTCATCCGAATAACGGTCGGTTCGCTTGTTCCACGTAGCAACGATGAGCTGTTTCAGCGCTGTTCGATCTGCCCCTTGTCGCAACAGTTGTTTCAACGATACCCCTTCCGTAGCGAACAAGCACGTATAAAGCGTTCCGTTAGCAGAAATGCGCGCTCGTGTACAGCTTTGGCAAAATGATTCCGTCACCGAGGAAATAAACCCGACTTCTGTCGTCGTCCCAGCGTAGCGATACCGGCTTGCGACTTCGCCGAAATATGCTTTCTCGACCGGCTCTAACGGGTGAATCGCGCGAATCGTTTCATATATTTCTTTTTTCGTGACGACTTGCGATAAATCCCACGCATTCGACGTTCCGACATCCATAAACTCAATAAACCGCAACGTAATACCGGCTTC
>NZ_JAILZV010000080.1 GCF_023512315.1 Anoxybacillus sp.
GCATATAATGCAAAGATGGGAATAAACGCAAATCCCGTTGCCGATAACAATACGAGCCCATAGCCTTTCCACATGTTACTTGCACCTCAACTTTTATAATCTTTTATCCAAGCAGTAGAATATTACTTTCCCATCTTTACATTTGTTACTAGCTCTCTCAGACAACCTCATTTTCTTTTTGTATTCATTGTATGTTCTTTTTCCCTGAAAAACAATACGTTTAAATAACAAAAGCCGGAAGAACGGTTTCTCCCGGCTTGTTCTTATTCTCCTGTTTCCGCAAATCGTTTAATTCGTGCGCCAATTTCATCGCGGACGCGTTGGAAGACCGCCCATTTTTCTTCGTCTGTTCCTTCCGCTTTCGCTGGGTCGTCAAATCCCCAGTGCACACGTTTCACGTGCGGCGGGGTAACTGGACAATGGTCAGCCGCATGCCCGCATAACGTCACGACTAAATCGGCATTATTTAAAATGTCTGGATCGATGACGTCAGATGTTTGGTTCGAAATATCAATGCCTACTTCCTTCATCGCTTTTACGGCGTTTGGATTTAACCCGTGCGCTTCAATTCCGGCACTATATACGTCCCATTCATCACCAAGATACTTTTTTGCCCATCCTTCGGCCATTTGGCTGCGGCAAGAGTTTCCTGTGCATAAGAAATAAATCACTTTCTTTTTCATTGGAATCGACTCCTTTTTAGATGATGACTAACCATAAATAAAGTCCGACAAGAGTAATGAACAACGTAGGAATCGTCAAAATAATTCCATTTTTAAAATACGTTCCCCACGTAATTTTTACACCTTTTGTCGAAAGAACGTGCAACCAAAGAAGCGTAGCAAGCGAGCCAATCGGCGTAATTTTCGGCCCTAAGTCAGAACCAATGACATTTGCGTAAATGAGCCCTTCGCGAATGACACCGGTTGTATGTGTACTTGCAATGGCAAGCGCATCAATCATGACGGTTGGCATGTTATTCATAATGGAGGAAAGAATCGCCGCAAGAAAGCCCATGGCTATCGTTCCGACAAAAAGCCCTTTGTCCGCCGCTGCTTGAATCATATCAGCGAGCACGTTGGTTAGACCGACATTTCGCAACCCATATACTACGACATACATGCCGATGGAGAAAAAGACAACGGCCCATGGGGCGCCTTTCAGGACTTGTTTGACGTGAACGGCTGGGCTTTTTCGTCCGATAAATAAGAACAAGATAGCCGTCGCTCCGGCAATAAACGATACCGGAATACTCGTTAACTCGCTAATAAAATACCCGACTAGCAAAATTCCTAACACACCCCAAGAAAGGCGGAACATTGTCTCGTCTTTAATCGCTTCCTTTGGCGTTTTTAAATGCGATAAATCATAGTGCCGCGGAATGTTTTTTCGAAAGTAAAGATATAGCACGAAAATGCTCGCACCGAGCGAGAAAAGATTTGGCACAATCATTCGCCCTGCATACTCGACAAATCCAATATGGAAATAGTCGGCGGATACGATGTTGACAAGGTTGCTGACGACAAGTGGCAATGAAGTCGTATCGGCAATAAAGCCGCTCGCTAAAATGAACGGAAGCACATGTTTCTCATCAAATTGTAAGGCGCGAACCATAGCCAAGACGATAGGTGTTAGAATAAGCGCTGCTCCGTCATTGGCAAAAAACGCTGCCACTAACGCTCCAAGAACCGCCACAAAAATAAACATCTGAATCCCGTTTCCATTAGCGGCTCGAGCCATATGTAACGCTGCCCATTCGAAAAAGCCAATCTCGTCTAAAATTAAAGAAATGATAATAATCGCAATAAAAGCGAGCGTTGCATTCCAAACAATCCCAGTAACGGTAACGACATCATGAAGATCAACGACTCCTGCGAGCAACGCCAACAAGGCGCCGCCGCATGCCGACCAACCGATCGATAAATTTTTTGGCTGCCAAATAACGAGCACTAACGTGATGAGAAAAATCAGTGATGCTAATACAACGGAAAGCAAATAACCACCCCTCACTCACATAATTGTGTTGTTTCTTTTCTTTCTTCTGGAAGATAGGATAAAATCGCTTGAATAAACGAATATAGCGAATGGTCTTTGTTTGCCGAATAAAAAATCCATTGTGCCTTTCGTGTTTCTTTCACTAACCCAGCATCTTTTAGTTTGCGAAGATGCTGGCTAATGGCCGGCTGGCTCATTTGAAATAACTCCACCAGTTCACAGACACAGCAGTCGGTTTTATTCAACAATGCCATCATCGACAAACGTGTGCGATCGCCTAACAACTTTAAAATACTTGCCATTTCTTCCACACGGACAACCGTTTGTTGCATTCGACCCCCTCCATTCGTTAATTATCATATAACAATATGCTTATATAAGCAAGTGAAAAATAATGAAACGAACGCTAGCGGGCAATTTAAATCCCGCTAGCGGACATGAAGAGATTTATCGTAATTTTGTGGCGATGTTTGCTGCTAATGCAGCGTTGTTTTTGACTAATGCAATATTTGCTTCTAAGCTTTTGCCACCTGTTAATGTCTTCACTTTATCTAGCAAAAATGGCGTGACGGCTTTTCCGGTAATTTGTTTTTCTTCAGCTTCTTGCAACGCTGCTTCAATAACAGAATGGATGTATGACTCCTCTAAGGCATGCGTTTCTGGAACTGGATTGGCAATCACAATTCCTCCGTTAAGACCAAGCGCCCACTTTGTTTCGATGAATTTCGCGATATCTTCTGGCGCATCCAATCGATAATCGACGGTAAATGGGCTTGTGCGTGAATAGAAAGCTGGCAATGTTTTCGTCTGGTAACCGATGACTGGAACTCCATGCGTTTCTAGATATTCTAGCGTCAAGCCCAAATCTAAAATCGATTTCGCCCCTGCGCATACAACCGCAACGTTTGTTTGCGCTAATTCCTGCAAATCAGCCGAAATGTCCATCGTTTGTTCCGCGCCGCGATGGACGCCGCCAATGCCGCCTGTAGCGAACACTTGAATGCCTGCCATATGGGCGCAAATCATCGTTGCTGCGACCGTTGTTGCCCCGTGCTTTTTCATCGCAACGATATACGGCAAATCTCGGCGGCTCACTTTTTCAATTTCATTACTTGTTCCTAAAAATTCCAATTCTTCTTCATTTAAGCCAATTTTAATTTTTCCATCTAAGATGGCAATCGTCGCCGGAACAGCGCCATTGTCACGAATGACTTGTTCCACTTCTTTCGCTGTTTGCACATTTTGCGGGTACGGCATCCCATGAGAAATTATCGTTGACTCTAAGGCGACAATCGGGCGTTTTTCCTCCATTGCCTTCGTTACTTCTGCTGAGAATACAAGTACGTTTTGGATGTTCATTACAATTCCTCCAACGAAAAATAGTGTTGATACGTTTCTTTTATCATTTGCTCGGTTACTTGCGAACAAACAGTTTCGTTTGTCTGTAGCGTAATGATAGAACTGCTCATACCTAGTTTGCAAGCACGGACGAACGATTCTCCTCGATTTATCCCATACAAAAACCCTGACACGAACGCATCCCCTGCCCCTGTGACATCGACAACATCGATTTTGGGAGCGGGAATTTGTCCGTGAGTTTGTTTATTTTTATACACAATTCCTCGCGCTCCACGGGTAACGATGATATTCTCTACCCCAAGTGAAAGAATGGCGTCAATCGCTGCTTCGACTGTTCCCTCTCTTCCTGCGAGAGCAAACGCTTCTTCTTCATTCGCGATGAACCATGTAACTCCGCGAAGGTCTTTCGGAAGTTTTTTGACTTTTGGCGTCGATACCGGTACAACGCAAAGCGGAATCCCTTCTTCCCGACATCGCCCAATGACGAATGATAACACCTCGCTTGAAAAGTTTGTATCCAACAAGACGGCAGAGGCAGAAGAAATATGCGGCCATCGCTTTTGAATAAAATCAGGAGAGATGGCGTCATAAATAGCCATATCCGCAAGCGCCACCACCATTTCTCCGCTTCCATCCAGCACGGCTGTATATGTTCCGGTGTTCGTTCCTTTGAACTTCACTGTCTGGCTTATGTCAACATACGCACTTGTGGTCGATAACAGCCAATCTCCTTCTTGATCATCGCCGACAACGGTGATAAGCGATACTGGTTGTCCAAGCTTTCCTAACATTTCCGCGATATTGCGCGCCACCCCACCGCATGTTTGCGTGACCGACACAGGATTGGAGGTGCCAAATTGAATAGAAGCATCAGCCTGTGCTTTCCGGTCCACATTTGCCCCACCAATGCAGACAATGCGTGACGGCTCGGGAAGTACGTATGCCCTACCAATAATTTTTCCTTGCTTCATCAAAGAGGAAATGTAGCCCGCTACCGCCGACCGAGACAGCCCAAGACGTTCTGCTAATTCACTTTGGGCAATAAACGGATTTTGCCGAATTAATTGCAAAATCAGCTGTTCTTTTTCTTTCATTGAACAAGCACCTCTACGGATATAAACATTTGTTTTAATCATAAACAAATGTTCGGAATGTGTCAAATATGTTATTCGATATTAGGAACCGTCGGATTGTATTTATACTTAACGAAAAAAGCTAGCACTTGGCTAGCCTAATGTTATTTTGATATACGGTTGCAGTGTAGAAAATGGAATGAGAAATTCTCGAATGCCTGCGGCGTATGGGGCGATTTCGTATAGCCCGTAGTACACGACGATGCCGTTGGTTGTCAAGTAATACGGCTGGTTGTCAGGCATGTTTTTCACGACATCGATGGCATTGTCAAAATACACGTCGCTTTCTTTTTTTATTTGTGTGATGACTTCACGAATAATCACTTGTTTGTAATTGCTTCCCTTTTTAAATATATCACTTAACTGCAGTTGTTTTCCGGTATTGAAATCAAATGTATTTGGCACTTTCACGGTCATTCCGTGCGCTCCGCCTGTATAGCTATAGAGTGTGACAGGAATACTTAGTATCCCGTTTTTATTGTATGTCACCGTAAACTTACTTACCGCTGAATGAAGTCGATACGGGAAGCCTTGTTTTTTACTGAGGGCGGCGTTTTCCCGCGCTTGTTTTTCGACTTCCCGTTTTAAATCAAGCGACTGTTTTCTTAATAAGCGATTGACGTTTCGCTGAAACGCTTGGTTAGTCGCTCCTGAGACGATTGGAATGTGTAAATCGACTTCCATTAACTCGTTTGTATATTTGATTGATTTTGTTCGCACCGTTAGCGGCTGGCTGTATGCTGTGAGGACAAATAACGCCAGCGTAACGACCCAGACGATTCGTTTCATTGGTTCACCTCGTTTGTTTTTTAAAGGGAAGTTTGCCACAAAGCAAACGAGGTTATGCATCTCTCTTGTTTATTTTATCAACTGTTTAATTAGCTGTTTGTTTCGTTCTTTAAATGCTTCATTGTGGGAAGAAACCATCGCGTACGGGTCAGCTGTCGGTTCGATAAATTGTTTCGCGCTATTAACAGCATTTGCGGCATCGTGAAAAGCCCCGGCGATTAAATACAACTTTCCATCGTATTTTAGAATATCTCCAGCCGCGTACACCCCTGGAATAGAGCTTTCTCCTTTTGCGTTGCCTGCAATATAATGATGGTCTGCCATCTGAATGGATAAGTGGCTATTGACAAGCAAGGAAGTATCCTGTTCATAACCATGGTTGATAATGACTTCATCCACAGGAAGCTGTATCACGTCTCCTGTTTCGTGATTCGTTAACTCTACTTGCTCAATCGTTTCGTGATCGGAACTTGCGATAAGCTTCGTAATGGTTGTATGAAAAAAGCAAGTAGCTGAACTATTGAGCAGTTGCGACACTTGCGCTTCATGACCGTTTAAGGATTGCTTGCGATATGTAAGATATACTTTTTTTGCAATCGGTACAAGCTCGTTTGCCCAATCAATTGCTGTATTTCCACCGCCTGAAATAATAACTGTTTTCCCTTTAAACCGTTTCAGCGATTTAACGGTATAATGTAAATTGGTGATTTCAAATCTTTCTGCCCCTTCGATTTGGAGTTTTTGCGGTTTTAATATCCCGCTTCCAACCGCAATGATGATTGTTTTCGAAATGTGCTCTTGACCAGACGCTGTTTTCAAAAGAAAAACCCCGTCTTCTCTCTGCTCGATCGTATCCACTTTTTCATTTAACAAAACGGTCGGATTGAATGTAAGTGCTTGTGTAACGAGTTGTTCCCTCAGTTTTTCTCCAGTAATCGGCGCATGTCCTCCGACATCCCAAATCATTTTTTCTGGATATACATGGAGCTTTCCTCCTAACTGTGGCTGATATTCGATTAATTTTGTTTTCATTGCACGAAGCCCACTATAAAAAGTTGCATATAGCCCTGCTGGCCCGCCACCAATAATCGTCACATCGTATAGTTCTTCCATGTTCATCACCTATTCTAACTTTGATTATCATTCTCAATAAAATATACATCTTTTTTCATTGTTTTACAATAGCGAGCTGTTTTCTAGCTTCTGTCCGATACATTATAAAAAAGAGAGCCAGAGAAAAAAATTTGGCTCCCCACACGAAAAAATAGGCTGATATTCCTCACTTGTAGAGGCGTTATCTGTGTAAATACAACTGCAACTTATGGTTACCAGAGAAGCAGGTTCTCCGTTTTTTTTTTTTGACGGTCGGGGGCAACTTTTTGCTTTGCCTGACCGTCAAAAAATAGCGAGTACCCCACAAAAAGGTTCAACGTGCATTTATATACTACTGCGGCAAAACTATGCGTTTTTTAGAAGCGATACCCCCTTTCACCTGCTTTAACGTCGCAACGATGAGAAAGCTTACAATGACTAATAAAAACCATGAGCTCACTTTTCCTAAGTGAACGATACTCCAAGCCTTGGCTTGGTTCGGATATTGCCAAGCGCCAAAGAACGTGGCGATATTTTCTGCGACCCAAATAAAAAACCCGATGAGAAGAAATGAAAGCACAAGCGGCATGCGGTAACGCGTTCCATTCACCTCGTATATGACGGATGACGACCAAAAAACGAGCATAACAAGTCCGATTAACCACCAACGGACGTCAAACCAATAATGGTGGGTAAAAAAATTTAAATAAATCGCCGCAGCTAGTGGAACAACGATTGAAAATGGCGGCCATTTGACGAGCTCCACTTTTAACCGCCGCCACGCTTGGCAAAGATAGCTAGCCACACTTGCATACATAAACCCGCTATATAAAGGCACACCGAAAAATTTCGCATATCCTTCTTCTGGATACGCCCAAGACCCCATGTGCACTTTAAACAGTTCAAGGGCAAGCCCGATAAGGTGAAACATTGTAATCACCTTTAGCTCATCTCTCGTTTCTAATCCAGCGCGCACCATCCACCATTGCATCAAAAGACAAATAATAAGTAGCCAATCATACCGCGGCAAGAAAGGAAGCGGCACCATTTTTGTCACCGCTAACGAGGCAAAAATGACAACGGGAAACAAACAAGATAATGCTTGTTGCCAGCCGAAATGAACGAGTTGAATCAATGCTCTCATCGCTTTTGCCTCCCGTTACATCTCGTCATCGCTTCGGTATTCTAAAATATCGCCAGGTTGACAGTCTAACGCTTTACAAATGGCATCTAATGTCGACAGCCGAATCGCTTTTGCTTTGCCGTTTTTTAAAATCGATAAATTCGCCATCGTAATTCCTACTTTTTCTGACAATTCGGTCACACTCATTTTCCGTTTCGCCAACATGACATCGAGATTCACAATAATCGCCATGTGCCCCACCTCAGATTGTTAAGTCATTTTCCGATTTGATTTCAATCGCTTTTTGTAAAAGCTTTTGCAGCACTGCAGCAAATACCGCAACGACTAGCGCTCCAAAGACTACCATCAATCCGATGATGATAATTCCTGGAGCATCATCCAAATCGGCAGTGAGATAAAAGAACGGCATGCCTGCGATATACAACAAACTAATGACCGCCGCACAATATTTTATATACTTTAGTGCTTTTACAGAGACATCGGAAAACGCTTCGTTTTTGTCAATATAAGTTAAAATATGGAACGCTTGATACAACGCAAAGAAAAATGGAATCGCAGTAACATAAAAAAAGGTCGTGATCGGATAGCGCAAATACGCTAATTCTGGCAACCACTCGGCATAAAAGTTAGGAAACTTAGGCAAGACAAATACACATAACGCCAACACAGGAGCACCGATAATAAAAATAGCAATTTTCAAAAAAAGTGTCTCTCGGTTCACAACAAGCACCTCACTTCCATCATTTCCATTTCATTTTAATCTGTTATTTATCGTTTTGCAATAAATTATTATTGTTTTAGACGATTTTTTTATTCCAAAACAAAAAGCATTCCTCTTTTAGAGAAATGCCTGTTTCCATTAACTTATTCCATCGAGCCGTAAAACTTCCGAAACAGCCCCCAAATTAGAAGGACATGATAGAATGTGCCGCCTAGCCAATAGCCCCAAAACGTTTCCTGATGTTCTGCTAGCGCTAATACTCCTTGAGAAATCCAATATGTTGGAAAGATAAGCGCTAATCCGTTCCATTTTGTCGGTAAAAAGTACAAAACAAAGGGAGGGAGTAGCACAAAATTTAACATTTTGGCAACGGCTAGCCCTTCCAACCGATTAGACGCAAAAGCAAGCATAGCAAGCGCCATTAACGGCGTCTCTAATGCGCTTGTCAGCAAAAATAAGAAAACTTCCCATCGATGAAGCGAAGGAGCAGGAAAAACGATGACAAGCAAAACCGAAAGCATCATTGTGATGAGTAGTGGAAAGCCAATACGAAAAACAACATATCTTCCTCTCCCGAGCGGAGTAACCGCTAAATACATCACCATCATTTCATCGCGTTCTTCTAACATGAACATACCAATCATCATTCCGATCGTAATCGGAGTCATGAGCAAAAAAATACTGAGCAAGTATGGAAGATGGGGAGAAATAGGAAACGACGTAATTTTTTCGAGCAATGGAACTCCTTTTGCGACTGTAAGCATCAAGCAGATGGGAACCACAACCGATATAAACAACACTGGATCGCGCAACAACTGTTTGCGATTTAATGAAAGCCACGCATGCCACATTATTTTTCTCCCCCTACTTGTAACAAATATCGTTCACATGCTTTTTTCGCTATCGTATACGCTATCACTAGCCATCCACATAAATTGATGACATACACACTGTTCTTTTGCCACGAGAACGATTCAGCATTAGTTAATATGTGTAACGCAGCATCTGTCGGCAAAAAAGAAAAAGGGATAAAAACAATATGAAAATACGACAACAACGGTAATAATAACACCATCATAACAAGCGCAGCCTGAAGAAGAAACGCGTTTACACTTTTCGCCTGCACCGCAAATGCTACGCCAAATAGTGCCATAATGACGGCAATCGCATAGAGCCCAACCATCTTTAAAAACGTCATTTGAGCGATGGGAAGCGAACTAACAATCACTACCTCTCCCGATAGAAACCCGAGCAATGCGAGCGTCCACGCTTTTGACCAAATATATTGCCGAAGACGAAGAGGGGTAATAAATAAAGGATCAAGTACCCCTTGGCTTCGTTCGAGCAATATCACAGCCCCTGCCATAAAAAACCCTACAGCCGCTGGATCCATTAGAACAATGACCGGAGCTATATATTTTCGCACCTCCATCGGCATCCAGCGCAAAACGATGATATAAAATAAGCTCACAAATCCATAAACGATATAAAAGCCGTGACGCGCTTGAAAGCGAATGTCTTGCTTCACCATCGACCATATCATGCGATCTCTCTCCCTGTGACGCGAACAAAAATGTCTTCAAGCGTCGCTTCTTTCGTATGCATCGTCAAAATTTCTTTTTCCCGCAGCAATTGGAGAAATTCCTCGTTCTCTCCTAACTTCTCTTGCATAAACACTGCTGTTTTCTTACTTCCTTGTTCGATATATGTCACTTCTACCACTCGTTCGCCCATTTCCACTTTTAACGTTTTCGGTGAATCAATTAACACAATTTCGCCATCGACGATAAACGCGACACGGTCACACACACTTTCGGCAAACGCCATATCATGTGTAGTAATGAAAATTGTTTTTTCCTTTTTGCGCTTCCGTCTGCAAAAAAGCTTTGATTTTTGCAATATTTACTGGGTCAAGTCCAGAGGTCGGTTCATCTAAAAAAACGATGGACGGGCGATGCAAAAAAGCGCGACAAAAATTTAAGCGCATTTTCATTCCTTTCGAAAACTCACTTACTCTTTGATGCATCGCTTCTTTCAATCCAACCGCTTCAAGTAGCATTTCGATATGTTCGGATTCCCTGCGATAAAGAGAACGGAAAAACACCAAATTTTCATATGCCGTCATTTTTATATAAAAGTTAGGCGCTTCAAACGCCACACCAATTGTTTCGGCATAGTCGCGCCCGAACGAGGATAGCTCTTTTCCATCCACTTGCACACTTCCTTTATATCCTTTCAGAAGACCAATCAAAATTTTTTGTGTCGTGCTTTTTCCCGCACCCGACGGCCCAAGCAGTCCAAAAATTTCCCCTTTATCGACGTGAAAATTTAACCCTTTCAGTATTGGGCTGACTTGTTTTGGATAAGTATACGTTAGCTCTTTAATCTCCATCATGTATAATCAATCCTTTCGCCAACCACTTCGCTTGGAGCGCCATTGCGTTCTCAAACTTTTCCCCAATTTCTTCTCGGAACAACAGCTGCATGAAAAAGCTGCGAATGACCGCAACGATCGTGCGCGCATCTTCGTTGACCATAATCCCTTCCCTTTGCCAATGTTCAATGAACGGTACTAATGCGTCTTCATCTTCCGCTGTATGCTCTTGTGCATACTCTGGAGGTAATTTGCGCATTAACCATTCGTACGCTTTCCAGTCAATCATAAGCCGTAAAATCGGCTCTTGCTCAATCGCCAAAACCGCTTGCATGAGCATTTCGGCAAACCGTTCTTGTGTCAGTGGTTCTTTCATCCATTTGGTCAATAATAATTGTTTTAGCTTTTGTTCCTCTTGCCGAAATACCTCGTAAAACAACGCTTCTTTGGAAGGAAAAAAAGAATAAAACGCGCCTTGGGAAATGCCAGCCGCTTCTGTCAATGCCGCGACGCTTGTTTTTTGTATCCCGTATTGTCGAAATTGCGTTTTCGCAGCTTCTACTAACGCTTGCCGTATTTTTTCCCGCTCATCTTCACGAAACTTCCGAGGCATAAACACCATCCTTTTTATATTTATATGAATATTTTTATTTTATATTCATAAAAAATCAAGCATTTGGAAGCAAATTTTAATGGGTAGGACGCAACTTAGGTCCTACCCATTATAGTGATTGGACTGACTCTCTATATCCTTCATTGGTGGACAAGCCCTTAATCGTTTCGTCATACGCTTTGAACGTTTCATTTAACACGTCAAAAAGTCTTTCGAAATGCCGTTTGACAAGTTCACTTTGTTACTTTTCTTTCTCCTCATTTGATCCCATCCAAATTCTATTTTTCTGTGAAAATAATCATTCCTTGAATTTCACGTTTAGGTGGCGAGCAAAACTTACTCATGGATGTTTTATTCTAATACTCCCCTTTAATAACAAAAAACGACCCCCGAATCGTTCCGGCTAGTTTCGATTTTTGCCGCGCGAATTTAAACGTCCCTTCTAGCTCCTTCGGTACGTCCATGCCTTCCGAAAGCTTGAAACCAACCGCCCGCTTTTTACGGTCATCGACTGTATACATCACATTGACGACAAGACCATCTTCATAAAAGACGTAGGCAAATTGGATATTCTCCACTTGAAAACGTGATGTTTCTAAAGGTTTGGCGGCAAATTCAATCCCTCGCTCTTCTTTCAAAATTCGATGCACATAATCAATCGTTTCTTGACTTTCGCTAGCTGGCACAACTGTAAATTCATGCTTGTATTTGTTCATAAAATAACGGGCTTCATTTGCACGCAACCCGGCAAGAGCTTCCGCTACAGGAGAAGACTCTAATCCAATTGTAGACACGTTTTTAAAATCAACGACATAGGCCATTTCCATTCCTCCATTGCTATTTTCATCGTCTTTGGCGAGGAGACTCCCACTTCAAGCGTTAGCTAAGTGGGGGTAGTTGACCGGCGTGAATCATATCAAGCGTTAGAAGATGCCAAACCTAACACTCAACCGTGTATTCTTTAATTGTAGCGACAATTTGGTTAAAGGAATATCGATGATTCACTACATCAACAACAAACTCGATTGCCTCATCTTGCGGCATCACAAACCGGTAACCGTTGTATTTTAAAAATTGAATAAAAGCGACAAAAGCTGTTCGTTTGTTTGCGTTATGGAAACAATTGTTTTTTGCCAAAGACTCAAACAATGCGGCTGCTTTTTCAAAAATAGTAGGATAAGCATCTTCGCCAAACACACTTTGTTGTGGGCGATACACGGCAGATTCCAATAATGATTGTTCTTTTACCCCCTTCATTTCGCAAGGTGAATATTTTTCAATAATGAAGAGGTTCATCGCAATAATCTCCTCCACTGTTACATATCTCACCGATCAATAAGCCCCTTAATCGTTTCGTCATACTCCTCGATCGTTTCATTCAACACGTCAAAAAAGTCTTTCGAAATGCCTTTTGGCAAGTTCACCTTGTTACTCTTCTTTATTACAATTTGGTCAGGCGTGTTGATTAACCATTAAAAACCAGTTGAAATCGCTCTATTCCTAGCTTTTCTGCCGTAGTCGGCAAGCGG
>NZ_JAILZV010000081.1 GCF_023512315.1 Anoxybacillus sp.
GCGGGCAAATGACATTTGCCCGCCGGCGTTCTTGTTCGAGGGAAGAGGCAGAAAAGCTTGTGTTCAGTCATATGATTCTGTGTTTTTTAGTAAAATAATGGATAATAAACACTCGTGGCATGCTATAATGAAAGTAAACTTTTGATGAGGAAGGGATTATGGTGAAACGATTGTTGATGACTGTATGGCGATGGTTCGTTTCATGGAATATTGGGCTAATAACGGCTGTAGTTGCCTTTTTCTCGTTTCGCTATCACTTTTTTCTTTCGTTTCTCTCTGGGGCGCTAGCAATGGTTGTTACGTCCATTTATATGAAACGGAGAGAGCAGCGCATCGTTGCGCCAGACTTGTTAAAAGAAGAAAAGCGTTATATCCAAACAGAGCTTGCGCAAGCGCGGAAACAATGGAAACGAATGCGACGCGCACGCTTGAAAGTTCGTTCGCTTGTGATGTGGCAGAAAATCTCACATCTAAGCGCAACGGTTGAAAAAATGATTCGTGCCGTCGAGCAACACCCGCGGAAATTTCGGTTGGCGCAGCCTTTTTTCCTGCATGAATTAGACTGTGCCGTCACGATGATTGAAAAATATGTGTATCTCATCCACCAACCCGTTCGCAATGCCGACATGCAAGAAGCGCTACGAAAAGCAGAGCGGCTGTTAGATGAACTTGCTATTACCGCAGAAAAGCGCTTGTTAGAAATTCTTTCAGACGATGTGTTTGAATTGCAAATAGAAACGAAACTACTCGAGCAATCGCTCGAGCAACCGTTAGAACAGAGAAAGGAGCAGGAATATGAATCGGTTCGATAACGAACAGTGGACAAGCTCGCTTGATTCCTTGCTAGAAAACCCTTTTTTGTTACCTGCCGAAAAAGAAACGGCAGAAGAACAACGACCTGTCCAATTAATTGACACATTAAAACAAGAACACCGAGAAAAGGCGGTGCAGCTTTCGCGGCAAATTGACCCGCGCAACCAACAAGCAATCGTTCAATATGGGGTCGCAGCACAAGCGGAACTATCAAAATTTTCGCATGCGATTTTACATCACGTGCAAACGAAAGACGCTGGACCGGTCGGCGAAGTAATTAGTACATTGATGAGCAAAATTAAAGAAGTCAATCCAGACGATTTATTGCCGGCGAAAAAAGGCTTTTTTTCGCGGCTGTTCGGCTCAGTATCGAAATCGCTGCAAGGGATGATGGCAAAATATCAAAAAATCGGCGTCGAAATTGATAAAATTGCTGACCAACTTGAAAAGCATCGGCAGTTATTATTTCGCGACATTATGATGTTAGAAACGTTGTATGAAAAAAATAAGGAGTATTTTGATGCGCTAAACATTTATATTGCCGCAGCGGAAATCAAACTAGAAGAGTTTCGGACAAAAATGATTCCAGAAAAACGGTCGCAGGCGGAACGCTCAGGGAATCAAATGGAAATACAAGAAGTGAACGACTTATTGCAGTTCGCTGATCGGTTAGAAAAACGCATTCACGATTTAAAATTAAGCCGACAAGTGACGATTCAAACAGCGCCGCAAATTCGTATGATTCAGCACATGAATCAAACGCTTGTCGAGCGTATTCAATCGTCGATTTTAACTGCTATTCCGCTTTGGAAAAACCAAGTCGTTATTGCGCTAACACTATTTCGTCAACAAAAAGCGGTCGAGGCACAAAAGCAAGTTACTGAAACGACGAACGATTTATTGTTACGCAACTCGGAAATGTTAAAAATAAATAGCATTGAAGTAGCAAAAGAAAATGAGCGTGGGCTAATTGATATTGAAACGTTGAAAAAAACGCAAGAAAACCTTGTTACAACGTTAGAAGAAACGTTGAAAATTCAACAAGAAGGCCGTCTCAAACGCCAACAAGTCGAGCGGGAACTTGTGCACATGGAAGAACAACTAAAACAAACGCTTGCATCAATGAAAAGTTAAAGGTGTCCAAGTCTTCGGACACCTTTTTTTGCTTTAGGTATTGTGGGAGCAACCGTTGCGTTACGTTTTTATTCTGCTGGGCGGTTCGGTCCTCCTAGTTTTTTGTCCCCATATCCTCGCGGTTGAGGTTGCGAGGATGTTTTTTTATGGTCTAGTTGTTTTTCCTCTTTTTTCATGTTCTCACCCTCTCGTTTTGTTTCTTTTGTAGTATATGAATGTTTTTGTTTTTTATCCAAAATCGTTTGTAAGGTTTTTTAACAAACTTTTTTCATGTGTAATCGCTTACAGACGAAAAAGAAGGTTGAAACACTTGTTTTTATGTAATATATTATAACACAAAGATGTTAAAACAAGTGACGAAAGGGAGATGGAGATGAGTCCAAAAGAAATTTCTTTAGCGCTTGATTCGTTATGGGTCATCCTTAGCGCCATTTTAGTCATCGGCATGCAAGCAGGGTTTGCGCTGCTTGAAGCGGGGTCGACACGGATGAAAAACTCTGGCCATGTGGCAGGGAAACAAATTTTAAGCTTTGCGATTGCTTCCTTAGCGTTTTGGGCAGCTGGATTTGCGATTACGTTTGGCGAAGGAAACAGCTTCATCGGCACGGAAGGATGGTTTTTAAAAGAAGGGAAGGGAACGTTCGATTCCCTCTCATGGGCAAACGTGCCATTGTCGATTAAATTTTTGTTCCAGCTTGGGTTTGCAGGGGTTTCTTTGGCGATTGCATGGGGCGGTTTTGCGGAGCGTGCGAAATTATCTGTCTATTTTATTTTCGGGACGATTTTCACGATTGCCATTTATCCAGTCATCGGTCATTGGGTGTGGGGCGGCGGCTGGCTCGGAGCGATGGGCATGCAAGATTTTGCCGGTTCGACCGTCGTGCATTTACAAGGAGCGATTGCGGCGCTAGTCGCAACGGTGTTGCTCGGACCGCGCATCGGGAAATTTAATAAAGATAAAACGCCAAACGTCATCCCAGGGCATAACCAAGTATATACCGTGATTGGTGGATTTATTTTGTGGGTCGGTTGGTTTGGGTTTAACGCAGGAAGTACGATGGCAGTAGGAGATGGATTTTTCGGCTATGTCGCGTTAACAACGAACTTAGCGGCAGCGGCAGGGGCGATTGCCGCGATTGTGACAGCAAAGATTATCGTCGGCAAAGCGGACATTCCAGCGATGGTAAATGGGGTGCTCGCTGCGCTAGTCGCCATTACCGCAGCGTGCGCGTTTGTTGAACCGTGGGCCGCTGTCGTCATCGGTGCAGTTGCTGGTTCGTTTACGTTTTGGACGTCCGTTTATTTTGAACGAAAAGGAATTGATGACCCGATTTATGCCTTTTCCGTTCACGGAATTGCCGGAATTATCGGCACGATTTCGACAGGGTTTTTCGCTTCCCCTCGTTTAGTAGAAGTTACAGGTATTGGAAAATCAGGACTTGTTTATGGTGGGGGATTCCATCAGTTGATCGTACAGACCGTCGGGGTAGTAGGAGCAATGGCGTATGTCGCTTTTGTATCGTTTCTTATTTTGTTTGTGTTAAAGAAAACGATCGGTCTTCGCGTCACAGCGGAGCAAGAAATTTCCGGATTAGACATTAGCGAGCACGGTTCCTATGGCTATCCAGAACAACTAGACCCTACTTTTTCGTCCAAAACAGCAGCTCAGTAAACAAGAGGAAAAAGCGATGGAACCATTAGATAGATTACTCGAGCAAATTGCTGAGGCAGAGACGGTCAATGAGTTAAATAAAATTCACCGTGACGTAGCTTATCGGCTGCGCAATGTCATTGAAAGAGACGTTATCGCGTCTCTTTCACGCGCGTTAAGCGATGTGCACGACGCGCTTGTTCGAAAAGCGATTATGTTGGCAGAGGAGGAAACGAAACGAGCTGCGGTCGCTACACCTCCAGAAAAATGGTGTTGGTATGTGATGGGAAGCTTAGGAAGAGGGGAGCCAACAATATGGACCGATCAAGATAACGGCATTTTATTCGATTGTTCGCGAGAGCAAGAAGCGGAATGCTATGCGTTTATTCAACATTTAGCGAAAATCGGAACGTCTTTTTTAGCGGAGATTGGGTATCCGTATTGCCTCGGAAACGTGATGGCGACGAATCGGCGGTGGAGTCAATCGGTGCGGGATTGGGAAGAGCAAATGTCCATGTATATTCACCATCATTTTCCTGACGACATTCGTTTTTTATTTATCGCGATGGATATGCGGCCGATTTACGGAGCGCATGAATTAGTGTATACCGGCAAAGAGAAGTTGCTCGAACAACTAAGCAGCCATTCACTATTGTTAAAGCGAATGGGGGAACATGTCATGTTTCCGTATGTGCCGCTTGGATGGTTCGGAAATTTTCAGTTGGAACGGTGGGGGCGGTATAGCGGGTGCCTCCATTTAAAACAGAGCGGCTATGTGCAACTAGTGAACGCAGTTAAGTTTTTGTCGTGTGTCGGCAATATTTCGGCGATGACGACATGGGAAAGGATAGAATGGATGGAAAGGCAGTCGTTGTTGCCGGTTGCGTTAGTGGAGCAAGCGCAGGAAGCGTTTATGACGTTCATTTACCTCCGCTTGAAATATTCGCTAGAAGCAACAGGAGATTACGTTCCATTCTCTATTTTGAATACATCCGAACGAGCTCGTTTGAAGCAAGCGATGAAAGTCGCGAAAAAACTGCAACGTGTTGTCATGCGGCAAGTGAGGGGATGGCGCGATGAATGAACAACATCGATTTTGGCAGCGAGCGTTGCGCATGTTATCGCTTGGGGTGCCGAGCGAAAAAATATTTGCCGTACCAGAAAACGAACGACATTCCTTTCAACAAGAAGTATGGGTACGAATGTTGTTAAAAGAACAACAGAAAAAACAACTAGATATGCATATGCGGCTAGAGCACGTTCCGTTTGTGATTATTGACACAGAAACGACAGGGTTTTCGCCGCAACACGGTGATGAAATTTTTGCGATCGCCGCAGCGAAAACAAATAACGGCGACGTTACCGACTTTTACTTTCGGCTCATTCGTCCGGAAAAAACGATTCCGGAACATATTTCCGAACTGACAGGCATTCGCACAGAAGATGTTCAATCTGCTCCACGCTTAAAAGACGAAATGGATCGTTTTTTGTCGTTTATTCGTGAGGGGATGCTCATTGGTTACCATATCGGCCATGATTTATCGTTTATCAATCATTTTCTTTGGACGAATTACCGCACGAAATGGACGGGTCGTTTTCTTGAGATGCGACAAGTGATGGAAATGCTTCACCGTCCGCTTTTGTTTCCGACGTTAGACGAAGCGCTTTCGTATTACAACGTCCGATGCGAACAGCGGCACACAGCAGATGGAGATGTACAGGCGATGGTTCGATTATGGAAGTGTATGTTAAACGATATTAAACAAAAACAACTAGACACATTGTACGATTTATACACAGCATTAAGTGTCATGCCAAGATAAAGAGGCTATCCCTTTTGTGAAGAGATAGCCTGTTTGTTTATAGCGGCTTCGTCGGCGTTGGTTCGGCGTAGCCTTCTTTATATTTTTCATCAATCATTTTCCGAATGTCTTTTATCGATTTCCCTTGTTCATATTCCGTAATCGATTCTGCAGCAATTTCTAAACAAACTCCGCATGTTGTCGCGTGAGAATCCCAAACGATAGAACCGCCTTTTTTATTTTCATAAACGAAGCAATCGTAGTTGTTTTTATGGCCAGCGGACGTTCCGCAGCCGCAATAGCACGGAATGTTTTCAAGCAACTGTCGATGGTTCGCTGCTTGTTGATAAAGCACTGCCATATTTTCATCATACGGCTTTAAAAAAGGCGGAAGATGCGCGGTCGATTTCGTCGTTTCTCGTACGTCTCCGCTCATTGTTGCATGAGTTTGTTCTTTCGTTTCGTTCGCCGAGCAGGCGCCAAGCAATACACTAAGCGACAGCATTATTACGATTGGACGTTTCAATGGTTCTCATCCTTTCTATCAACCTGTACTTTTGAATCTACCATAGAAAAAAAGAACCGGCAAGTTTTTGAGTATAGGGGATTTTTATTCCGGTTTTCGAAAAAAATTTGTCCATTTTGTTGATTTTTGTCGTTAGATTAGTAAAAATGAAGATACAAGAGGAACAGTAAAAATATACTCGAGAGGTAACTAGTGAGATGGGCGACAACTTTGTGACTTATTTTCAACGATTTCCAGAAGCTGTTGCGCTCGTGGAGGCCAATGGGCGCATTATATATAGCAATCTAGCGTTTCAAGCATTAGTTGGTGCAGATGTACATGACGTGCGGTTGCTTGGATTTTCCGAAGATTTCGAACGTGTAAAACAAGGGGAGACGGTCGATTTACGAGAGCGGATGATAAAGGGCAGCGGGGAGCGAGAAATACTTGTCCATGTTTCATTGCTCCCATTAAAAGAGGAAAACGGTTGCATGGTCGTATTGCGCGACCGAACAGAAGTAAACCAACTAGAAACGGCGCTAGAAGAGAGCGAAAAACGATTTCGCCTCATTGCCGAACATTCGTCCGATTATATTTTAATTTTATCGAACGAGCAAAAGGTGACATATCTATCTCCTTCGTTCGTCCATACGTTTGGCGTCGTTCAGGAAGAAAGCGAAACTCATGATTTGTTTCGCTACGTCCATCGTGACGATGTCGACGAATTGCAACAGAAACTACATACACTATATATCACTGGCGAAAAACAGACGGCGGAATTTCGTCGGCTTGACCTACACGGACAATGGATATGGATGGAAGCGAACGGGAAAGCGATTTTCAACGAGCATGGGGAGCTTGATTATGTCGTTGTCGCGGCGAAAAATATTAGCGAGCGCAAAAAATACGAAGAAAAACTGCACCAGCTCGCCTATTTTGATTCGTTAACGGGCATTGCGAACCGTAGCTATTTTGAACGGTACATTCGTCAATTAATTCATGAACAAACGCCGTTTGCGTTATGCTATTTAGATTTTGATAAATTTAAATGGATTAACGACCATTTTTCTCATCAAGCAGGCGATTATTTTTTACAAGAAGCAGTGAAACGAGTACAAACCGTATTGCAGGAAAATCATTTTTTCGCGCGAATTGGTGGCGATGAGTTTGTGCTATTATTGCCACATACTGCGAAAGAAGCGGTCTCTTTATTGGCAGAGCGGTTAATTCAAGCGTTTCATCAGCCATTTCGATATGAAAAACAAATGATTCAGTCCACGCTTTCCGTTGGAATTGCGTTTTTTCCGAGCGATGCGGACAATCAAGAGCAACTGATGAAATATGCCGATCAAGCGCTTTACTATGTCAAAGACCGCGGCAAAAACGGCTACCATTTTTACCAGCCCGTACATAACCGGACGGAAGTGATTAAACGTGACCTTCCGTTTGCCATTATTCGCGAGCAATTTTATTTATGTTACCAACCGAAAATCGAATTAGGAAACGGTTCGGCGATGGGGGTAGAAACGTTGCTTCGCTGGCGGCATCCGACGCTTGGGGAAATTCCGCCGCTGGAGTTTATTCCGTTGGCAGAAAAAAGCGGTTTTATTTTTGAAATTACGTTATGGGTGCTAGAGCAGGCATGCCGGCAAGTAAAAGAGTGGCAAACCCAGTTTCCAAAGTTAAAATTAGCGGTCAATTTATCGCCGTTCTTATTGAACCGAACCGAGCTTGTCGGGCATGTCATGTACATATTGAATGAAACTGGTTTTGCACCAGAACATTTAATTTTAGAAGTAACCGAAAGCGGTTTAATGGAAAATATCGAAACAGGAAAACACATTTTAACAGAGTTAAAGACGGTCGGTGTACAAGTGGCGATTGATGATTTCGGCACAGGGTTCTCTTCGCTTGCGTACATTCGCAATTTGCCAGTAACGCTGTTAAAAATTGACCGTAGCTTTATTCAAGGAATCGCCGAAAACTCAAAAGACGCTACCATTGTCGATACGATTATCCATTTAGCGAAAAGCCTTGATATTCAAGTATTGGCCGAAGGGGTCGAAACGAACCAACAACTATCGCTCCTTCAGCAAATGCATTGTGACTTTGCGCAAGGATTTTATTTCAGCAAGTCGCTAGAAGCAGAGAAGCTAAAACATTGGCTGGAACAATATAACCAATCGAATGTTCCCTCTAACACGTAATTGTTAGGGGATAGGGGCGGAGGATAACGTGCTTACATTATATTTGACAAGACATGGAGAAACGGAATGGAATGTCGAAAAACGAATGCAAGGCTGGTTGGATTCGCCGCTAACGGAAAAAGGGAAGGAAGATGCGCGCCGGCTTGGCAAACGATTAGAAGCAGTCGATTTAACCGCCATTTATACAAGCACGAGCGGGCGGGCGTTAGAAACGGCAAAAATCGTCCGCGGGGAGCGACCCGTTCCAATTTATGAAGAAGAGCGGCTACGGGAAATTTTTCTCGGAGATTGGGAAGGAAAAACACACGAGCAAATCGAGCAGCTTGACGCTGTTTCGTTTGACCATTTTTGGAACGCGCCGCATTTGTATGCACCAAAGCGTGGCGAACGGTTTATTGACGTGCAAACGCGCGCATTTTCCGCGGTAGCGGATATTGTGGACCGCCACCGTTCGGGCCATATTTTAATCGTCACCCATGGGGTTGTACTAAAGACGCTCGTAGCACGATTAAAACAAACGCCATTATCATCGCTTTGGGAGCCGCCATTTATGCACGGGACGAGCTTGACGACCGTTTTTGTGCGGGATGGGCGCTGGGAGTTGCTTAGCGAGGCGGACGTGTCGCATATTGAAGAAATCAAACATGTATAAAAACATCCCGCTCTTTACCGAGAGCGGGATGTTTTTTACAAAAGCCCAAGCCATTGGACAAGATGGGCAGTTGTAAACGTGACGACAATCGCAATCGCTGTTGGAATGGCGAACGATAGGAACGTCCATTTTTTGCTTTTTGTTTCTTTATAAATATTGACAAGTGTCGTGCCGCACGGATAATGAAGCAAGGAAAACAGCATCATATTTAACGCGGTTAGCCACGTCCACCCGTGGTCGAGAAAAATTTGTTTGAGCGACTGCAGACCGTCTACTTCGATTAACGCCCCAGTCGATAAATAGCCCATCAATAAAATTGGTACGACAATTTCGTTTGCTGGGAGCCCTAAAATAAACGCTAACAAAATATAGCCATCAAGCCCTAATTGGCGCGCAAACGGGTCGAGCAGCTGAGCGGAATACGCCAGCACGGTTGTATCGCCTACATGAATGTTTGCCAATACCCACGTTAACACACCGGCAGGCGCAGCGACAGTGACCGCACGTTTCAATACATAAACCGACTTATCTAACGTCGACCGAACGATTGTATCCCATATTTTCGGTCGGCGATATGGTGGCAGTTCAAGCGTATAATGGGTCGGTACACCGCGCAACGCCGTTTTCGATAATATCCACGAAACAGTAAGGGTCACGATAATGCCGAATACGACCATCGCAACGACGACGCTTGCGGTAGCGAACGTTTTCCATCCGCCGGTATAGCCTGCCGCCATAAAGAGGGAAGCAAGTAAAATTAACGTTGGCCATCTGCCGTTGCATGGAACGAAATTGTTCGTTAAAATGGCGAGCATTCGTTCCCGTGGGGATTCGATAATTCTTGTCGACATGATAGCCGCAGCGTTGCAACCAAACCCCATCGCCATCGTTAACGACTGCTTTCCGTGCGCACCTGACTTTTTAAAGAGCCGATCCATATTAAAGGCGACGCGCGGAAGGTATCCGTAATTTTCAAGCAACGCAAAAATCGGGAAGAAAATCGCCATCGGCGGCAACATGACGCTCACGACCCATGTCGTTCCGCGGTATAATCCTAAAACGAGAATGCCGTGTAACCAGCTTGGTGCGTGCAACTGTTGGAATAGCAGCGTAATATACCCTTCAAGCCAACCGAAAAATTCCGCGAGCAACGAAGAAGGGACATTGGCGCCGGCAATCGTAATATAAATGACGACGGCAAGCATCGCGAGCATAATCGGAAATCCCCATATTTTTGATGTGAAAATCCGATCGAGCTTTTCTGTTTCATATCGTTTTTCTTGTTTTGTATAGGTCACTGTTTCTTGGCAAATTTGACGCGATGTTTGAAAAATAGACGCAACGATTTGTTCCCGTGTATCGCCATCTGCTAAACGTTTGGCGTGTTCCATCAGTTCGTCAAACGGATTTGGCACAGTGGCACGCATACGTTGCTCCCTCCTTTAGGAAATGATGTGGATGGTGTTGCAATGCGTGAAGCAACGATGTATCCCCGTCTAGTAAACGAAGCGCCACCCAGCGCGCTGGATATTCTTCTCCAACCACTTCTTTTACAAGCGGAAGAAGCTTCGCAATTTTTTCTTCAATGGCGCGGCTGTAGGAAACAACGAGCGGTGTTGTGTTTATTTCCCCATGCACCATGCGCGCGACTGTTTCAAGCAACTCTTCAATCCCTTCTTTATTGCGCGCGGCAAGCGGTACGACAGGTACGCCTAGTTTTTTCGAAAGGTTCGCAATATCAATGACAATTCCTTTCTTTTTCGCTTCGTCCATTAAGTTTAGGCAAATGATGACACGGTCGGTCATTTCTAGTACTTGTAGCGCTAAATTTAAATTTCGTTCGAGTGCGGTTGCGTCTAATACGACGAGCGTGACATCCGGTTTGCTAAAAATAATAAAATCCCGAGCTACTTCTTCGTCCGCTGAATTGGAGTAGAGAGAATACGTTCCGGGAAGGTCGATGATTCGATATTCCTCGTTTTTATAAGTGAAAAAGCCTTCTGCGTGAACAACCGTTTTCCCTGGCCAGTTCCCTGTATGTTGCCGCAAGCCAGTTAATACATTAAATAACGTACTTTTTCCTGTATTTGGATTGCCTGCGAGTGCAATTGTATATTCCCGCTTATTCATTATCGATCCTCTCCCCGTAAATATGATCACTTTCTTCTTTTCTTAAAGCGATTGTTGTATGACTGACGCGATAGGCGGTCGGGTCACCTAGCGGGCTTTTTTGCAAGACGGTTACTTCACAGCCGGGCACAAACCCTAAATCAAGCAGTCTCCGTTTCATTGTTCCTTCTATATTAATCTTTGCGATCCGAAAACGTTCTCCTGGTTGAGCATCAGATAAACGTGCTAGTTTTGCTTCAGTCATAACAGTTTCCCTCCTATCAATAATTTGTACAGAGGTTATAATTTTTCCTTAAACCAACTTTTAATCTTATCTTATTCAGCGAATGTCATTTTGTCAACGATTTTGAACATTTTTTGACGAAAAGTTCGTATTCCTTGTCCGAAAAAAAGATGATATGATAAAAATAGTCCGAATTTTTCGTAGTTTTTATCCAAAGGGGAAAGGTGAGGAGAAATGAAAGCGGTTACGGATGGGGATATTTTATGGACACCAACAAAAGAACAAATTGAGCAGTCAAGCATAAAGCGGTATATGGATTGGTTGCAAACGAAAAAAGGGATTGCGTTTGATTCGCATGCGGCGCTATGGAAATGGTCGGTCGAGAAACTTGAGCAATTTTGGGAAACGGTGTGGGAATATTGTGCCGTTCAGTCGTCCGCTCCGTATACGTGTGTGTTAGAAGAGCGAAAAATGCCGCGGGCAAACTGGTTTCCAGGGGCACGGTTAAATTACGCGGAACATATTTTTCGCAACATACAGGAAAAACCAGCGCTTTTATTCCGTTCCGAACGCGTTTCGCTGCGCGAAGTAACGTGGGGAGAGTTAAAAAAACAAACAGCATCTGTCGCTTCGGCACTGAAAAAACTTGGCGTGAAACAAGGCGATCGCGTCGTTGCTTATATGCCGAATATTCCTGAAACAGTCGTTGCGTTTTTGGCGTGTGCGAGCATTGGCGCGATTTGGTCAAGCTGTTCTCCAGATTTTGGTGCTAATAGTGTCATCGACCGCTTCCAACAAATTGAGCCGACGATTTTGTTTGCGGTGGACGGTTGTCAATATAATGGAAAAACGTTTGATAAAGTGCCTGTTGTCAAAGAGCTGCAAGAAAAACTTCCGTCGCTAAAAAAGACGATTGTCGTTCCGTATTTACATGACGATGTACGCGCATGGGACGATTCTGTTTTATTATGGACGGACATATTGCAAGAAGAAGGCGAGCTTGTGTATGAACAAGTGCCGTTTGCTCATCCGCTTTGGATTTTATATTCTTCAGGGACGACCGGATTGCCAAAGCCAATCGTGCAAGGGCATGGCGGTATTTTATTAGAACATTTAAAAATTTTATCGATAGAATGCAATATTGCGCGCGACAGCACATTTTTCTGGTTTACAACGACCGGCTGGATGATGTGGAACTTTTTAATTGGCGGGTTATTAGTTGGGGCAACAGTTGTTCTATATGATGGGAGCCCGACGTTTCCAGACGAGAACGTTTTATGGGAGCTTGCCGAAAAAGCAAAAATCACGCATTTTGGCACAAGCGCAGCGTTTATTAACGTCTGCATGAAACAAGGGATTCAGCCGAAAGAGACTTACGATTTCTCGCCGTTGCAAGCGGTTCTTTCGACAGGATCGCCGCTGACGACCGAAGGGTTTCTTTGGGTGTATGAACATGTGAAAGATGTTTGGCTCGTTTCATGCAGTGGTGGAACGGATGTATGCACCGCGTTTGTCGGTGGGTCGCCAATTTTGCCGGTTCGTGCAGGCATGCTGCAATGCCGTTCGCTTGGGGCAAACGTACAGGCGTTTGATGAACATGGACATTCGCTAATCAATGAAGTTGGGGAATT
>NZ_JAILZV010000082.1 GCF_023512315.1 Anoxybacillus sp.
GACTCACTTGTCGTCGCAGGGACAACCGGGGAGTCACCGACATTGACGACAGAAGAAAAAGTTGCTCTTTTCCGTCACGTCGTTTCTGTTGTCAACGGTCGAGTGCCGGTTATTGCCGGAACAGGAAGCAACAATACACGCGCTTCGATTGATTTAACGAAAAAAGCCGAAGAAGCGGGCGTCGATGCGGTCATGATCGTCGCCCCATATTACAACAAACCAAACCAAGAAGGAATTTACCAACATTTTAAAGCGATTGCCGAAAGCACGCCGCTGCCGGTGATGGTTTACAATATTCCAGGCCGGTCGGTCGTTAATATTTCTGTTGAAACGATTGTCCGCTTAGCAGAAATTCCAAACATCGTTGCGTTGAAAGATGCAGGCGGCAACCTTGATGCGATGACCGAAGTAATTGCGCGCACGAACGATGACTTTCTATTATATAGCGGAGACGATGGATTGACGCTTCCAGTATTAGCGATTGGTGGAGCAGGCATTGTTTCCGTTGCATCACATGTCATCGGCAATGAAATGAAGGAAATGATCGAGGCGTTTGAAGCTGGAGATCACCAAACAGCAGCTAAGCTTCACCAACAGCTGCTCCCGATTATGAAAGGATTATTTGCGGCACCAAGTCCAGCGCCAGTCAAAACAGCGTTGCAACTAAAAGGACTTGATGTCGGTCCTGTCCGCTTGCCGCTCGTTCCACTCACAGAGCAAGAGCGCAACCAACTGCTGAAATTGTTGCAATAGCTACGAGCGTGGATTATCCATTCTTGCACTAAAGAACTATACGGCAGAAAAGTTGGAAAATCGAGGTCAATTCGTTTTCAATGGCTAATCTACGCACCCAACAAATAACAGCCGATTCACAAAAGTGAATCGGCTTTTTTCGATCTATACAATACTATCTTGTATTTAAAATCTTCCATCAGTTATAATAAAGTCAAGTGACTTTGAGCGGGTTAGTTTAGCATTAGGAGGACGAAGCGTTTGAAACAAGTAGAGAAAATACGAGTGTTTTCCCTTGGTGGGGTAGGGGAAATCGGCAAAAATATGTATGTGATTGAGTTAGACGATGATATTTTTGTCATTGATGCAGGAGTGATGTTTCCGGAAGACGAGATGCTCGGTATCGACAAAGTCATTCCAGATATTACGTATCTTGTCGAAAAAAAAGAGCGGGTAAAAGCGATTTTTTTAACGCACGGACACGAAGAACATATCGGTGCGATTGCGTATGTATTACAGAAAATTACCGCCCCTGTCTATGGAACAAAGTTGACGCTTGGCTTGGCGCAAGAAAAATTGAAAGAGCATGACATCACGACAGCAGCGTCATTTATCGAAATTCATTCCGATTCGGAAGTAGTATTAGAAAAAGCAACGGTGACGTTTTTCCGAACGATTCATAGCATCCCAGATTCGATCGGAATTAGTTTTCACACATCGCAAGGCGCTATCGTCTATACGGGCGATTTTAAATTCGACCAAACGCCGTACGGGATGAATCGTGCGGATTTAGGAAAAATGGCGCAAATCGGCGAACAAGGGGTACTATGCTTATTATCTGATAGTACGAACGCGGAAAAGCTAGGGTATACCGGTTCGGATGCGGCAGTTGCCCAAGCGATTTCGGACGTTGTGTATAATGCCAAAGGCAGAGTGATTGCTGCTTGTTATGCTTCCAACATTACACGAATTCAGCAAGTATTGCATGCCGCGAAAGCCTATGGACGAAAAGTAGCTATCGTCGGAAAAAGCATGCATAAAGTGATGGACGTCGCTGTCCGTCTCGGCTATTTACAACTGCCGGAAAAAACGGTCATCTCCATGCAAGATATTCAACAATACAATGATGAAGAATTGGTGATTTTAACGACAGGTGGCCACGGAGAGCCGATGGGGGCGCTGGCGCGAATGGCGAAACAAGCGCACAAACAAGTGAACATTAAAGAAGGAGATACGGTCATCGTGGCGGCTTCGCCAATGCCTGGTCATGAATTATTGTTTTTAAAAACAATCGATGCATTATACCGGGCAGGGGCAAACGTCGTCTATAAAAATGTGCACGTCTCCGGACACGGATGCCAAGAAGAACTGAAACTAATGCTTAATTTAATGAAGCCGAAATATTTCATTCCTGTTCATGGGGAATACCGCATGCAAAAAGCGCATGCGGCATTAGCGAAAGCGGTTGGCATCGCTGAAGAGCGGACGTTTTTAGTAGATAAAGGGGACGTCATTGAATTTCGGAGCGGACAGGCGCGCTTTGGCGGAAAAGTTCCGTACGGAAACGTATTGATTGACGGGCTAGGGGTCGGAGATGTGGGCAATATTGTCTTACGCGACCGCCGCTTGCTTTCACAAGACGGGATATTAATTGTTGTCGTCACGTTAAGCAAAGAAGCGAAAAAAATTGTCGCCGGTCCAGAAATTATTTCTCGCGGATTTGTATATGTACGGGAATCGGAAACGCTACTTGAGGAAGCGACAAAACTAGTGACGACTATCGTTAATAAATGCATGCAAGAGTACGTCATTGAATGGTCTTCCTTAAAATCCAATATTCGTGATGCGCTAGGCCAATATTTATTTGAAAAAACGAAACGGAAACCGATGATTTTGCCAATCATTATGGAAGTTTAAACCAATCATGCTCAAAGTCGAACGGAAATGCCGGTCGGAGAAAAAATCTGCCGGCATTTTTCTTTGCTTCATAGAACATACTAAACAATACTAGGCAAGAAAGGAGCATGAACATGGAGAAAAAAGAATACATACCGTTTGGCTCAGAAGAACAACAAGAAGAAAAACAAGAGCAGGTAGCTGCAAACATTCAACAGCTTGGGCAAACGAACATTCCGCAAATGGCGCAAGATACAACCATTCATTGTTTAACAATTATCGGTCAAATCGAAGGGCATATTCAACTCCCACCGCAAAACAAAGCGACAAAATACGAGCACGTCATTCCACAAATTGTTGCAATTGAACAAAACCCGAACATCGAAGGCTTGCTTGTTATTTTAAATACGGTTGGCGGGGACGTGGAAGCAGGATTGGCAATTGCGGAAATGCTCGCTTCGTTATCCAAGCCGACCGTTTCGATTGTATTAGGGGGAGGACACTCGATTGGCGTACCGATTGCAGTATCGTGCGACTATTCGTTTATTACAGAAACCGCAACGATGACGATTCATCCTGTTCGTTTAACAGGGCTTGTCATTGGTGTTCCGCAAACGTTTGAGTATTTGGATAAAATGCAAGAGCGCGTCGTTCGATTTGTCACGAAACATTCAAAAATTAGCGAAGACAAATTTAAAGAACTTATGTTTTCAAAAGGAAATTTGACGCGCGACATCGGCACAAACGTCGTCGGGCCAGACGCTGTGCAATATGGGTTAATTGATGAAGTAGGCGGCGTGGCACAAGCGCTGCAAAAACTGCGACAGCTCATCGAATGGAAAAAAGAAGGAGGAACGATGTTACAATGATTTTGTATACGATCATGCCGGAACATCTCATTTTCCCAGTAGATGAACAAGCGTACGCGAAACAACAAGTCGTTTATTACGACGGTATTCCGTTTCTCGTCCAAGAAACAGAAACAAAAGAATGGGAAATTGTTCGTAATTTAAGCACAAATCCCGCCCATTTTTTAGAGCAAAAATACGCCCCAGGCGCTAGATTTCCGTTATCGACAATAACATCTTAACAAAAGAAAAGGGGAACGCGCATTCCTCTCCCACTTACTCCCTTTGGTCGTTGAAGTGAGGGTCTCCTGCGCGAAATAGGATGAATTTCATAGGCAGTTAGTGTATAATAAAAAGAAACGGAAGAAAGCAGCCAACGTTGGCTGCTTTTTTCGACATTTCCAGTTTTGTATCGGAGTGGAGAAACATGTCGAAACGCAAACGACAACGTCATAAACAACAAAAGAAAAAGCAAGAGTGGAAAACAACCTTTCGTTTCGAATTGATGGGACTTGCGTTGCTTGCCCTTTCCGTCATCGCGATGGCACAACTTGGCCTCGTTGGGAAAACAGTTGTTTCATTTGCGCGTTTTTTCCTTGGCGAATGGTACATCCTTTTATTAATCGCGGGATTCGTGCTCGCCATTTATCTTATTTGGAAGCGGGCATGGCCACCATTTTTTCATCGGTGGCTAATTGGTGGATATACGATTAGCATTGCGCTTTTACTGCTCAGCCATCTGACGTTATTTCGGCTTCTGTCACGGCAAGGAGAATTCCATCCAAGCATTATTCGCACAACATGGGAATTGTTTTGGAAAGAGGTAAACGGAGCAGCTGCTGCACCGCACGATTTAGGGGGAGGGATGATTGGAGCGATTTTATTTGCAGCGAGCTATCAGCTCTTTGATGAACTTGGGACGAAGTGGGTTTGTTTCTTTCTATTTGTTATCGGTGCTATTTTAATCACGGGGAAATCGTTAAGTGAAACGGTTGGTAAAGCCGTTCATTGGCTTGTTTCGTTTATTTTCCGCCAGTGGCAAGCGTTTATTGCCGATATAAAGCAAGCATGGGGGAATCGAAAGCAACGGGCATCGACGAAGCGAACAAGCAAACCGCCAGAAGAAACAGCCATTGCCGGGGAAACGTTGCCGATGGAAGAAGAATTGGCTGAAGAAGAATCATCACCGCCACCGATTATTTCCGATTTTGCCGCTGTCAGAGTAGAACAACCGCCGTTAATCGAAGAGGAAGAGGCAAACGAACCAATGGCGTTTTCTGAAATGGAAAATACCGATTACCAATTGCCGCCACTTGAGCTACTAAAACAACCGAAGCCAATTAATCAATCGAAAGATCATGCGAACATTTACGCCAATGCCCGTAAATTAGAAAAAACGTTCCAAAGTTTCGGGGTCAAAGCAAAAGTGACACAAGTTCATCTTGGCCCAGCCGTGACGAAATATGAAGTATATCCAGACGCGGGAGTAAAGGTGAGCAAAATTGTCAGCTTAAGCGATGATTTAGCATTGGCGCTAGCGGCAAAAGATATTCGCATCGAAGCGCCGATCCCAGGAAAATCGGCAATCGGTATTGAAGTACCAAATGAAGAAATTGCGACCGTTTCCTTGCGCGAAGTGTTGGAAGCAACAGAGCATTATAAACCAGACGCGAAGTTATTAATTGGGCTAGGAAGAGACATTTCGGGCGAAGCGGTTGTGGCAGAGTTAAATAAAATGCCGCACCTTCTTGTCGCAGGAGCAACCGGAAGTGGAAAAAGTGTCTGCATTAACGGCATTATTACAAGTTTATTAATGCGGGCGAAGCCGCACGAAGTAAAATTGATGATGATTGACCCGAAAATGGTGGAACTAAGCGTCTATAACGGTATTCCGCATTTATTAGCGCCAGTGGTAACTGACCCGAAAAAAGCTTCCCAAGCATTGAAAAAAGTCGTCAACGAAATGGAACGGCGCTATGAATTATTTTCACATACCGGAACAAGGAATATTGAAGGATATAACGAATATATTCAACGAGAACAAACTGGAAAACAGCCGCTTCTTCCATACATCGTCGTCATCGTCGATGAATTGGCAGACTTAATGATGGTCGCTTCATCCGATGTCGAAGATGCGATTACTCGTCTAGCCCAAATGGCGCGCGCTGCTGGCATTCATTTGATCATCGCGACACAACGGCCGTCGGTCGATGTCATTACAGGGGTAATTAAAGCAAACATCCCGTCGCGTATTGCGTTTAGCGTGTCGTCGCAAACCGACTCGCGCACGATTTTAGATATGGGCGGAGCGGAGAAGTTACTCGGAAGAGGAGATATGCTTTTCTTGCCAATGGGAGCAGCGAAACCGGTGCGCGTACAAGGCGCGTTCGTATCGGACGAGGAAGTAGAAGCAGTCGTCCAATTCGTCATTTCGCAACAAAAGGCGCAATACCAAGAAGAAATGATTCCAACAGAGGCGGCAGAAGAAGATGGAGAATTTGAAGATGAATTGTATGATGAAGCCGTTCAATTAGTAATTGAAATGCAAAGCGCGTCTGTTTCAATGTTACAGCGCCGCTTCCGTATCGGCTATAACCGAGCAGCCCGCTTAATTGATGCGATGGAAGCGCGCGGTGTCGTCGGTCCCTATGAAGGGAGCAAGCCACGAGCAGTGCTTGTGCCGCGGGAAAATGCGAAAACATCCTAAGCTGATTCAAGCGCCGCTTGAATCAGCGTAACACATTGAAACCGTTTACGTTTATGTTTTTTACTTTTTTCGACAAAATTTTTATTCCCTATTTATTTATGACGAAAAAAATGTTATAGTAATGACGACTAGGTTAAAACGTCTAACGTCAGAGGTCTGATATCTGGAAACTTATTTAACTGGAGGCTTTTTCGAATGTCTATTAAGTCTGACAATCGCCACTTATATTTACAAGTGATCGATCGCATTAAGCACGATATCGAAACAGGCGTGTATAAAGAAAAACAGAAGCTTCCGTCGGAGTTTGAGCTTTCCAAGCAGCTTGGCGTGAGCCGAGCGACGTTACGTGAAGCATTGCGTGTGCTAGAGGAAGAAAATGTGATCATCCGTCGGCATGGTGTCGGTACGTTTGTCAATTCCCGCCCGATGTTTACGTCTGGTATCGAGCAGTTAAGCAGTGTCACTGATATGATTAAACAAGCTGGTCGAAAGCCAGGGACGATTTTTCTCTCTTCTTCCATCGAAGAACCGACGGAAGAAGACGTTCGCCGATTCCAATGCGCGCCTGATGAAGACATTTTATTTGTGGAGCGGGTACGGACAGCTGACGGAGAGCCGGTAGTATATTGCGTGGATAAAATCCCGTGCAAATACTTGCCAAAAGGAATTTCGTACGAACACGAATCGATGTTTGAGAATTTACACAACCAGACAAACCATGATATCGCTTACGCGGTAGCACATATCGAACCGCTTGGGTATCATGAGAAAGTGTCACCAACTTTGCAATGCGACCCGGAAGCGGCGCTGCTCGTGTTAAAACAAATGCATTTTGATAACAATGACGAACCGATTTTGTATTCGATTAACTATTTCAAATCGGATAAGTTTAGTTTCCACGTGTTACGAAAACGCATTCATTTTTAAAGGGGGTGACATTTCGTACATAGAAACGGCGGATGTATTCAATAATAAGAAAGTATACGCATTCACTATTTTTCTTAGGGGGTAGAAGCGATGAAGAAAAAACGCATTGGTGGTTTAGCGCTTTCGCTTGTGCTAGCTGCTGGTACATTGCTTGGCGGTTGTGGACAAGGGCAGAAAGCAGGAGAAAAGAAAGACAACTTCACGGTCGCAATGGTAACAGACGTTGGCGGAATTGACGACAAATCGTTCAACCAGTCTGCATGGGAAGGATTGCAAAAGTTCGGTCAAGATAATGGCATGAAAAAAGGAAAAGACGGCTATGACTATTTGCAATCCCAAAGCGATGCAGACTATGCGACAAACTTAAACAAACTGGCGCGCAGCAACTTTGACTTAATTTATGGGATCGGCTTTTTAATGACAGATGCGATTACGAAAATCGCGGAACAAAAGCCGAAACAAAAATTCGCCATCGTTGACAGCGTCGTAGATAAACCAAACGTCGCAAGCATTACGTTCAAAGAGCATGAAGGTTCATTCCTTGTCGGGGTTGTCGCAGGATTGACAACGAAAACGAACAAAATCGGTTTCGTTGGCGGAATGGAAATCCCGTTAATTGAGAAATTCGAAAGCGGATTCCGCGCAGGGGTTAAAGCGGTAAATCCAAAAGCAACGGTAGAAGTGCAATATGCTGGTGCGTTCGACCAAGCGGACAAAGGGAAAGCGATTGCTTCTAGCATGTACGCTTCTGGCATTGACGTCATTTACCATGCAGCAGGGGCAACAGGAAACGGTGTATTCTCTGAAGCAAAAGACTTAAAAACAAAAGATCCGAACCGTGAAATTTGGGTGATCGGGGTAGATAAAGACCAAGCGCCAGAAGGGGAAGTAAAAGTAGGCGACAAAACATATAACGTCACATTAACATCAATGGTAAAACGTGTAGACGTAGCAGTATATGACGTTGCAAAGAAAACAAAAGAAGGACAATTCCCTGGTGGCAAAGTGCTTGAATACGGTCTCCCTGAAAACGGGGTAGGCATTGCGCCAACACAAGACAATATTAAGCCAGAAGTATTAAAAACGGTCGATGAGTGGAAACAAAAAATTATTAAAGGTGAAGTGAAAGTACCGATGACTCGCGACGAATACAAACAATTCGAAGCAAACTTGAAATAAGACAACCGAATAAAAAGGCTAGTGTGCACTAGCCTTTTTATTCACTAAAATCGTTAAATAAAAAGTTACAAGCGTTTGTAACTTTTTATTTAATGATTTCTAACAGCTCATTTAAGAGGAGTGAATTTGTTTGGAATACGTAATTGAAATGCTCAATATTCGAAAGGTATTCGGCAATTTCGTTGCAAACGACAACATTACACTCCAAGTGAAAAAAGGAGAAATTCACGCCTTGCTTGGAGAAAATGGTGCCGGTAAATCGACGCTCATGAACGTATTGTTCGGTCTTTACCAACCGGACGGCGGCGAAATTCGTGTCAACGGACAGCCAGTAAAAATCGCCAATCCGAACGTGGCCAACGACCTGGGCATCGGGATGGTACACCAACATTTTATGCTTGTCGATACGTTTACGGTCACCGAAAATATTATTTTAGGAAGCGAGCCGACAAAAGGTGGAACAATCGATATTAAGCGTGCGGAAGAACAAGTGCGCGAACTATCGGAACGTTACGGACTAGCGGTTGATCCAACAGCGAAAATTTCCGATATTTCCGTGGGAATGCAACAACGGGTAGAAATTTTAAAAACGCTTTATCGCGGGGCGGAAATTTTAATTTTCGACGAGCCGACAGCGGTGTTAACGCCACAAGAAATTCAAGAGTTGATTCAAATTATGCGCGCGCTCGTTCGCGAAGGAAAATCGATTATTTTAATTACGCATAAATTGAAAGAAATTATGGAAGTATGCGACCGCGTCACTGTTATTCGCCGCGGGAAAGGTATTGGAACGCTTAACGTTTCCGAAACGAATCCGAACGAACTAGCTTCGTTAATGGTTGGGCGTGAAGTACATTTTAAAACGGAAAAACAACCAGCTCAACCTGGAAAAGAAGTGTTGGAGATTCGTGATTTAGTAGTAAAAGATGCGCGCGGGGTGACGGTTGTCGATCACTTAAATCTAACCGTTCGCGCTGGTGAAATTGTCGGGATTGCTGGTGTTGACGGCAACGGGCAGACAGAATTGGTGGAAGCGATTACAGGGTTAATCAAAGCAGAATCTGGTTCGATCAAACTGAATGGAAACGACATTTTTAACTTATCGCCACGAAAAATTATGGAAGCAGGAGTCGGTCACATTCCGCAAGACCGCCATAAACACGGGCTTGTCCTTGACTTCCCAATTGGGGAAAATATGGTGCTACAAACGTACTATAAAGAACCGTACTCCAAACGAGGAATTTTAAACTTTAAAGCTATTTATGAAAAAGCGCGCCAGCTAATTGCTGAATTTGACGTGCGGACGCCAGATGAATATACGCAAGCGCGGGCGCTTTCCGGTGGGAACCAACAAAAAGCGATTATCGGTCGCGAAGTCGATCGTAACCCAGATTTGCTCATTGCTGCACAGCCGACGCGCGGGCTTGACGTCGGAGCGATCGAATTTATTCATAAGCGGCTGATTGAACAACGTGATCAAGGAAAAGCCGTTCTTCTCGTTTCGTTTGAATTGGACGAAGTAATGAACGTAAGTGACCGAATTGCGGTCATTTACGAAGGAAAAATTGTGGCGATTGTGGATCCGAAAGAAACGACAGAACAAGAATTAGGCTTATTAATGGCAGGAAGTAAACGGAAGGAAGCAGGTGTTTCTTCATGAGTTCAAATCGTGTAACAAATTTTCTTGTTCCTGTATTTGCTGTATTGCTTGGTATGCTAGCTGGTTCGATTGTCATGCTTGTTAGCGGCTACGACCCAATTGCTGGCTATTCTGCACTCGTATATGGAGCGTTTGGTGATAGCTACTATATCGGGGAGACGATCCGGCAAGCAACGCCATACATTCTTGCCGGACTAGCAGTAGCATTTGCGTTTCGTACCGGGTTGTTTAACATCGGTGTCGAGGGGCAACTAATTGTTGGTTGGCTTGCGTCGGTGTGGGTTGGTGTTTCGTTCGATCTACCGAAAATCATTCATTTGCCGTTAGCGATTTTAGCAGCAGCCGCAGCGGGAGCGTTATGGGCGTTTATTCCGGGCTTTTTAAAAGCGCGCTTTAAAGTGCATGAAGTCATTATTACGATTATGATGAACTATATCGCTTTGCACGTGTCCAACGCTGTTATTCGTTCGGTGTTGTCAGATAAAGGCTTTAAGTCCGCAAAAGTGCACGCTTCGGCGTCATTACAATCAGAGTTTTTGCAATCGATTACGGATTATTCGACGTTGCATTACGGAATTATTGTTGCGCTTATCGGTGCGGTTGTCATGTGGTTTTTACTAGAAAAAACGACAAAAGGATATGAGTTACGCGCGGTTGGGTTTAACCAACATGCTTCCCAATATGCAGGGATGAACGTACCGCGCAACATTATTTTAGCGATGGTTATTTCCGGTGCGTTCGCCGGAGTTGCTGGCGCGATGGAAGGATTAGGTACGTTCGGAAACATTTCTGTAAAAGCTGGCTTTACAGGTGTCGGGTTTGATGGAATCGCGGTTGCGTTACTTGGTAGCAACAACGCGTTCGGGATTATTTTGTCGGCGTTTTTATTTGGTGCGTTGAAAGTGGGGGCGCTTGAAATGCCGTCAAGTGCGGATGTACCGACAGAACTTGTCGATATTGTCATTGCGCTTATCATCTTCTTTGTCGCATCTAGTTACTTAATTCGTTTGTTACTATCTCGTTTTCAAAAGGAGGGAAAATAAGTGGGCGTTTATGAGGCTTTACAAATTATTGTTCCTTCGGCGATTTTCTTTGCCGCTCCACTTATTTTCACGGCGCTTGGCGGCGTATTTAGCGAACGTTCCGGCGTAGTTAACATTGGCTTAGAAGGGTTAATGGTCATTGGAGCGTTTACAAGCGTTGTGTTTAACTTAACGTTTGCTGACCGATTCGGCGAACTTACTCCTTGGTTGGCGCTTTTAGTCGCGATGCTAGTCGGTGCGGTTTTTTCACTTCTTCATGCCGTCGCATCCATTACGTTTCGTGCCGATCAAGTCGTCAGCGGTGTAGCCATTAACTTTTTAGCGGTTGGACTTTCGCTTTTCTTAGTGAAAAAAATGTACGGAAAAGGGCAAACGGATCAAATTCAAGTCGGTTTTGACAAAATTGACATCCCTGTGTTAAGCCATATTCCGGTGATTGGCCCACTCTTTTTCTCAAACGGCTACATTCCGTCGTATATTGCGATTGCGTTAGCGTTCGTTGTTTGGTACATTTTGTTTAAAACTCCGTTTGGTCTTCGCTTACGTGCTGTCGGGGAACATCCGATGGCAGCGGATACGATGGGGATTAACGTTACGAAAATGCGCTATATTGCGGTAATGATTAGCGGTGCGTTAGGCGGTGTTGGTGGTGCGGTATATGCGACGATCATCTCACGCGATTTTAGCCATGCGACGATTTCTGGGCACGGGTTTATGGCGCTTGCGGCGATGATTTTCGGGAAATGGCATCCACTTGGCGCGATGGGGGCTGCACTGTTTTTCGGCGTAGCACAAAGTTTGAGCATCGTCGGTCAAGCGATTCCGTTCTTAAAAAATGTGCCGACGGTTTACTTACTGATTGCACCATATGTATTAACCATTTTAGCCCTTGCTGGATTCATCGGTCGTGCCGATGCGCCAAAAGCACTCGGAACGCCATATGTGAAAGGAAAGCGGTAAAACGAAAAAGAACTCGACCTCTTGTCGGGTTCTTTTTTTGCATTTTCTGTTCAGAAAACGGTATATTGATGATAAGGCAACAAAGAGTAGGAAATAGTAACATACACAAAGGAGGGATTTTGTTGATTCAAGAACATGTAACAACGATGCAAGGAGTTCGCGTGCATTTACTACCAACCGATAAATATAAAACAACGACGCTCGTCTTCAAATTCAAGGCACCGCTCACTAAAGAAACGGTGACAATGCGCGCGCTTTTGCCGTACGTATGGCAAAGCGGAACGGCAACCTATCCGAGCATGAAGGCGCTTCGTACGTATTTAGATGACTTATATGGGGCAACGTTAAATGTGGATTTAATGAAAAAAGGAGAATACCATGTGATGACGATTCGCCTAGATGTGGCGAATGAAAAATTTTTATCCGAACAGACGTCGCTCCTTCATCAAGCGATTTCGTTGTTAAGCGATATCGTTCTTCGCCCTGCGTTAGAAAACGGACGGTTCGTTTCGCAAATCGTCGAACAAGAAAAACGGGCGTTAAAGCAACGAATTCAATC
>NZ_JAILZV010000083.1 GCF_023512315.1 Anoxybacillus sp.
TTTGTCGAAAAATATTTTTTTGGCACCCCTAAGATGCCAAGAAACCTTGATATATCAACATTTCTAGAGGGAGGAGAGAGAGCGATGAAAAAATGGCTGTTGGTGTGGCTATGTGTAGGGATGCTGTCAATTAGCATTCCGTTTCATGCGCACGGACAAGGAACGACGACGTACGTTGTTCAACCGGGAGATAGTTTGTGGAAAATTGCGGTTCGCTATCAAGTAGGTTTATCGGAAATCATCTCGGCGAATCCGCAATTTTCGAATCCGCATCTTATCTATCCAGGACAAAAAGTGAACATCCCGGTGTTCGATGCGGTCAAACAAGTGGAAAATGAAGTGGTGCGCTTAACGAATGTACAGCGTGCGAAATATGGGCTGCCACCATTGCAGGCTGATTGGCAATTGGCGCGAGTGGCCCGGTATAAATCGATGGATATGCGCGACAAAAACTATTTTTCCCATCAGTCACCGACGTACGGGTCGCCGTTTTCGATGATGAAAAATTTTGGGATAAGCTATCGTACGGCTGGAGAAAATATTGCTGCGGGTCAACAAACGCCGCAAGAAGTGGTTACTGCATGGATGAATAGCCCTGGACATCGGGCGAATATTTTAAATAAGTCGTTCACTCATATCGGTGTCGGATATGCAAAAGGCGGTTCGTATGGGCATTATTGGACGCAAATGTTTATTGGGAAATAACGGAAGGGAGAGGTTAGATGAAAACAGTACGTGAAGTGATGACAACGAATGTGGATTATTGCACACCGCTTGACAATGTGTTTGAAGCGGCAGTAAAAATGCGTGATTTAAATGTCGGGGCCATTCCGGTAGTCGAGGACGGACGACTAATTGGGATGCTTACCGACCGCGATTTAGTCGTGCGCGGAATTGCGGAAAAGCGCCCTAATTCGAGCCAAGTGACAGAAGTAATGACAGACGAGGTGATTACGGTATCGCCTGATACGTCGGTGCAAGAAGCAGCGGAGCAAATGGCGGAACACCAAATTCGCCGTCTACCAGTTGTAGACAATGGCCGCCTTGTCGGCATTGTATCGCTTGGTGATTTAGCGACGTACCGCTACTCCGATGAAAGCGCTGGACGTGCATTGAGTTCCATTTCTGAGCAAACGTTTCTTCACTAAACGAATCCCCTTTAGGGGGTTCATTTTTTTTTAGGACAAAACAATATATAATAGCAATAAAGAGATTTCGGGAAAGTAGGGTTGCCTAGTGAAATGGTTTTTTCTGTTTTTTCTTTTACTTATTGGTTTGTTTTATTTTTTGCCTAATCAAATTCCCACATCTACTTCTCCGCAACTAGTAAAAGAACAAAAGATGGTTAAAACGAAGGCGGTGGACGTAGCGGGGGTTCAGTCATTTATTGGAAAAACAGAAGAGGAAGTAACGAAGCGATTCGGACAACCAACGCGTATTGACGATTCTAGCTATGATTATAAATGGTGGGTGTACAATAAAAATCCAAATACATATTTGCAAATTGGGATGCTTAACGGGCGATCGGTGACGGCATTTATCGGTGGAGAGCAAATTAACGTTTCCCCGTTTCGCATTGGTCAGCCGCTTCAAGAAGTGTATCGGCTTATTTCCTTCCCTTCGACGATTGAAGTCGTGCTACCTGCGGGGACGTATCGATTTGAATTGTCTGAACAAGATGTTTCGATGCAGCCGGTCGTTAAAATGGATGGGGTATACGTGCAACTTTATGTCGATCACTTTACAGGAACGATTACAGGAATTCGAATAATGGATGCAGAGACGTTTGTGAAGCTACGCCCATATGAATTAATGTATCGTGGCGCGCTCCTATCTTCACAGTCGTTATCCTTTGAGCAGCAAAAAAAAGTAGAAGAGGCGAATGCACGGCAAATTTTTGATATGACAAACGTTATCCGCGCTCGCTATCACGTTCCATTATTATATTGGCATAAAAAGGCGGCGGAAGTAGCTTATGCTCATAGCAAAGAGATGAGCGATCTCCATTATTTTTCTCACGTTTCCCCAAAGCACGGAGATTTAAAAGCGCGGCTACTATCCGCGCACATTCCGTTCCAAATAGCGGGGGAAAACATTGCGGCGCAATATGTGGATGGCATTGCTGCGGTAGCAGGGTGGCTAAATAGCAAAAGCCATCGCGATACGTTATTAAATAACGAATTTACTCATCTTGGAGTAGGGGTGTCTTCGTTGTATTATACACAAGATTTTTTGAAGCCGTGGGAGTTGCCTGATAAGTAGCGAACAGAAACACTCGGTCGCGCCACTGCCCGTAGCAAACAATCGAATCGCCGACAGAAAATGCGGGTTTTTGTAACGATTGTGTCAGCGGGAATTGCATGCGGGCGATTATTTTTTCTTCGTCATGCTCAAGCTGCAAGTCGATGATGGCAAGCAAGTAGTCGCCGTAATATCGCTCTGTTTTTTCTTGAATGGCGACAATGGTTCCTTTGATGACTGATTCGGCAGGCACGTTTCCGACTTGTAGCCATTGGCGATACATTCGTTTTCGTTCTGTTCGCGTGACGTAATAAAAATAAAGAAACAATAACGGAATAGCAATAGCTGTAACCACCGTAATCCCTCCTACCATCTATTGTAACAAAAAATGGGCGCACGTCACATCCTCTTCTTTGATAGTATATGGTAGATGAATAAAGGGGAGGTAGAGGAGGAGTATGGAAAAACATCTACATCCTTCTGTTGAGCAGTTTAAACAATTTGTGAAAAAGCATCCGAAAATCATTCAAGAAGTACGTAAAGGAAAAAAAACGTGGAAGCAATTGTATGAAGACTGGTATTTATTTGGCGAGGAAGACGAACTATGGAATGAGTATAAAGAAGAAGAAAAAAAGCAAGAAACCGATGGATCGGTGTTGATTCATAAAGTTTTATCGGTGGTAAAAAACATCGACCCGAACGAAATGCAAAAACATATCGCAACTGTCCAAGAAGCGATTGCCGCCATTCAAAACGTCATCGGCCAACTTCAAGGGATGAGGCAATCGGAGAATGTTTCGCGCGAACAACATCCGTTTTCCTTTCGAAAAGATTAGAGGGAAGTGTTATGCGAACAGAAATCCTGAATTACATCCGAGCAAAAAAAATGTTGCAATCATTTATTCGTGAACAACCGCGATGGTATCGGACGCTTGCGCGCGAACCACAAAAATTAGCCGATTTTGAGCGGGCGGCTCGCCATTATTATGAACAAACGATTCCGCAAAAAGTCGAAAAAATCGCTAATTCTTTGGAAATGGCATCACTGATGTGGAACATGTTCCGAGCGATGCGCGATTAATTTTTTTGAAACGGTAAAGACTACTCCGTAAAGGAGTGATGTCTTTTGCGAAAAAAAATAATTATTTGCTTTTTTCTGTTAGCGGGATTCGTGGGAGGAATGTTCGGGGAAATAACTCCGACTTCATCGCTTGCCACTGCATCGACTGCTCCGACGTTACACGTCAAGCATGAGGTGCGTGGGAAAGACGTATTTGTCGAATGTGTCATCGACCACTTTTCTTTTATAAAAGGTGTGCAACGTAAAAAGGAAGGGGAAGGTCATATAGACGTTTACGTCAACGGACAAAAAGTGACGGAAGTGTTTACAGCTGCCTTTGTTGTGAGAGGATTGCCGCCAGGGAAACATATCGTGCGGCTTGAACTCGTTCATAACGATGCCACGAAATACGGTATATTTTATGAGTTTGAAGTCAACATTTCTTAACAGTCTGGCGCTTTTCGCCAGACTTCTTTTCTTCTAGCCAGTTGTCATGATATGATGGAATTGGAGGTGCATGCTGTGATTGTTGCCACACTCGAACGGCTCGAGGTGCTAAATAAAGCCGAGTGGTTAGGGAGAATGATTGTGGAATCCGAAGTGGCGGAACATTATCGACATTGCTTCAAGCGATTAAAAGAAGACGAGCGCGCGCAAAAACTAATCGCACAGTTTATAAAAGCAAAAGAACGTTACGAGGAAGTACAACGTTTTGGCAAATATCATCCAGATTATCATACAGTCGTAAAAGAAACGCGTGAATTGAAGCGGCAGCTCGATTTTCACGAAACGGTCGCAGCGTTTAAAAAAGCAGAAAAGGAAATGCAGCAACTATTGGATGAAATTAGTGTGCTCATTGGCAAAGCAGTGTCTGAACAAGTAAAAGTACCGACAGGAAACCCGTATTTTTCGTCGCTCAGTTGTTCTGGCGGGTGCGGGACAGGAGGAAGTTGCGGGTGTCGAACGTAATTTAAAAAAGGGGAAAGAAAAGTATGTTTCCAAAACGTCAAGGAATGATCGTTTGGTTGTATTCGTTAAAACATAGCAAACATTTACGTAAATTTGGCAATATTCATTACGTCTCTAAACGGCTGAAATATGTTGTCCTTTATTGCAATATGGACGATATGGACTATTTGATGCGAAAAATTGCTTCTTTGCCGTTCGTGAAAAAAGTAGAGCCGTCTTATCGTCCATTTTTAAGAATGGATTTTGAATCGAAAGGCGAGAAAGAAAAAGAGGCGAAATACTTTTTGTTTGAATAAGGCTGACTTTTTGAAGGTCAGCCTTATTGTAATGGCGGGATAAATCGGTTCATGCGCATAATGCCGATTAAATGTTGATAGTATAAGTCAATTTCGGCAAAAAAAGACGATGGTTTTACTTCCATATGGATAATTTCCATGCCTAGTTCGTTTGCTAGTTGAGTGAATAGTTCAAACCGCTTGTTCGGTTTCACGTAAGGATTTGGAATACCTTCACGGCAAATATATAACGGTTGAAAATCTCCGGGATCTGTCGGGTGAAGAACAACGACACAAGAAGTGACGGCTTGTCCATTTTTGACGGTATGGAGAGCAAATAGTCCCGATAGGCGATGCCGGTTCGCTCTTGCCAATTCTAACAGCTCATAAATATCTGAATATCCTTCTCCTAGCTCGATAAATCGTTGGATCATGCGCTTCTCTCCTTTCCTCTATTTCTCCCTTCCTTACTTTATCATTGTTTCGGGAAAAGTTGAACAAAATTCGACGTTTTTATACAAACGAAGTATATTTTTTGGTATCTTTATTGGTAAGAACCAAATTAAATGAGGGATTGCTTCATGATGCGGACAGCTATTTTAATGATTGTCCTCTTTTTAGGCGTTAGTGGCGGAGCACTTTATATGCAATGGCGCGATTACGAACAAGTGCACAACGAAGCAAAGGATGTGCCGCTTGTTCATTTCATTGATATTAAACATGATGGGAAAACGTTAGAGATTCAACAGACGGTGACAGGGCTTACGACGCCGGTATATACCATTCAAGTGCCAATTAATGCAAAACAACTGACGTATACGATTGGGGACGATAAAAGAACGCTGACGTACGACCGAAATGGGAAGGCAGCGGTAAAAAGAAATGGGCACGATAAAATGGTGTTTCACTACGTAATGCCACTTCCGGCAACAACACCTATTTGGTTAGAGCGCTGGATGGTGATGTTTCTTTCTAGCCAGCCACAGCAGCTATATGTGCAGCTTACCGACTATACAAAAAGCGGCATATGGGTGGCTGGTGCCCCACTTGATGCTAGCCTAAAGAAGGAAATGTCGACGTTTTACTCGTGGTCACAAAAAGGAATCCCTTCCTTCCCGCTTTATTTCCATCCGGTAGAATTGCCGCGGAACGTATATGGAAAAGTAGAAGTATACGGGGGACGAAAGGAAAACGTGACAAAATGGGCAAACGTTCCTTCGTTTACGCTCGTTTGGACAAACGGAGGCACTCAGCATTTATCGTCGACATTAGCGGTCGTTCCAGAAACGGTTTCGCTGCCATCGCTTCGAGAAATGTATATGCGCACGTACTACGCTGCTTATTTTTTGCCGAACGGTGAAATTAGCGCAGTCGTTGCTGATTTGTTGACAGCATTTACATTACAAAAACAGCCGGTCACCCCGAAAGGAAAAGCGATTTGGCAACAACTTATGCAAAAGCTAACAAAAGACGAACAAAAAGCCTTTTTTACTGCCGTATTGAAACAGCGCGGAAAACCGTTGACGCCGGCTATGTTAGATGAGGCGTTATCTGCTTCCCATTCAGGGGAAACAACGTATTTTACCGATTCATTTACAACTAGACGCTCAATGTCCCTCGTTTTTACAAATGAAGGAAAAATATATGTAAATGGTGTTCCGTTGAAACAAGCAAAAGCAGTGTTGCAAAACGAAAAAGTGCTATTGCCGTTTGTTGATGTAATGAACGCGTTAGGCTATCATGTAAGACGCACAGGAGAAGCTGTGTTTATTGAAAAAGGAGATAATCGTTGGCGATTTTTCGTCAACTCTTCCATCTATATGAAAGGCAATGACCGATTTGGCGCACCAGCGATTATTATTTATGACGTAAACGGCGCACTTTACATGACGCCAGATATGATGCAATATTGGTTTCCTGTGCAAATATCGCTGACGGAGCGGGATGTAATCGTTTTTAGTCCATAAAAAAACCCTGCAGGTATCTGCAGGGACCTTTGATGCTTATTCGTTCCCGCGCATCGAAAGGAACGTCTAAGCCAAAGGAAAAGGGAGAGGAGAAACCGGAGGAAGAACTTATGGGGAACGTAAGTCTTCTCCGCGGTTGGCAACAACATCCATACGGACATTGTCATTACTTATTATGACCAATGCATGCATTTGTATACATTGTTTGGCGAAAAAATGACAAAGTGGTATTATCAGAAAGTTTGTGATAGGATAAGGAAGGAAAACGTGGTGAATGAAGATGAGAGTCATTTCAGGAGTTTGCAAAGGAAGACTGTTGCAAGCCGTTCCGGGAATGTCCACACGACCAACGACAGATAAAGTAAAAGAAGCGATGTTTAATATGGTTGGTCCGTATTTTTCGGGAGGACTTGCACTCGATTTGTTCGCTGGAAGCGGCGGATTAGGAATTGAAGCGTTAAGCCGCGGGATAGAGCGAGTGATTTTTGTCGACTACGATACGAAGGCAATCCAAACGGTTCGGAAAAACGTTGAATCGTGTGGATTAGCGGAACGAGCGGAAATTTACCGAAACGACGCGGAACGCGCCCTAAAAGCAATTGTAAAGCGGGAGCTAAAGTTTCATCTTATTTTTCTCGACCCGCCGTACAAAAAACAGAAGTTGGAAGCGCTTCTTTCGTTTATTGGCGAACATCAGCTGCTTGCCCAATCAGGGTACATCGTTGCCGAGCATTCGCACGACGTCGACCTGCCTAAGCAAATCGGTCAGCTAACGAAAGTAAAGGATGAAGTTTACGGAATTACCGCTGTTTCTATTTACTCCTATGTGGAGAAAGGAGAGTTTTAATGGCGAGCATTGCGGTTTGTCCGGGAAGCTTTGACCCGGTCACATACGGACATTTAGATATTATTCGTCGCGGCGCAAAAGTGTTTGATCAAGTATATGTGGCGGTGTTAAAAAATTCATCGAAAAAACCGTTGTTTTCTGTTGAAGAGCGAATGGAACTGTTAAAAGAAGTCGTGAAGCCGTTTCCAAACGTCGTCGTGGAATCGTTTAACGGGCTTTTAGTCGATTATGCGCGGAGCAAAAACGCTACGACTATTTTACGTGGCTTACGTGCTGTATCTGATTTTGAATACGAGATGCAAATTACATCGATGAATCGCGTATTAGATGAAAATATTGAAACGTTTTTTATGATGACAAATAGCCAGTACGCGTTTTTAAGCTCGAGCATCGTGAAAGAAGTGGCAAAGTATAATGGAAACATTTCCGACCTTGTTCCACCGATTGTCGAAGAGGCGCTCCGCAAAAAGTTTTCGCTTCTCATCGAAAAAGAGTAAAAGCAAACAGAAACTAGGCGTCTGGAAAAGTTGTTATTTTTTCCAGACCGCCTTTTTGTTTAACAGCAGTATATATACACAAAGCGACAGCAATGTGACTAACGGGCCGTATTTGCTAAGTAGCTGAAAGCATCCATGAAGCCAAAGAGGGGCTTGTTCGGCTAAAAATACCGGAACAGCTCCTTTCGATTCACTCACCGAATGTGTGCGAACGTAAAGCGGCGCCCATAATACGTATGTAAAGAAAGCGGAAAACATGCCGTGGAAAATGCGGGCGACAAAAAACGGATGAAACCGGATGTTTGCCTCTGAAAGAATGCTAGCAACTTGTGCTTGCACAGAGAAGCCGCCGAACGAAAGAATGAAACTTGTGACAATTGCTTTTTCCAACAAACTTGCTTCGTTTACTTGGCTAATCATTTGGCTGCCGAGCGTAATCTCGAAAATTCCCGAAATGAATGGAATACCTAGTTCTTTTGGCAATTGGAACAAAGAAAAAGCGTATTGAAGCAGTTGTGCGATATGTTGTGTTGCGTGAATGAGATATAGTAGTTTATTAATAACAGAGAAGAGAATAATAAACCCTCCGATCATTAACAATGTTTGCACAGAAGAACGAACAGCATCTCCAAGCAGTTTTCCGAGCGGCTGTTTATTTTTTAGTCTCGTTTCGTGCAAGGCGTGAAATGCAGAACGAACAGAAAACGTATACGGCTTAGTTTGTGGACGTTTTTTTTCTTCTCCTGTTCGATGAAAGCGCATCATGATTCCGACCATTACATTGCCGATGTAGTGGGAAAGGGCGAAAATGATTCCAAGATGCGGGTTATGGAAAAAGCCAATCGATACCGCCCCGAAAATAAATAACGGGTTTGATGAGTTCGTGAATGTAGACAGTCGCTCGGCTTCAATGAGCGAAAGTTGTTTTTCTTGATAAAGGCGAGCGGTTAGCTTCGCTCCTGACGGGTATCCAGAAGCCATTCCCATCGCCCAGACGAATCCTCCGACACCCGGCACGTTAAATAGCGGCCGCATGAGCGGTTCTAATAATACGCCGAGCAAGCGAACAACGCCGACGCCAATTAATAGCTCAGAAACGATAAAAAACGGCAATAGCGACGGAAATACGACTTCCCACCACATATTTAAGCCGCGAACGGATGCTTCTAGCGACTGTTGTGGATAGCGGATAAGTGAGAACGCAAAGACGGTGACAATCGTTGCTAACACAATTGTGTTCCATTTGTCCCTCATGCTCGTTTTCTTTTTTAGCTGCAGCATTTTTTCTCTCCTTTCGTCAGACGGGTGGATGAACGGAATGGATAGGGCTTAATATCCATCGTTTTTTAGCGAATGGATACCGCTCTCGTTTCCTTTCATTTCTGTTTCGATGTACAACCTCATATAATTTAATATACGAGGGTAGTCAGCCGTTTTAGACCATCAGTTTGAAAAGGAGGGGAAGCGGTGAGACCGAAAATTGGCTTGGCACTAGGTTCTGGGGGAGCAAGAGGGTTTGCTCATTTAGGAGTGATTAAAATATTGGAAAAAGAAGGGATACCGATTGACTGTATTGCAGGAAGTAGCATGGGGGCGCTCGTTGCGGCGTTCTACGCAAGTGGATTAGGCATAGACCGGCTGTACAAATTGGCAAAAGCGTTTCGACGAAATGATTTTATTGATTGGACGATTCCAAAAATGGGACTTGTGTCCGGTAACAAAATTAAAGAGTTTATTCGTCTTGTAACAAAAGGAAAGCGAATGGAAGAACTGTCCATCCCGATTGCAATTGTCGCGACCGATATTCAAAAAGGGGAAAAAGTGGTTTTTCGCCATGGCGATTTGGCGACCGCTGTGCGCGCGAGTATTTCTATTCCCGGGGTTTTCGTTCCGGAAGTGGTGAACGGGCGAATGCTCGTAGACGGAGGGGTCATTGACCGCATCCCCGTTTCGGTCGTGCGGGAAATGGGGGCGGATGTTGTTATTGCGGTCGATGTGTCACATGTAAAAGCGGACGAGAATATTGCCTCTATTTTTGATATTATTTTACAAAGTATTGATATTTTACAAGATGAGCTCGTTCGCCATCGCGAATACGCTTCCGATGTCATGATTCGTCCGCATGTCGAACAATACAGTTCACGAGCATTTACACATACGGAAGAAATTATTAAGATAGGGGAAGAAGAAGCACGAAAACAAATTGATGCTATTCATCGTGCCATTCAAAAATGGAAGGAGCTCCACGCATGAAAAGAACGTACATCGTTACGCTTTTGCTCGGAGCAGTCGTTAGCTTGCTTGCTCTGTTCGTTCAGCTCCCCTATTATGTAACGATGCCTGGCACAGCGCAAGTGCTAGAGCCACTTGTTCATGTTGAACATGGGGATAAAGATCGAGGGAAGTTAATGCTAACGACGGTAAGAATGGGAAGAGCAAATATCGCTGCATATGTGCTTGCCCACGTTCGTCCGTATTACGAACTTTATCCGATGCAGGCAATTAAGCAAGAAGGAGAAACAGACGAAGAATATACAATTCGCCAGCTGCAATTGATGGAGGAGTCGAAAGAGGCAGCGATTGTTGTGGCGTATCAGCATGCGCATAAACCGGTCACGTATCAGCCGCGTGGCGTATATGTGATGGGAATTGTGAAAGGGATGCCAGCCGATCACGTATTGCAAGTAGGCGACCGCATTATCCAAGTCGATGGAAAGCAAGTAGCGACCGCCGAACAGTTGATGGAATACGTTCGTCAAAAGAAAAAAGGGGACCAAATTACGATTACGTGGAAACGGAACGGAAAAAAACAGACAGCAACGCTTAGCCTTGCATCGTTTCCACAAGCTCCAACAAAAGTCGGACTAGGACTTTCCCCGATGACCGATTATGACGTCGAAACAGATCCACCAGTGCAAATCGATTCGGAAAAAATTGGTGGTCCGTCGGCGGGGCTTATGTTTTCATTAGAGATTTATAACCAGCTAGTGGAAGAAGATATTACAAAAGGCCATAAAATTGCGGGAACAGGAACGATGAACATGAAGGGGGAAGTTGGCCCGATTGGCGGAATCTCACAAAAGGTGGTTGCTGCCGCTGAAGCGGGGGCAGATGTTTTCTTTGCTCCGAACGAAAAAGGCGCAAAAGACTCTAATTACCGTGAAGCGGTAAAAACGGCAAAAAAAATCGGAACAACGATGAAAATTGTTCCGGTCGATACGTTTGGTGACGCACTCCGCTATTTACAAACGTTGCAGTGACGTCTTTCGCTTACTGTGTGAACCGATAAAGCGGTGGAGTGGCGTACTCTTCTTTTATCGCTTTAGTGCGAAGCGGTTCTGGAAAAATGGCGGTATAGGCAGCGACCGCTTTTTTTTCTTGTGCATATATATAATCATCGCGAAGCTGAGAAACGGTGGTGACAAGCGGCAAGGAGAGCGTCTTTTTCACTTTTTGCAAATAGCGCCTGCCGTTCTCATTCATGCCAAGCAAGCGAATATACGTCGGTGTTTCGATGTCGTTCGCTTGTTTTAGGAAATTCGTTAATAAATGGGTGCACGCTCGCTGCAGCCTTGTCCAAGTGTACCGCTTCGTTTTGGCGGCATGAAGAAATTCAGAGAACGTGTTCGTTTCTGCAATCGCTTCGATGAGGCGATATTCGAGCCCTTCTTCGATAGAAGTAATCTGTTGTAATTCGCTTCGTTCCGCGGTCAACAGGCGGTATTTCAATAGTGAAAAATAGCGCTCCCATTCGTGAAACGTGCCGTAGGTGGAATAGTAATTGGTCAACCCTTCTTTTGTATAGGAAGGAACGTATGGCGCAATCGTTTCGAGTTTTTCTAACGAGCCGCTGAGCGCTTTCCGAATGCTTGTTGCACTAGCAATCGACGAATGGGTAAACGTTTCTTCGTGATAGCCAGACGCGATGCGCGGAATCGTTTGCGGAACGATTGCACATTGTTGTTCGACGATCGCCTTCACATAGGAGAAGCCAAGAATATTGTTTGGTTTGGTTAAGTCAATCCCGTCGATATGAAGCTGTTTCCACGCTTCGCTTAACGCTTGTGGGTAGCTTAGCCCGTTTTTTACCGCTTGGCGAATGGAAGCGTCGTATTCGTTTTTTCGCTGTTGTAATGCGGAAACAGTGTCAAGAAATGGCTCGATTTCCCCGTGTTCGCTTCCAAAGCAAAGTTCGCTACATTGTATTGCGTCAAGGAGTGCAATCGCTCCGCTCGCAAATCGTTCTGCGGACTGCACAGCAAACACGTAAGGGAGCTCGATGACGATATCTACCCCTGCCGATAACGCCATCGCTGTACGTGTCCATTTCGATACGATGGCTGGCTCTCCTCTTTGTAAAAAATTACCGCTCATCACTGCAATCACGCAATCAGCGCCTGTTTTTTGTTTTGTTTGCTCTAAATGATATAAATGTCCGTTATGAAACGGGTTGTATTCTACAACGATTCCGACTGCTTTCATTTTTTCTCCTCGCTTTGTGTTTTTCTTGGAAACGTGGTAAATTGAATGTAAGCTGAGCATCATTATACTGTAAAGAAAAAATATTGACAAACGAAAAAACGCACCGTATAATTTTCTTTGTTGCCTTGAGGTGATTTTTATGAAATGGTCGATTCATCAGCTTCATCAGTT
>NZ_JAILZV010000084.1 GCF_023512315.1 Anoxybacillus sp.
GTTAGCCACGGCCATTCGGGCGATTGTTTTACTTCTCGACGGTATTTCTTCCATTTTACCATAAATTGTGACAAGTCAAGCACATGAAATTCAAGGTGATCGCTCCAAAGAAATTGTTCTTCATCTTCACGGATGTGGAATATCGTATGAAAGCGGTCAGTTTCATGCGGAAAAAGTGGGTAGTTGAGGATGGCAATCATAATCGTCGGGGGAATGGTATCGTACCGTTCTCCTTTCGATAACGAAGACGAAAGCAACCGCGCCCAGTAATACAATAGCCGTTCCGGCATGCCGTATTGCGGGATGATTTGAATTTCGACGTGAATGCGCTCGCCACGATTCGTCCGAACGATGACGTCTAGCCGTCCCGTTTTTCCATCTTCTGTTTCTTTCGTTAGCTCCGTATTTTCAAACTGGACATCGACGATACGGTCATCTCCTGTTCGACGCAAAAGTGCGTTTAAAAACGCTATCGTAATCGATTTTCGGCTCGGATGACCAAACAGCTGCTTAAACATAAAATCCATTTTTAAATCAAGATACTGCACGAACCTCATCCTTTCGTAAAATATTTCGATACAATTTGATTACAATCGGGAAATAAGGGAAATGCAAGTGTGGAAAATAGAATGTTGAGGCACTCTTTTCGCAAAAAATAGGCGAAAAAGCAAGGAAAATCGAGGATTTTTGAAGGGAAAAATGAATTTTGCTAGAAAGGGATAAATTTTTTCTTGAAATAGAAAACAAGAGGGTGCCCTAAAAAGATAAGGGCCCCTTATTCTTTTTCCCGCGCGCGCGTTTTTTGTTTTTCTCCGCGATATTTACGAAAGCCAACGTACGTGAGCGTCGCGACAATGATGCCGCCGGTCGAAATCATCACCCACCATAGCGACGGGTCAGCTTCGTCTTTTTTCACATCGGCAAAAAGCGCCTCTACATCCGCTTTCGTTTGCGCTAACACTTCGATTTGCTTCGCTTGCGGAAGCGCTTGGAATTGCTCTGTCTGAAGATTCGTAATATCCACATCCACTTTTTTCGCCCGCTCTGGTGCGACGTCGATTTTGACACTTGGCTCAATGATTTCGTATTCGTGTAAAAATTTCGCCAACGCTGTTGGGAATTGATTTTTGTCACCTTTTTTCACGGCATCTTCCATTTGTTGAAACGCTCCCATCACCGCTTGTTCCATCTCCGTCCAAAGCGGTTGGTAATCGGAGCGAATCGCATCAATGACAAGCCGAAATTGCGCTACTTGGTCGATGCGCGCTTCCGCTGGCAACGTGGAAGCAGTAACCGTTTTCACTGCTTTTTCGTGCGTTACCGTAATCGCGCGCAATTCGTCCATCGAATGAAGCCGTTCACGTGCGTTTAGTTTTAAAAATTCATTCGAAAAATAGTCAAGCACTTCTTTTGCTTCTTGAAAGCGTTTGTTTTTCGCTAACTGCAACGCCTCATCGGAAATTTTGTCTAAGCGCTGCCAACTATCTTCATGATGGGTAGCATAGGCAGCTGCCGGAAATAAAAAAATAATGACCATCCAAAGCATCACGATTCGCCTCATCCTTGTCCCTCCTCCACTTACTACCAATGTATGTGGAGATGGACAAGGTTAGACCATTATTTCTATGAAAATTGTCGGTCGTTTCTTCGGATGCATAATCCATAAGCGATCGCAATTGAGGCAATGCTTAACCAAAACGTAAAATAGCCGATTTGCGGCATATAGTCGTTTAACATTTGATAGCGTGGCATCATGCCAAACACGTAATCAATAACGTCGTTATGTAGCGTCCAAATAGCCGCTACTGCCAAATGCCATCCTTTCATGCGATAAAACGGCGTGTACAACAATCCTTCGACCGCCATCGCTCCGTGCGAGATAATTAACATCCACCCTTGCCAACCAATCGTCCCTGTGACAACGAGCACGAGTATATTCATCACGACCGCCCAAACGCCGTATTTGAACAACGTCACGATCGCAAGCGCCTCCAAAAGCGGCCAATTTTTTCCGAGCAAAAAGGCAAAAAGGACAAACACAAAAAACAAACTCGCCGTCGGGCTATCGGGCACAAACAATAAAAACTTTATTGGCGTTTCGGAAAGCTGCTGACCGTACCATATGTATCCGTAAACCGTTCCGAGCACGTTAATGATAAGTAAAAGCCACAACACGGAGCGCTGCCTGAGCAAAAACAATATCCAGCGCATACTTCACCTACTTTCTAAGTGAAATGGGAAAGAAAAAAGCTGACTAACGATAGCCAGCTTCTTTCGCGTCGGTACTTTATTTCGCTTTCAATCCTGCGATAAACTCAGATAGTTTTTTCAACTCTTCGTCTGTGCCTTTGAACACGCCTGGTGGCATGCCTCCGCGGCCGTTTTTCGCAATTTTCGCGATTTCTTCTGGCTTTAACCCAGTGCCGACAAGCGACGGCGCTGCTGCACCACCAGATAAGTTTTCGCCGTGGCAAGTAACACATGTATTCGCTTGCGCAATTTTATATCCTTCGGCGTTTTTGTCAATTTCGACTTGCGCACGAATTTTCCCTTGTTCCGCAGCTTTTTTCCAGTCGTGTGTTACGACAGATTGCCACGTTAAGAAAATGATCGCTGCAAGCGTTAACAACATCATCCCTACCGCCACCGGACGTTTCGTTGGACGGCGTTCCGGTCCGCGATCTAAAAACGGCGCAAGAAGCAACGCTCCAAACGCAAGCCCTGGGATGACAATCGCTCCAATCACCGTGTAAGGACCTGACGCATACGAATATTTCAGCAACTGGTATAGGAATAAGAAATACCAGTCTGGAAGCGGAATATATGACGTATCTGTTGGGTCAGCGATACGCTCTAACGGAGATGGATGGGCAACGGTTAAACATAAAAACCCAACTAAAAAGACGGAACCAACCATCCATTCCTTCAGCAAGAAGTTCGGCCAAAACGCTTCTGTTTTTCCCGGATATTCCGAATAGTCTTTCGGGATATTCGGCTTTCTCACGGCAGAAACGCGGGAATCGCCGACGAATTTCATCCCTTTTCCGCGATGCATAGCATGTTCCCCTCCTTTGTCTCAAAAACTAAACAGCCGTACATTTTACAGTGGACCAGAAATTCCTTGTTTGCGAATCATTAAGAAGTGCGCTGCCATTAATCCGAGCAATGCACCTGGCAAGAAAAAGACGTGAATCGCAAAGAAACGCGTTAACGTTTGCGCCCCAACGATTTCTGGGTGACCTGCTAATAACGTTTTCACCGCTGTTCCGATGACCGGTGTTGCTTCTGCAATTTGCAACCCTACTTTTGTCGCAAATAGCGCTTTCATATCCCAAGGCAATAAGTAGCCTGTGAAGCCAAGCCCCATCATGACCATGAAAATGAGCACGCCGACAATCCAGTTTAATTCCCGCGGTTTTTTATATGCCCCTTGGAAAAAGACGCGCAACGTATGTAAAAACATCATGACGATGACAAGGCTCGCGCCCCAGTGGTGCATACCGCGCACAATTTGACCGAATGCGACTTCATTTTGCAAATAATACACAGATTCCCATGCGTTTTTAATATCTGGAACGTAGTACATCGTTAAAAACATCCCAGACAAAATTTGAATGACGGTGACAAAAAACGTTAAGCCGCCAAAGCAGTAAACGAATGCTGAGAAATGGTGAGCTGGGTTTACATGCTCCGGCACTTCATGGTCGGCGATATCGCGCCATAAAGGCGTAATATCAAGCCGTTCGTCGACCCAGTCATAAATTTTGTTTAGCACCTATTACGCCCCCCCTCTTGGTTTTGCTTTACCTAAATATAGTTTGCCGTCTTTCACTTTGTACTCATAGCGGTCTAGCGGATGCATCGGCGGCGTCCCTGGAACGTTCGTGCCGTCTTTCGTGTAGCGGCCGTAGTGACATGGACAGAAGAATTGGTTTGGATGTTCTTTGTCCGCGTTCCAGTTAACCGTACAACCGAGGTGTTTACAGATCGGCGATAGTGCGATAATGTCGCCTTTGTCGTCTTTGTACACCCATGCCGATTTTGGCTCTTCTGATTCGTACCATGCGTCTTTCACTTTCACTTTAAAGTCGAAGCGTTGCGGCTCAGTCGTGATGTCTTTCACTTGTGCCACCGCTACCATGTCCGCTGCTTCCTCTTCCTTTAAAATCGGATCCAACGCAAATCGAACCATCGGCATAAGAATGCCTGCCGCCATAAATCCGCCTACACCTGTTAATGTGTAGTTTAAAAATTGGCGTCTTGATACACGGTGTTTGTTTTCGCTCATCGTTTTCCCCCCTCATGTATAAGAGTCAGTCCATCCGGACAGAATCGTATAACACATATAAAACTAGGACATTCTAATGATAGCTCAAGATAAAGACAAGGTCAATATAATCGTCAATGAAATCGCTCACCGTTCGACAACATTCTCACATCCACCACGAAATAAACGCGTTTAATAGCTTAGACGTTTGTTCATGTACGATTTGCTGTTTATACGATTCGTCCATATGCTCAAACGGAACGGACGGAAGGAAAAATAGCGCCCCGGATAACTCCTGCTTCGCTTCTTTCCATTTTTGGTCGGTTGTCACATAAAACACATGGCTCATTCCCGCCTCTTTCAATTCGCGCGTCCAATCGTTTAAGCGCTCTACACATGCATCAAGCGTTTCGGACAAAAAATATGTAAATGATGGAAGAAGAAAAAGCCGTCCTTTTAGTTGTCGCTCGATTTCGGTTGTTATAAGCTGCATAAACTCTCCATCCGCCGCCACTAATTTCGCGCGTTCGGAAAAAGTGAGCGGCAGAAGTGGAAGAACGGCTGTGTCAATATACTGTTTTTCTTTTTCATACATACTTACATCATAGGCTGTCCATTTCATCATTATTCTCCCCTTTTTCGTCGTTCCTTAACCAGCCTATCACACTTTTTTAAAAAAGAAAAACCTTGCGCATCGCAAGGTTTACAACCTTCGTAATTGCTCAGTTAACTGTTTAAATGCTTGTTCGTCTTGGCGGTCCAGCGCTTCATCAATTAGTTTCATTAGCCGCTCTTTTTGGAAACGATGCAACGATTTTTCTAAAAACTGCTCCGCCAATACTTTGTCCTTTTCGCTTACTTGCACATGTTGCGGAGCGTACGGATTTTCTTCCAGCACGGCAACGTATTGCGGTGAATGAAAGGAAGCACGGAAATTCAACTGAATGTAAATGTCTTCGTCACGATTTAAGCGAATGTCGTGAAACGATTTTTCGGCGTCGGTCGTCATGACGTTTTCTTTATAAAAGCGAAACGGAACATCATCGACGCAATGAGTCGACATGACCATCCCGCGCGGACAATATTGGGCGTTTTCGACAAAATGCACTTTTTTCATCAGTTGGTCATGGCTCATTAAGTAGTTTAAAATCCAGACACACTCGCGCCGTTTTAGTTGGTAATGGCTTAAAAACCAGCGGATAAACTCTTTTTTTTCGTTCACGGACACCGTCATTCTTCTTCCCCCTTTGCCGGTTTCCAAGAAAGAGGTAAGCTATTCCTCTAGCTGCAATACCATTTGCGCTGCCTCTGCATTGGCGGGGTCGAGGCGCACAATTTGCGCAAACATCGCTTTCGCACGTTCGCGATCTCCTTCTTCGATTAAAAAATACCCATATTCTTCTAAAAACGCCACGTCATTCTTAAAGAAAGTATATGCCTCTTGGTAATGGTTTAATGCATCGGAATACATTTCAAGCTTATGTTTCGCGCGCGCTAAATACCAGTCCAATTGCGGGTCGTATTCCCCTTGGTCGATAGCGGATTGCAACGAACGGACGACGTCCTCATACCGCTCTTGGTGTAGCCATACGCTCGCTAACGCAACAAGCGCTTCGACATACCCTGGGTCGATGTCAACTGCTTTTTGTAAATACGTTTCCGCCTCTTCTTCTTTGCCAAGTTTTAACGCCATTTTCCCTGCATAAAGGAGCAGCTCTTTGTTCCATTCATCCACGAGCAAACCTTCTTTGGCGACCTCATAGCTTTTCGTTGCGTCGCCTTCGTGCTCGTATGCTTTTGCTAAATAAAGATACAGCGGAACGTAGTCACGGTCGAGTTCTTTTAGCTGCGTCAATTTTTCAATCGCCGTTTGGTAATATTCCGCCTGAAAGGCAGTAAACCCATAACCAAACAACATATGGCTGTCGATGTTCTTTTCTATCGTTTGTTCATAATACGGAAGCGCTTGTTCAAATTCTCCTAATAAGCTAAGCGCTTCCGCCAATCGCCCTGGAATAAACGTGCCGGCAACGGTCGTTTCGCGCGCGAGTACTTTTTCATAAAACGAAACGCTTTTTCCGTACTGCCCCGTCGCAAAATAAAGCTCGGCAAGGGCAAATTCGATAATCGGTTCATTCGGCGCTTTTTCGTACGCCTTTAATAACTTTTGTTCGCTCACTTCCTCAAGCCCTTGCATTTGGTAAAGGTCAGCTAAAAGTAAGCACGCCCGCGGAAAAAGCGGGTCGTCCTCGTCAATGTCTGCTAACAAGGCGAGCGCTTTTTCGTCTTCGTCAAGCTCTGTATAAATTTCTGCTAAAAATAACGCAAGCTCGCCTTCTTCGCGGTAGCGCTTCATTAGCTCTTCGACGAGGTCGCGCGCTTCCTCTAATAGCCCCCATGAAAAAAGATAATCGGCAAGCATATATTTTTCGTCGTCGGTCGCTTCTTTTTTTATGTTTGGAAGAAGGGAAAGGGCGCGTTCGATGTCGCCGTTTTCCACAAGTTGCACGAGTTCGTCGATTCGGTTCATTGTCCACACTTCCTTATGTAAAATTTGCCGTAAACATCCCTGGCGCTCGGACGATTCGTTCGCGCCCAAAGCCAGGTGGAAAAAAGAGCTCATCGCCTGCTTTCATCACTTTGCCGTTATGAACAGTGATGAGAGGAACATGTTTATCATAATCGACGGTGAACGTTTCGGCAACTAGGTTGCTTTTTGCATATAAATTATAATCTACTTCGCCGCCGATGCGGAGATCTCCTTTTTGTGGATAAATGCCAATTTTCTTTAATACATCAAGCGCTAACGGTACGCGCTCTTTTAGCGCAAACGGAAGAAACGGAATGCGCTCATGTGCTAACACGTATTGCCATTGTTGTTCTGCTTGTTTCGTTGGCGGCGTCAGCCAATATGGAACGAGCGGAAGTGGATACGAAGCGAACGTGTCATACATCCAGCCCCAGGCGAGTGTTTCCAGCGACTCATCACCAGTTAGTTCAATAAACAACACAGGAATGCGGAGTCGTTTGCATGCTCTGACAAATGATGGAGTAAGCGTACGAAGAGGGATTTTTACCCCGATGAAATAATCGACTGGGCTATTGAGTAAATGTACGCGGAGGTGCTGTAAGGCGTCCGGCAATTGTTTTTCATACCGGACATCGCACACTGCTAATAGCGTTGTGCATCCTTTTGCAAGAAAATGTTGCTGCATATATGCCTTAAATTCCGAAAACGGGCGCGGATTGCTAAACGAAAAATCGAGCATGACATACCCTGGAGTCATCACAAATTCACCAACCGGCATGCGCACCCAGCGGTACATCGCCGTTTGCTCATCGATGTAATCAATGCGGTTGTGAGCAATAACAAGCGAGCAGCGCTTCACCGCCCCATCTCTCACGACGGTCGCTTCATCGATAATATACGGCACGTTCCCACCCCCCTTTCCCTTTAAGACAAGCTATGAAGGAGTAGGGAAAAATATGCACATAACTAATAACTTCCGCCCTAGCTTTTTTCCATTAGGCAAAGAACCTATTTTTCCGTTTGTTCATATAGTGGGGTAGAAAAGAGATGAGGAGCTGGTTTCCATGAGTATGCCCGAAATTCCAAAAATGACGCACCGCCCGGATAAAAAAGAAGTCATTATTGATTTATTAGAATCGATTGCGCTAGAAGAAGTGGCGTTGTCCCACATTTTAAACGCCGAGGCAGAAAAAATTCAAGCGTTTGTCGGTAAATGCCTAGATTTTCCGACAAAACCGAACAACCACGAAATTTTAACGTTTAATAAATCGGTACAAAGATTAATTGAAACAGTCGTCATGAAAGAGTGGCTGTTGTTAAAAAAATTAGAAGACGTGCTCGAGTTTGTGCCGCCGCTGCATCATAAATGTTGCTGTCCTGCTTGCAAAGAGCACCGAAAGCATCCAAGCAACTGCCATTGCCCGATTTGCAAAGGACATGAGAAACACCGCGACGATTGCCAATGCCAAGATCATCCTACGTGGAAAGGGTATGAAGCATGACACGATGTGTAAAACAGCCGTTGCACGCCATCGCTTGTTCGGTTGCCGCGTACGAAAAAGCGCTAGCTGCTTACATTCAAGCGCTCGCTTTATTATATGATGCGTACGTTCAACTCTACGAGGAGGACAAAACGATGAAAACATTCGTCTTTCATACCCTTCTCGAAGTCGCCCAGCTACAAAAATGGCAATGGCGCAAACAGAAACGATTAGCAGAGTATGTTGACGTATATGAATGTCATTCTTGCGCGGACACAAACATTACAGATGGAATGACAAGGCTAAAACAAGCAACGAACCGCATGTTTCTTTCGACACACGACAGAAACGAGCTATATACATTATTGGAAGAAAATAGACAATTAGTAAAAAAAAGAAGGCTATCGTTTTACCGTACACGCACTGAAAACGACCCAGCGACCAGGTGGCTTTCCCGCCATCTTTCGAAACAAAAACAGGAGCTTCCCCGCTAATGGGAAAAGAGTCCTGTTTTTTTATTTTGTCTAGCGGATAAAAGGCATATTTTCGTCCCATCCAGCGAAAATGTGCCTTTTCATTAGGTAGCACGTCCAACCAAAACCGCTAAAAACGAATAAACAAATAATGTACGAAAATTAAAAATAAGGAGATGAACATACGTGAGTTTTCCAAATTTACCAGAAAATATCGGAACAACGGTTGACCTAGATCCAGAAGACGTCGTGCTATTAATTCTTGTTTCCATTGCATTCGAAGAATTAGCATTAGCCCACATTATGAATTCGGAAGCAGAAAAATTGCAAGCAGCGCTCGGCACGCTTGTCGACGCGGACGGCAACAAAGTATTCGACCACCCGTTAGCCCAAAACCTCGCCGATTTATTAAACACAAACCGAAGCGTCGAACGAATGCTTCGCACCGTTATAAAAAAAGAAATGCTTCTCCAATTCAAGCTAGAAGACGTTATCGACTTTCTTCCTGCTGTCACAACGACAACAGAAGCGCCACTCCCTCCTGACTGCGAAACATGCTCGATTTTTTACAACCGCGGAGCACTTCCAACGACGGTAACAGGAGCGATTGCTATTAATAACGCAAAAGCAACCCCTCTTCGCATTCGTTTCTGCGGTCCATGCTCGAATCCGAAATTCAACGACATTCTCATTAACGTCAACGACCAAAGCGGGACACAAGACTTTAGCTTTAACGGTTTTGTCACAAATTTCGGACCTTGCGACGCAACAGGTGACAACGCTTCCTTGGCGGGAGAAGGAACAATTACCGGCAACCCTTCCATTAACGGCAACTACGACTTTACGTTAACGGTTACTTCCGGAACACAAGCAAAGTTCGTGTTTACAAACCAAGACACATCACAAACCATTACTGTCACTGTCGATACAAGCGCTCCAAGCAAGAACAGCGATGTAGTAGACTGCACCGCCTAACCACTAGCCTAGAGAAAAGATGCAGAGTTGCTCTGCATCTTTTTTATCGGGTATTTGTCCAAGCAAAAGCCGATCGGACGCATATAGTATAAGCAGTTTACTACTGCAAAAAGGGGAGATTGCGTTTGGCAAATGCACCACTCGTTTCTTTAATTATCCCCGTCAAAAATGAAGGAGAGCATATAAAAAATACAATCGAATCGGCGGTTTCAGTGAAAACGGACTGCGATTTTGAAATCATCGTCGTCGATGACGCTTCCGAAGACGGCTGTTGCGACTTTCTAGATGATGTGTGCGACGGACGTATGACGAAAATAAAAACAGAAGGGCTTGGGGCGGCAAACGCGAGAAACGCTGGAGCGAAGCAGGCAAAAGGCGATCTTTTTATTTTTTGCGACGCCCATTTGTTTTTCGAAGATTATTGGATGGAACGCTTAATCGAACCGATTCAAAACGGAACAGCTGCCGCAACCAATCCAGGCATTGGCGATGTTCAACATCCGCAAAACATCGGGTATGGGTACACATGGAATGAAAAGCTCGAACCAAAATGGAACCGAGCACACAGCCAAGAACCGCATCCGTCCCCGCTATTAGCCGGGGGATGTCTAGCAATCTCTCGCAAAGCGTTTGAACATATCGGCGGCTTTGAAAAAGGATTTAAAGTGTGGGGGCGCGAAGATGAGGAAATTTCTCTCAAACTATGGCTATTTGGTTATGAATGTTACATCGTTCCGAGCGTCACCATCTTGCACGTCTTTCGTCCAACCGCTCCCCCATTTGAACTGACGTGGGGGCATGTCGATTACAATTTGTTGCGAATGACGCTACTTCATTTCAGCTATGAACGTTTTTACCGCTCTACTAAACTTATTCAACATAGCCTTAAAACGCCGCTTTTAGCGAACTTATTACAGACAGACGTCATCGAAAAACGGCGATTGTACGAGCAAAAACGAGTGTACGACGATGAGTGGTTTATGAAAAAGTTTCATATCCCATTTTAACATAAAAGAGGCGACCGCCATCGCCCCTTTATGTCTTTCAATCATCCAACAAAAAGTCCACGACATCCTCCAGCTTAAATTGGAGGATCATTTCTTTTTTGACGACCGTGCGCAACACCCGCTCCACGCTGCGGTTAATCTGTAACAAATCGTCTAAGTCCTCGACCACTGGGTCGTTGTCATCAAGCGTTCCGAGGGCAAATTGCAGCTTTTCCGCCTCGGCGTTCATTACGTGCGCTAACGCCAACTCTTCAAACGCAATCGACGCTAACAAAAAAAGCGCGACTTGTTCTTTATCAAACCCTTCGATCGGGTTTATGTCTTCTGGGATATTCGGGAAACTCACGCCCTTCACCTCCTGTTGTAGTCACTATTTAATGTATTCACTGTTAGGGCTTTGGTCCATCTTTTCTAAAAAACTTCATCCACTTTGCCCTAAACGCGCAGCACTAAAAAAGAGACCCCCGCGGTCTCTTTTGTCATACGTATTCCACACGTACCTGCTCCTTGTTAGTTGGGTTCAACACTCAACTAGCCCTGCGAGTGTAGCACATCTTTATAGTCAATTTAATTGAACTTATCCTCACTTTATTTAATCCGTTACTCTAAAACTTATCTGTTCACACTTCAGAGCAAATTTAGGATTTTTTAATCTTTCATTTGCTATATCCACATATTCTTTTTTAGCCTCAATACCAATAAAATTTCTGTTTAATAATTTTGCTGCTACACATGTAGTTCCAGACCCAGCAAATGGATCTAAAACTATTTGACCCTCCATTGTTACCAATTCAATTAAAAATTGCATTAGTCTTAATGGTTTTTGAGCTTCATGCAAGCCACTATCAAATTTATCCGTTGCCACCTTAATAATATTAGAGCTTATTTCAATGCCGCTGTCTAAAGTATTGTATTTTTCAAGTGCCTGCTCGTTCCATGCTCCAACCCCATGTTTCAAAACATTATCTGCTATCGTTCCTCCAGTTTTATAAGGTTTTTGAAACCATAAGATAGGCTCAAATAAGGGCCTTAAATTACCGACTTTCCAACCAGACCATTTTTCATAATTTAGATTATCCCCTCTTCTCTGGTATATTGCAGATAACCTTTGTGCTCTGTGTGGCGCGGAGTTTTTCTCCCAAGCCAGCATATCTTTAAAAGTAAATCCTGCATCTTCCAATGCAACTATACACCTATGGGCGTATCTCCTTCCAGCAAATATAAAACAGCTAGAACCCGGTTTTAAAACTCTTAACCATTCACTCGCCCATTTTGAACACCATTCTTGATATTCATAAGGTATTTTCTTATCTGCCTCGCTCCAGCCGTTCAGTGGCTTCCCTCTTCTTTTAAATACCTTACCAGCCTTCACCTGTGCCTCTGATTGTCCGCCCAAAGCAGAATTAGTATTATTATGCAAAACATCCCAATCATCATAACTAATTCCATAAGGAATATCTGATATTATTGCATGGATGGAATTGTCAGCAATATCCTTAATTTTTTCTATTGAATCACCAAGTAGAATTGAATTCAGCATTTTACAAACCCCTTATAAACTTCTCAATATTTTCTATTTTCGCATTTATTTTTTTAGCCTTTATTAGTTCTTCTATCGCTTTTTCCCTACTATACTGTCTTATAGTTTCAATTTCTCGTCTCCAAAAATTAATTTCCTCAATACCTCTATTTAAGATAGCTCTTTTTTGATTTTCCAATACACCCAAAAGCTCATCTAGGTCAATATTAGTAACCTTGATAAGCTC
>NZ_JAILZV010000085.1 GCF_023512315.1 Anoxybacillus sp.
GATACATTCCTTACGATCGCATGCAACAGCTGTTGGCAGAGCGCCATCCGCTCATTGGCGCAATCATTGCTGTCATGTTTGCATTTGTGACTCCATTTTGTTCATGTTCGACCATCCCGGTCGTCGTGTCGCTCTTAAACAAAAACGTTCGGTTCGGGCTTGTCATGATTTTTTTGTTCGCTTCTCCTGTACTTGACCCGACGATTTTAACGATAATGACCGCATTGCTTGGCATCAAAGTAGCCGCCGTATATACACTATTGACGGCGATACTTTCGATTCTCATCGGTTTTATGCTAGAAGTGTTCGGATTTGAACGTGCAGTCAAACGCGTGATTGTGAAAGGAAACGTGGATATCGGGAAAAAACGGACGTTCAAAGAAGCGTGGCATGAGACGCTTCATCTCATGAAAACGGTATATCCGTATTTATTGTTAGGAGCCGGAATTGGCGCATTCATCCATGGCGTTGTGCCGACGGAATGGATTTCAACCTATATGGGAGGTGATACATGGTGGCTTGTTCCGCTTGCGGCAATCATCGGCATTCCTCTATACATCCGTCTCTCTACGATGATACCTATTTCGCAAATGCTTCTTGCGAAAGGGATGGCGCTCGGCCCGATCATGGCGCTTATGATTAGCTCCGCGGGCGCAAGCTTACCAGAGATTACACTACTGCATAGCATTTTTCATAAGAAACTCGTTTGGGCGTTCATCGCCTCGGTCATCTCGATGGCGACCTTATCAGGATTTTTGTTTTACATCATATAAATGGAGGAGATTCATATGTTTAAAAGATTATTTGAGCAAAAAGAAAAAGATTGTTGCAATGTGCAAATCATTGAGGTCAAAGACGACGCATGTTGCGAGGAGAAAGAAGATTGTTGTGAAGAAAAGGAAGATTGCTGCGAAGAGAAAGAGAACAAACGAACATGTTGCTAGCACCAGAGCACCAGGGGAGCCTGGTGCTTTTTGTTTTACCACTATGCAATCGGCGACGTTACAATGATGGTGTGAAAATGTGTCTTGACACGTCATATTTTTGTTGTATAATCATGTGCAGAATAAACGCTGTCGTTCATATGGATGACAGGTCAAGAAGGGGAGCGGCATCGTGTCGCTCCTTTTGTTTTTATTGATGAAATGCCCCCTTCCTTGGCAGTGAGGGAGGGGGATTGCTTTTTATTTTTCTCGTATTGACGCACGTTTTCGACTAATTTCGACAGTTTCTGTCATCTTTATTTTGGTACAATAAAATCATGTCGAAATAGGTTTTGTAACTAACAAATAAGGAGTTCCGATGTGACATGTCCAAAGGAATGATTGATAACAAACAACGTGGTTTAGTAGGGGATGTGCTCAAAAAGCATATGCAAAAAGGGAGCAAACTTTCTGTTGCGGCAGCTCATTTCACGTTATATGCTTTTGTAGAGCTAAAAAAGGAGCTTTCACAAATCGAAGAGTTTCGTTTCATTTTTACGGAACCAGCCTTTGTGAGAGGGGATCATTTAGCGAACGAAAAAATCGCAAAAAACGAAACATTGTTGTACGGTGTGGAAGAAGAGCAAACATATAAAGCAGAGCTAAACCAAGCATACATAGCAAAAGAGTTTGCGAAATGGTTGAAACAAAAAGCGAAAATAAAATCGGTTACTACGCGCAAAATCGAAGGCGGGCTATACCATGTCCAAAATAAAGACGGAACGCAAATTGGATTGGTCGGTGGCGCTCCTTTTTCGAGCCCAGGACTAGGCTACAGCAACTCATCCAACATGTATATTAATACGATTACGGATGATGAAAAGGAGAAGAACAAAATGTTTATTGTGTACAAATGTTAGAAAAATGATTCCTTTCTACGGCGTGTCGCTTATGAAAAACGAACCGCTTTTACGCGATGGCGAAGCGCTTGCCCTAAAAGGAAGCGTGGTGTTGGAGCTTGTTTAAAGGATAACGGCAGAAGTAAAATAGCTCCTGTCTTTTTGTATCGCTGATATAATGGAAGAAAAGGAAGTGAATGTATGATTTATCTCCATTTGGTCGTCTTGCCTCTCGTCTCAGGGCTATGGTTTCTCAATGTTGTGTTGTTGTTGAAAAAACTGCACCAAGGTCGAGACATTCATAATGAAACTGTGTTAGGTACGATGTTGACAATGATTTTTGTTTTTTTCCTTATGTATGCATGGCTTGGGGTGTCATGAATGCTTGACAATACCGGCGTAATAGATAAAAATCACACAAAGCGTTCAGTGGAACAGGCAGCCATCGCCCTAGGTGAAGATGTAGGAGTGAAAGCCCGCCTGAAGTTTTGCAACGTGGATTGTAGGATCTATGGCTCTTTTTTGTGCTTGATTTTACATGTATTCAGGAGTTGGTGATTTGAAAAAACAGCGCAAAGTATTGTCTTCGAGAAGTTTTTTTCTTGTATTGATGCATGATATCGACGAAGTTCGACAGTTTTTGTTATTTTGGTTTTGATACAATGGAACTATGTCGAAATGAAGTGAAATAGGTATGACAATTCTAGGATCATCTGCCCTGTCGGATACCCCGAATATTAGTCGTGATAACAACGTTGAACATATTAAAGCAAAAGAGTTGCCGGAGCTGTTCGTGGAATCAAAAAAAGGAAGTTGGGGGATGGGAGAGTGAATATAACTTTGAAAATGTTAAAGATGAAATAACAGATGTCGTCATGTATGCTCCATTATGAATTAGGGATTGATCTAGAGGAAGCAGTTTTTGGTAAAATACTACATAGGATAGAACGCAGGTGGTCATAATGTCTACAATTTATCATGCTAAATATTTTGCGAATGAATTAACGCGACAATCGGCAGATGAGGGAGTTGAAAAGCTTTCTCGATCGTTATTTGATGCAAACGTTGATTTGAACCCACATCAAATTGAGGCTGCATTATTTGCGTTTCGTTCTCCTTTGTCGAAAGGTGTGTTATTGGCAGATGAAGTTGGTCTTGGGAAAACGATTGAAGCGGGGCTTGTGCTTTGTCAATATTGGGCAGAAAGAAAGAGAAAATTACTCATCATTTGTCCTGCTTCACTTCGTAAACAATGGAGTGCCGAGTTAACAGAAAAGTTTAACTTGCCCAATGTGATTTTAGAAACAAAATCATTTAATGAATTTTGTCGTAACGGGTATGGCAATCCGTTTTCTCAAGATAAAATTATTATTACATCATATCATTTCGCTAATCGTAAGCGTAATGAAATTCGTTTAGCTGGCTTTGATTTAGTAGTGATTGATGAAGCCCATAAATTAAGAAATGTATATCGCAAAAATAACAAACTAGGTGCAGGGATTAAATGGGCAACCGAAGATACAAAAAAGCTCTTATTAACTGCAACACCGTTGCAAAACTCGTTATTAGAGCTTTACGGTCTTTCGACACTCATTGACGACCATATTTTTGGGGATATTGGTGCTTTCCGAAGCCAATATATGAGTAATGATAGAGATTTGGAAGAATTAAAAGCAAGGTTAAAGCGTTTTTGTCATAGAACATTACGTTCGCAAGTGCAAGAATATATACGTTATACTGAAAGAAAAGCGTATACTATACCATTTACACCGACAGATGACGAGCAAGAGCTTTATCAAGCGATTTCAAACTTTTTATTACGGGAAGATACATATGCTATTCCGCAACGACAACGCATACTGACCACGCTTATTCTTCGAAAATTATTAGCTTCCTCTTCCCAAGCTGTTGCTGGTACACTACAGACAATGAAAGAAAGATTAGTAGAACTGTTGAGAACCGAAGGGAAACAAGAGGAAGAGAAAGATGATTGGCTTGAAGAATTAGTAGCTGAAAATGAAATGGAATATGATTTCATTGATGAGGAAGATGAAGAAGATACAGAGAACATAAAAACACAAATCAATAAGGAAAAGTTGTTGAAAGAAATTGAAGAATTAGACCGTTACATTATATGGGCTCGTTCTATTAAGATTGACAGTAAGACACGCGCTTTGTTAACTGCTATTGATACAGGTTTTAAAGAAATGAGTAAGATGGGGGCGCAAAAGAAAGCATTAATTTTTACAGAATCAAAACGCACACAAGAATATCTAAAGAATTTTCTAGAGGCGAACGGATTTTCAGGTAAGTTAGTTATTTTTAATGGCACTAATACAGATGGTGATTCAAAACGAATTTATGAAAAGTGGCTTGAAAAAAATCAAGGTACAAACCGAGTAAGCGGTTCTAAAACAGCAGACATGAGACAAGCACTTATTGATTATTTTCGCAATGAAGCGGAAATTATGATTGCAACTGAATCGGCTGCTGAAGGTGTTAACTTGCAATTTTGCTCACTTATTATAAACTATGATTTGCCTTGGAATCCGCAAAGAATCGAGCAACGTATTGGTCGCTGTCATCGTTATGGCCAGCAGCATGATGTAGTCGTTATCAATTTTTTAAATCAAAGAAACGATGCTGATAAAAGGGTATATGAACTTCTAAAAGACAAATTTAACCTTTTTACTGGAATTTTAGGTGCTTCCGATGAAGTTTTAGGAACCATCGAATCAGGCGTGGATTTTGAAAAAAGAATTTTGAGTATTTACCAACAGTGTCGTACACCTGAAGAAATACAAGCTGCTTTTCAACAACTTCAAGAAGAGTTAGAAAGTCAAATTAAAAGTAAAATGGAAGATACACGAAAGAGCTTACTTGAATACTTTGATGAGGATGTTCATAGCCGTTTTAAATTGCATCTTGATAATACCAAACACCATTTAGACCGCTTTACTAAAATGTTTTGGTCATTAACTAAGGTTATTTTAGAGGATTATGCAAGTTTTAAGGATGATAAACTACAGTTTGAGCTAATTAAGCCAATTAAAAACAGCGAAACTTATTCAGGAACTTACCAATTAATCTCTAAGGATAAAGATAAACAAAATAGTTTATATCAGGTATATCGCTTATCACACCCATTAGGAGAATATGTTCTAGAGCGAGGTAAAAAGGTTATTACTCCACCGAAAGAGTTAGTGTTTGATATTACGAATCATCCTTTTAAGATTTCTGTTATTGAAGCATTAAAAGGAAAGAGTGGTTATCTAACACTAACGAAATTAGTTATTCATTCTTATCAGCGTGAAGAATACTTGTTGTTTAACGCTGTAACGGATGATGGAGAAGTATTAGATCAAGAAATTTGTGAGAAGTTATTTAATTGTTCTGCTATCGTAAAAGAACCAACAACATGGTCAAAAACGATTGAACAAAAATTAAAAGTTGATGTTGAACGCCATGTAGCTGCGACAATTAGCCAGTCTCTTGAAAATAATAACCGCTTTTTCCATGAGGAACGCGAACGCCTAGAGAAATGGGCAGATGATTTAATATTGGCTGCTGAAAGGGAGTTAAGTGATACAAAAGCAAAAATAAAAGAATTAAAACGACGTGCACGCCTAGCAGTTTCTACAGAAGAACAACATGAGATACAGAAAAATATAAAAGAACTAGAGCACAAACAACGTAGGCAAAGACAACAAATTTTTGATATAGAAGATGAAATTATGGAAAAGCGTGATAAACTGATAGATGAGCTTGAGAAACAGCTTGTGCAAAAAACAGAAAAAGAAGAGTTATTTACGATACGTTGGACAGTCGTGTAACAGGAGGAATGAAAGTGAGTACGCAGTTAGAAAAATTTATAAAAGTGCTAGAAGAAATGTTTCAGTTTGATCAAGCTGATTTAGATTTTGGGATTTATCGCATTATGAATCAAAAGCGAGAAGAAATTAAGCGGTTTTTAGAAAATGAATTAGTGCCTCAAGTAAAAAAAGCTTTTGAAAAATATCGAAATGCAGATATCGAAGCAATTAAACAAGAAATAGTTAAGTTAGAAAATCAGCTTGCTGAAATGGGTGTTGCTAAAGAAAGCTCGGAAAAATATCGAGCACTTCAAGAGCAATTAAATAAAGGAGTAGACATTACTGCTTTAGAAAATGAAGTCTATTCTGATTTAACTAACTTTTTTAAACGTTATTACCATGAAGGTGATTTTATTTCATTACGCCGTTATAAAAAAGATGTTTATGCTATTCCTTATGAAGGTGAAGAAGTAAAACTTCATTGGGCAAATGCTGATCAATACTATGTAAAATCTTCTGAACATTTTCGGGATTACACGTTTACATTACCTTCGGGAAGGAAAGTTCATTTTAAGTTAGTTGAAGCAAGTACCGAACAAAATAACAATAAAGAGCAGGAAGGAAAAGAACGGCGTTTTATATTAACCGATAATGAGCCAATAGTTGAGGAAAATGGTGAATTAATTATTCGCTTTGAATATCGACCAGATGAGCAAAAACGTAAAAGAGAAAAAATTAATGAGGAAACGATTGAACGAATTTTTAATTATGACGGTTTAGAAAATTGGGTCGCTGAACTAAAAACATTATCACCAACAGAAAAAAATAAAAATCGAACTATTTTAGAAAAACATTTAAATGATTATACAGCGAGGAACACATTCGATTATTTTATTCATAAGGATTTAGGGAGGTTCCTGCGAAGAGAACTTGACTTTTATATAAAAAACGAAATTATGCATCTTGATGATTTAGATACCGAAAATGAGAAACGCTTTGAACAATATATCTCTAAAGTAAAAGTAATCAAATCTATTGGTAACAAAATTATTAAGTTTTTGGAGCAAATTGAGAATTTTCAAAAAAAACTATGGCTTAAGAAGAAATTTGTTGTTGAATCAAATTATTGTGTAACGTTAGACAGGGTTCCGGAAGAGCTTTACCAAGAAATCATTGATAATAAAGAACAAATCGAAGAGTGGAAAAAATTATTTGCTATAGATAAAATTGAAAATGATTTAACAACAATTGGGTTTAGTGTTCCCCTTACAACAGAGTTTTTAAAACAGAATCAGTATCTAGTAATTGATACTAAATTTTTTAGTAATGAATTTGTTAACAAACTGTTGTCCCACTTTGATGATTTAGATGAACAAATTGAAGGGATACTGATACATGGTGAAAACTTTCAAGCGTTAAACTTAATTAAAGAAAAGTATAGTAACACAGTGAAAAGTATATATATCGATCCTCCGTACAATACTGGACCATCAGAAATTATATACAAGAATAATTTTAAAAATTCTTCTTGGTTGACTCTTATGGAAAACAGAATTTCTCTATCGAAAAAATTTCTTCGTAATGATGGTGTTTTTATTATGGCAATAGATGATTATGAGTTAATAAATCTAAGCCAATTAGCCGATAGTATCTTCCTAGGATACGATAGAAATATGGTAATAGTTAATCACCATCCTCAAGGAAGTGGTGGTTCTAACATATCAAGAACTCATGAATATGCAATTATAATGATTCCAGAAAATCAAAATATTTTAAGTGGTAGCCCAAAAGAAGATTCAATAGAGCTACGAAGTTTTATGAGAAGTGGGACAGCTGAAAATAATTTTAGGTACGGTAGACCAAATAGTTTTTATGCTGTTTTAGTTGACGAAAAAACTTATGAAGTAAAAGGCTTAGAAAAACCACCTGTTGGAAATGATTATCCAAAAGGTAAAACAGCAGAGGGATGGTTAAGAATTTACCCTATAAGCAGAGATGGAAGTGAAAGGGTATGGCGTTTATCTTATGAAGGTGCTTTGAAAGCACTAGAGAAAAACTTACTAAAATGCAGTGAAAATTACACGATTTATCAAGTTGTTATTAATACTGATAAAAGAACTACTTTGTTTAGTAATTGGACTGATAAGAGATATAACGCTGGAACTTACGGGACTAACTTAATTTCTGATTTATTTGGAAACAAAGGTCTCTTTCCTTATCCTAAGTCACTATATACAGTTAAAGATTTGATTGATGCATCAACTTATGATATCGAGAACCCATTAATAATGGATTATTTTGCTGGTTCGGGAACAACTGGACATGCAGTGATTGATTTAATAAGAGATGACTCAAGAGAGCGGAGATATTTACTGGTAGAAATGGGAGAATACTTTGATACAGTTCTAAAGCCACGTATTCAAAAAGCCATTTATTCTAGAGATTGGAAAGATGGAAATCCTGTTTCTCGTGAAGGTATAAGTCATATGTTTAAATATATGCGATTAGAGTCATATGAAGATGCACTTAACAATATTGAATTAAAGCGTACTGAACAGCAACAAACAGTAATTGACGAATATATGTCCCCCGAAGCTAGAGAAGACTATATGCTTTCTTACATGATTGATATTGAAGCAGAAGGAAGTGCCTCATTGTTAAATTTAGACGAGTTTAAAAATCCGTTTGATTATAAAATGAAAATTACAAATGGAACAGAGACAAAGATTCAAAAAGTTGACCTAGTTGAAACGTTTAATTATTTGTTAGGTTTGCATGTTAAACAAATGGATTTTATTCGTGGTTTTCAAGTTATAAAAGGTGAATTACGTTCAGGGGAGAAAGTTTTGATTATATGGCGTAATCTACTTGAAACAACAAATGAAGATTTAGAAAAGTTCTTTGTAAAACAAGGTTACAACTCCCGTGATTCAGAGTTCGACCGTATTTACGTTAATGGGGATAACCATCTTGAAAACTTAAAATTGGATGAGAACAAATGGAAAGTCGTTTTAATTGAAGAAGAATTTAAGCGTCTTATGTTTGATGTTCGTGATGTATAGGTGGTGAAAAAATGGCCAAAATAAGAGGAACTAATAAGAAAAAGTTGCTTTTAAGTGACCAGTTGATACTTAATCGCTATCTGCTTCGTCTTTTCGAAGCAGATAGCTTTGAAAGTCTAACCAAAGATATGAAAGATGCTTCATTAGAAGAAATAGATGTTGATAATGTTTCGCGATTTTATCATCATCTAACTTCAAGACTGGTTGAACGGGAAAACCTTACAAAGGAAATGCTAAGGCAATATGATGAAAATATTGTTCGCTATACTTTTGAGATAAGTGAAAAGCGCGAGGAAAGAATAAAATGGAAATATTTCCAATATCTTTCGCTACTTTTTACTGAAATATACTTAGACCGTTATTTTCATCAGCGGGAACAGTTACTTAATGATTTAAATGATTTAATCGAAGAGTTTAATAAAGAACTACCAAAGAAAGAGCAACTATCTCCGTATAAAGAAGATGACTTAAGGAAGTTAGCTTTTTGGAACGCAACTGGTTCTGGAAAAACATTGTTGATGCACGTTAATATTAAACAATATCAACACTACTTCTATAATAATCATCGCCAAGATGAACTAGGACAAATTATTCTTCTTACTCCAAGTGAGGACTTATCAATACAGCATTTAAGGGAATTTGAAAAGTCAGGTATTCAAGCTGTATTATTTGATAAAAAACAAGACGGTTTATTCCGAGGTAAGGAAGTTTCAATTATCGATATCCACAAGATAAAAGACGAAGCAGGAGAAAAAACGGTAGCCATTGATACATTTGAGGGGAATAATCTTGTTCTAGTTGATGAAGGGCATCGGGGCTCCAGTGGAGAAGACTGGAAAACTAAGCGCGAGAAACTAAGTGAACAGGGATTTGCATTTGAGTATTCAGCAACTTTTGGACAAGCAGTAAGCAAGAAAAAAGAACTCATAGATGAGTATTCAAAATGTATTTTATTTGATTATTCTTACCGCTATTTTCATGCTGATGGATACGGAAAAGAATATCAAATTTTAAATTTGGAAAAGGACAAGGATGAGAGTATACGGCATCTTTATTTAACAGCATGTTTATTATCGTTTTATCAGCAAATGAAAATTTATATAAATAATGAAGTTGCGTACCGTCCTTTTTTATTGGAAAAGCCTTTATGGATATTTGTCGGTGGTAGCGTAAATGCTTTGCGAACACAAAATGGTCGAAAAGTATCTGATGTTATTGACATTTTGTTATTTATTTCCCGATTTGTTAAAGAAGAAAAAGAAAGTATTGATTTGCTTAAAGCCTTATTAAGTGGAAAACCGGGATTATTAGATACTAAAGGACAAGAAATATTTAGAAACTCTTTCCCATATTTAAAGGCATTAGGATTGGAACCTCAAGAAATTTATTATGATATTTTAAAGATCGTTTTCAATTCCACAATGGCAAAAACAACTTTGAGAATTGAAAAATTAAAAGGCCAAGAAAACGAACTGGCTTTAAGGCTCGGAGAACATGAACCTTTTGGAATTATTAACGTCGGTGACGCTCCGCAGTTATGGAATCTATGTGAAGAATATCCTGAATTAGTAACAACAGAACGGGACTTTTCTGAGTCATACTTTCATAAGATTGATAAAAAAGATTCAACTATAAATGTATTAATTGGTTCTAAAAAATTTACCGAAGGATGGAGCAGTTGGCGAGTAAGTACAATGGGTCTCATGAATATTGGTAAAAAAGAAGGAACCCAAGTCATACAATTGTTTGGAAGAGGAGTCCGTTTAAAAGGATATAAATTTAGCTTAAAAAGAAGTGATGCCTTAAAGGGAGAAATTCCTCAAGTCCCAAATCTTAAATACTTAAAGTTTGTTGAAACATTAAATATTTTTGGCATTCGGGCAGATTACATGCAGCAATTTAAAGAAATGTTAGAGGAAGAAGGAATAAAGACGGAAACTGAGTACGAAGAAATTACACTACCGGTTCTTAAAACATACAAAAAAAGAAAACTCAAATTAAAAGCCCTCCGTCTTAAAGAAGGAATTAATTTCAAAAAACAGGGACCAAGACCAGAATTAGCAAAGCTGAGTACACCAGTTCCTACTAGTGAAAAAATTATAGTGAATTGGTATCCAAAAATTCAATTCCGTGATAGTAACACAACAAACGTTCGTGAAACACAAGTAGCGACACTAAATGAAACAACCTTTAAGCCATTTCATATTGCTTTTATGAATATGGATACCATTTATTTTGAAATGCAACGATTTAAGAACGAACGTTCATGGTATAATTTACAGTTATCTAAAGAACGGCTAAGGGAGTTATTGTTAGACAATTCATGGTATATTCTTCTTATTCCGGAACGAGAGCTTGAGTTTTCGCGTTTTGAGAAAGTAAAACGTTGGGAAGAAATCGCTGTTGCTTTACTCAAGAAATATTGTGAAAAGCAATATTTGAATGCTAAAAAAGAGTGGGAAGCTCCTCATATGGAATATTATGAACTAGATGAAACTGATAAAAATTTTGTTAATGAATACCAATTGACTTTAGAAGCTAATGAAGAAAGTGTGCTGGAAGAACTGAAAAAGCTGAAGGCAGCAATTGAGAAAAAAGAATTACCAAATCTTGAATTTGGACAGTTAAAAGTTTTTTCTGTCGAACAGCATTTATATCAACCGCTTATTTCTCTAGAAGGCAAAACGTCAGCGATAAAAGTAAAGCCGGTAGCATTGAATGAAGACGAATACCAATTTGTTATAGATTTAAAAAATTATTACGAGAAAAACAAGGAGTTTTTTAAAGACAAAGAACTATATTTACTCCGAAACCAAACCAGAGGACGCGGCATAGGATTCTTTGAAGCCGGCGGTTTTTATCCAGATTTTATTATCTGGATACTGTACAATAACAAGCAATACATTACATTTGCTGACCCGAAAGGAATTAAGTATCATTCTATAACAGACGGAAAGCTGAATTTCTATCGCACTATCAAAGAGATGGAAACAAAATTGAATGATAAATCGATTATTTTAAACTCTTTTATCATATCAAATACGCTTCACGCTGATCTTATAGATACAGGGTATAAGCTTTCTAAAGAGGAAATGGAAGAACGAAATATTTTATTCCAATATGACGATAAAGAAACATACATTGACAATATGATTAAAAAGATATTAGCAGGCGAAGTAGAATGCTCCTAATCGAATAGAGAGTCGTTTGTAAGCGTTGATGTTGACAAAATAAAACAACTTTGGGAGAGCAGAAGTGTTAGATGTCTAGAACACTTCTGCTTTTTTATCATAATAATAAAAGTTTGTGTTAGGAGAATAGCAATGGAATTGCAGGATAAAAAAAATCAGATTAAGAAGCTAAGAAAAAAGGCGGAACTTTCTAGAAATGCTCATTTTATGATTGCAAACCGCTTGAAGCTATACAGTAATTGTTTACATTCTTTTGTTTTAATAGGTTCTACTGTAACTGCTATTTTAACTTTTGCAAATTATGATGCTTTTTTACCTATTTTTAAAAATTTAAATGATAAAGTCACGGCTGTTGATTATCCAAAATTAGGCATACTCCTCCCGTATATTCGAGCATACTCAAATAAGACAGCTGCCATC
>NZ_JAILZV010000086.1 GCF_023512315.1 Anoxybacillus sp.
CTCCTTGATGATGGATAAGAAAAGCGACTGGCTCGTCCGTAGAGCCAATCGCCCATTGATTAATATACCCACTCGTTCATTACCTTCGAATAATTGACAAGCTCTTCTTCTTTGAAGAATAAGTTGATTTCGCGTTCTGCGCTCGCTGGAGAGTCCGAACCGTGGATGACGTTTTTGCCGACCGTCACGCCAAAGTCGCCGCGGATGGTGCCTGGAAGCGCTTCTTTCGGGTTTGTTTTCCCCATCATTTGGCGCGCAGTTGCGATCACGTCTTCTCCTTCCCATACCATCGCAAATACCGGACCAGACGTAATGAAATCGACTAATTCGCCAAAAAACGGGCGCTCTTTATGCTCCGCATAATGTTGCTCGGCTAGTTCGCGCGATACTTGCATTAATTTTGCGCCAACAAGTTGAAACCCTTTTTTCTCAAAGCGAGCGACGATTTCGCCGATTAAATTGCGTTGAACCCCATCTGGTTTGACCATTAAAAATGTTCTTTCCATACGTATACTCCACCCCTACAAAATTATGTACTAGGAACAGGATTCCCACCAAAATAGTACCATTGATTTCCGCTGCGTGCAATACAAAATGAAAGCGGTTAAAACTTCCGCTTGCCAATATATCTCGCGACTTCATATAACGCCGCGCGCGCTTTATTTTTCGGCAACGTTTCTAGCACGGAAAACGCCTTTTGTAAATAGCGGTCGCTTAAGGCGTATGATTCATCAATCGCTTCTGTTTGCTTAATAAGCGCAATAATTTCGTGCATTTCTTCTTCCGAGGTGTGCGGAGTGACCGACATAATTTTTTCTTTCGCGCGCGCATCGTTCATCGCGAGCAATGCCGGCAGCGTGACATTTCCTTGCAATAAATCGCTTCCTGCTGGTTTGCCAAGCTGTTCTTTCGTGCCGATAAAATCGAGAATGTCATCAGTAATTTGAAACGACATGCCGACATAATAGCCGAACAAGTAGAGGCGATCGACGATTTCTTTCGGAGCGCCCGCTGCAATCGCCCCAAGCTGGCAGCTGACGGCAATCAGTAGCGCCGTCTTCCGCTTAATGCGCCGCAAATACGTCCGCAACGTTTGCTCGAAGCAATATTTGTCTTTAATTTGTTCGATTTCCCCTCGGCACACTTCGACAATCGTCCGCGCTAATACGCGATGCGCCAGCGGGTCGTTTAAGTGCGACATCGCTTCAAGCGAACGGGCGAAAATATAGTCCCCCGTATACATCGCAAATCGGTTGTTCCATTTCGCTTTAATCGTTTCCCGTCCGCGCCGTAAGTTCGCATCGTCAATGACGTCATCGTGGACGAGCGAAGCCATATGAATCAATTCAAGCGCCACGGCAACGTGCTTCATCCGCTCAATGTCGTAGTTGCCAAACTTGCCAGCGAGCAACACCAATACCGGGCGAATCCGTTTGCCGCCCGCTTGCAGTAAATGAAGCGACGCGGTGCTCAATAGCGAATAATCGGATTGAATCGCCGCTTCCAGTTCTTTTTCAACGAGCTGCAAATCCGCATGCAAAAACGAATACATTTGTAGCTTCATCCGTGTCACCTTATTTCCGGTTTATACCCTAAATGCATTGCCGCTACCCCAAACGTAAACGGCTTCACTTCGACGTTGACAAAGCCCGCGTCATAAAACATTTGCGCTAGCTCGTCCATCCCTGGAAACTCGCGCGCCGATTCTTGCAGCCACGAGTATTCTTCATAGCTTTTGGCGAAAATTTTCCCGAATAGCGGCATAATGAAGCGAAAATAAAAATAATATAGCTGGCGAAAGCCGAATAGCGTCGGCTGCGACGTTTCCAAGCAGACGACTTTCCCGCCTGGCTTTACGACGCGGTGCATTTCTTTTAATACGGTCATATAATCTGGGACGTTCCGCAGCCCAAAGCCGATCGTCACGTAGTCAAACGTATCGTCTGGAAACGGCAGTTCCATCGCGTTTCCATGGATGAGCGTCACGTTTGTTAAGCCGCGCTCGTTCACTTTTTGCTCGCCGACACGCAACATATTTTGGCTAAAATCAAGCCCATACACGTCGCCTTCCGGTCCGACCGCCTCGGCAAGCGCGATCGCCCAATCCGCGGTTCCGCAGCAAACATCTAGCGCTTTTGCCCCTTTTTGGACGTTCATTCGCTTCATCGTTTCGTTGCGCCATTTGATATGGCGCTTGAAGCTAATGACCGAATTCATCTTATCGTAATTTTCATATATTTTTTCAAATACGTGGTGAACCCGTTCTTCTTTCGATCGTTGCATCTTTTACCCTTCTTCCACCGTCTTTTTTGTGGCAACAGAAAAACTGCCGATTAGTTCTGTTAGCCGCATATGCAATAGTTCGTTACAGTCGAGCGAAAAGTTGAGCAACTCTGCTTTACAGTGCTCGATATAACGGGTGCAAATGTGGGACAAATAATGGTTTTGCTCTTTTGTTATCGCTTTGTTTTTCGGAAAGACAATCGTTGCCATTACCTCAAAAAGAACGGACGTCCCGTGTTGGATAAACTGCTCTTTTTCGCGAATGAGCCGCTTGAGCAATAAATAGTGGTACGCAAATTTTGACCATAGCGGCCGTGACAGATGTTCGCCAATTTTCGCAATAAGCGATGATTCGATGACGGCGATGCTGTGAAATAGCGATTCGAGTTTGCTAATGTCTTTTTGATATAGGCGGATTTTATGTTCGTTAATTTCTTTAATCGCTTCGGCTAGCACGTGAATCGTCGTGAGGTCGTTTCGCTTCGCCAAATAGTCATAATAAAGCCCGCTATACAAATCTCCCGCTAGCACCGTTAGCTGCCGTGTCTTTCGTTCGTCATCGGTTTGGGTCGGGAGCGAATTGGTCACTTCATCGTGGGTATCAAGGGCGATTTGGACAAGCATCATCGGAACGATATAGCTGTCAGCGTCATCTTGGTCGTGCTCAAACATCGACAGCGACAATAAAATTCGATCCTCATCAATCGGTTGCAACGGAACGTGCTGCAACAAATACGGATGGTGAAGAAAACGTTCAATTTGCTCTTTTAACATCGCCATTTTCGTTACAATCGATTTCAATGTAATCACCCTTGCTTCCCCTAGATTCAAAACATAACGCCTTTAATTATAGCATGAAAAGTCGGTTCATTGAATGGCTTATTTTTTGCCCTCGGAATGAATTTCGCCGTGATGCGTTTGGATGAGCGCTTTTCCCCGCACTTTAATAGCCGACGTGTGCTCGGTAAATTGGGCGATTAACACTTCGCCTCTATCGAGTTTTTCGGAATGATGAAAACGCGTATCTGCCCCTCTTGTCAAACCGATGACGTTCACCCCATCTTCGAGCGCTTTAATGACGATATAGTCGCTGTTATACATACAATCTCCCCTATCCTTTAATGAATGAAAGCACTTCCGCGCGCGCGGTTTGGTCGGTTTCGAACGTACCGCGTGCAGCGACCGTAACCGTTTTCGCGCCAGGTTTTTTCACGCCGCGCATCGTCATGCACATATGCTCTGCTTCAACAACGACTAACGCTCCGTGCGGCTCAAGCGTCTCCATAATCGCATCGGCCACCGTTGCCGTGATGCGTTCTTGTAGCTGCGGACGGCGCGCGACCGCTTCGACAGCGCGAGCGAGCTTGCTTAAACCAGTCACTTTTCCACCGCGCGGAATGTAGGCGACATGGGCAACGCCAAAAAACGGCACTAAATGGTGTTCGCACATCGAGAAAAACGGAATATCTTTCACCAACACGAGCTCTTCATGCTCTTCACTAAACACTGTCTGAAAATGTTCTTTCGGATCTTCGTTCATCCCGGAAAATACTTCTGCATACATTTTTGCCACTCGCTTTGGCGTATCTAATAGCCCTTCACGATTCGGGTCTTCGCCAATCGCTTCTAAAATCAAGCGAACCGCTTGTTCGATTTGTTCATAGTTTACCATGTTGATCCTCCTGCAAAAAATCTCGCTATGTATACCTGTACCCCGATTCTAGCATAGGAGTGAAAAGAAAAGCAAAAAAGAAGGGCGCGCATCTAGCTTGCCCTTCTTTCTCGCTCTTTTATGTAGCGATTACTTCACCGCGTCTTTAAGAGCTTTCCCTGGTTTAAATGCAGGAACTTTGCTCGCAGGGATTTCCATTTCTTCGCCCGTTTGCGGGTTGCGTCCTTTGCGTGCTGCGCGCTCGCGAACTTCGAAGTTCCCGAAACCGATTAATTGAACTTTATCACCATTTTTAAGTGCTTCCGTAATGGATTCAAAAACAGCATCGACTGCTTTCGTTGCGTCTTTTTTCGAAAGGCCGCTAGTTTCTGCAACCGCGTTGATTAATTCTGTTTTGTTCATGCCATTCACCTCCTCCCAAGGACGAGTCCATCAGGTTATTACATTTCTTCACCAATTCTCCTAATTCTATACATGATTAGAATAATAATTTGTCGACATGCCTATATTAAACGATTCATCGCCATAATTCAACATGATTTTCAACAAATCTATGCAACCGAGGCACATTTCGGCAAAGAATCTAAGTTTTACTGATAAAAGATTATCATATGTCGCCACCGTTCGCAAGCAGAAATCCTTATTTCTAGGCACTTTTCCGCCCTTTTTCATAAAAAAACACCCATGAAGAAGTTTTTCTCGCCACCAAACGATGAAAATGATTATTTTCACAGAAAAAAAGACCCCAAATCGGAGTCTTTTTTACAAAATGATAGCGATTAGTCCACCCGAGCCTTCGTTAATGATTCGTTCGAGCGTTTCTTTTAGTTTATAGCGAGCGTTTTCTGGCATAAGGGCGAGTTTTGCTTGAATGCCTTCGCGTACGATTGAGCTAAGCGAACGTCCGAAAATATCGGAATTCCAAATCGATAGCGGGTCGTCCTCAAAATCTTGCATTAAATAGCGGACGAGTTCTTCGCTTTGTTTTTCTGTGCCGATAATCGGGGCAAATTCCGATTCGACGTCGACTTTAATCATATGAATCGATGGGGCAACTGCTTTTAGCCGCACGCCAAACCGCGACCCTTGGCGAATAATTTCCGGCTCATCTAAACTCATATCCGATAGCGCTGGCGCTGCAATACCGTAACCTGTTTGCTTCACCATTTTGAGCGCATCGGCAATTTGGTCATATTCCGCTTTCGCATGGGCAAAATCTTGCATGAGCTGAAGCAAATGGTCTCTTCCGCGAATTTCAACGCCGACGACTTCTTTTAAAATTTGGTCGTACAAATCATCTGGCGCGTATAAATCAATTTCCGCGACTCCATGCCCCATTTCAATCCCGGCAAGGCTTGCTTTTTCGATAAAGTCGTATTCGCCAAACTGTTGGACGACGCGGTCGACATCGCGCAACCGTTTAATGTCTTTGACCGTATCTTTGACCGCTTCTTGATAGCTTTCGCGAAGCCAATGGTCTTCCCGAAGTACCATGACCCAGCTCGGTAAATTGACATTCACCTCTAATACCGGGAATTCATATAATGCTTCACGAAGCACGTTGTAAACGTCTGCTTCGCGCATGCTTTCGACGCTCATCGCCAGCACTGGAATGTCGTACTTTTCGCACAATTGCTGGCGCAGCGTCTCCGTTTCCGGATGGTGCGGACGCACGGTGTTAATAATCATAATAAACGGCTTGCCGACTTCTTTTAATTCTTGAATGACCCGCTCTTCCGCTTCGACGTAGTTTTGCCGTGGAATGTCGCCAATCGTTCCGTCGGTCGTAATAACAACCCCAATCGTCGAATGCTCTTGAATGACTTTACGCGTGCCAATTTCCGCCGCTTCTTGAAACGGAATCGGCTCTTCGTACCATGGGGTATTGACCATGCGCGGGCCGTTTTCGTCTTCATATCCTTTCGCACCGACTACCGCATAGCCGACGCAATCGACAAGCCGAATATTCACTTCTAGTCCGTCGTCGACTTTCACCTTGACGGCTTGGTTCGGGACGAATTTCGGTTCGGTCGTCATGATCGTTTTCCCGGCGGCGCTTTGCGGCAATTCGTCTTGCGCCCGCGCTTTATCCGCTTCGTTGCCGATGTTCGGAATGACGACGAGCTCCATAAATTTTTTTATAAACGTAGATTTGCCTGTGCGAACAGCGCCGACGACACCTAAATAAATATCGCCGCCTGTGCGTTCCGCGATATCTTTGAAAATATCGACTTTTTCCAAATGACTCCCCTCCAGTCTTTGAGTCGTTGGGGCCGGTTGACCCGTAATAGCAGGACACTATATGAATATGATGTTGTCCGCTTTATTTATGACTGCTAAAAGAAAAAAACCCTTCTCTAGAATGTATGCCTTCGAGAAGGGTTCATGACTTATTTAACGAAAAAAACCGGTTCTCCTTTTCCATCGACGGTATACGGAAGGGAATACGCAGGAACGAATAGCGAATTTTTCACTAACACCTCGCGAATGTCGTCACCCGGTTTATAGGAGTGCTTCGTTTTTTTCAACGCCTCATATAAATCCATTCGGTAATCGACGTATATGTCACCGTGATAATCAATGACAAATGGTAAATTATTGCCGGAATAAGGGCTAACGGCATACGGCGGTTCTTTATACCCGAGCTTTTGATAATCGAGCGTAAACACTCCTTTCGCAACCATTTGTTTAAACGGCGGATATCCATGAGAATCGCGATACATCGACAGACGTAAATTCAAATCGCGAATTTGCTCGGCGATGCGTAAATCTAGTAATTTTACCGTTGGGTTCGTTTCCGCATCGACGATGACGTATTGGAAAACGCCGCCGCTTTCAAACGCATTTCCTGGCGGTTCTGGAATGTAGCGCGGCACGAGTTTTTGAAAATCAATCGGATATTTTTGGTAAATCGGTGTTTTCATGTCGCGCGTTTGAATCGGCAACAATCCGCCCGTTGCTTGGCGATACTCGTTCACCGCTTCTTGCACGCTCGCGACTTGGTCTTTATATGGGATTTGGTTTTGCTTTAATCGCTCATCAGGATACAAACAACCGGATAACAAGAAAACGACGACAGTTGCTACGATCCATCGAAACACACGCTGCATATTGACTCATCCTCTTATTCTGGTGTTGGGCCACTAAATACGACGAAAATAATAATAATGCCAGCGAAAATCATCAACACGTACGCAATCAGCGCTAATACGAGTTTCACCATCTTATTTTTTACTTTATAGCGGCTAAAATAAATCGAAAACACCGAAATAAACATAAATGCCATCGACGTTAAGGCAATCCACATTTTCGCTAATCCAGGCGACATCTTTTTTTCCCCCTTTGCCGACAATTATTATACAAGATTCACAAAAAAAACTGAAGCAAAGTGGGGCAGCTTTGCTTCAGCGAATACCCTTTGTCCGGAAGTTCAAGTCTATGATTGTTCGCCATAGTGTATGCACAGACAACTATTGCTGCGTCGGCATACGCCTATTTTCCTAAAATATTGACCAAATCTTCCATTTCGTGCGTTTTCACGCGCGCCATGAGCGAATCTGCCCCTTCTTTCGGGTCTTTTCCATTAAATAAAACGTCATATAAAACTTCAGTAATCGGCATTTTTACTCCTAGTTTTTTCGCCAACTGATAGGCAGCTTTTGTCGTTCGCACCCCTTCGACAACCATTCCCATGCTTTCGAGCACTTCTTCAAGCGGCTTTCCTTTGCCGAGCATATTTCCTGCTCGCCAGTTGCGCGAATGTACGCTCGTGCACGTCACAATTAAATCGCCAATGCCGGTTAACCCGGAAAACGTTAGCGGATTCGCCCCGAGCGCGCACCCTAACCGAGCAATTTCCGCAAGCCCGCGCGTCATGAGCGCTGCTTTCGCATTGTCCCCATACCCGAGCCCGTCGGTAATGCCTGCCGCAAGCGCGATAATGTTTTTCAACGCACCACCGATTTCGACCCCGATTAAATCAGGGTTCGTGTAAACACGGAAATAGTGGGGATTCATAAATAAATCTTGGATGCGTTCCGCTGCTTCCATGTTTTTCGCCGACACCGTTACCGTTGTCGGATGGCGCAAACTTACTTCTTCCGCATGGCTTGGCCCTGATAAAATGACGACATCGGTTAAAAGCGGCCCCATTTCTTCTTCAATTACCTCGGAAATGCGCTTATGCGTGTCTGGCTCGATTCCTTTGCTGACGCTAACGATCGTAATCGGCGTTTGAATGCATGCGCGCACCTTTCCTAAGACGTCGCGAATCGCTTTCGTCGGCACTGCGAGCACGACCGTGTCTATGCCGTTTAACGCCTCGCTAAGCGACGAATGGCCGACGATTCCTTTCGGCAACGAAATGCCTGGCAAATATTTTTCATTCGTTCGTTTTTCATTAATTTCTGCGATTTGTTCTTCCCGCTGTCCCCAAAGCCGGACGGTATGCCCATTATCCGCAAGCACGAGCGAAAGCGCTGTTCCCCAGCTGCCTGCTCCTAACACCGCAAGTTCCACCGTATCACTTCCTTCGCTATTTTCTCGGTCTCGCAATGAGTTTAATTGGCGTGCCTGTAAATCCGAACGCATCGCGAATGCGGTTTTCTAAAAAGCGTTCGTACGAAAAATGCATGAGTTCTGGGTCGTTGACAAACACAACAAACGTCGGCGGCTTCACCGCTACTTGTGTGACGTAATAAATTTTTAAGCGCTGACCGTTATGCGTCGGCGTCGGGTTCATCGCAACCGCATCCATAATCACTTCGTTTAATACGTTCGTCTGTACGCGCATCGCATGGTTTTCACTCACCATTTTCACTAGCGGAAGCAATTTATGCAGCCGCTGCTTCGTTTTCGCCGATACGAAAACGATTGGTGCATAATCAAGAAATTGAAAATGGTCGCGAATTTTCCGTTCAAATTCAATGAGCGTTTTATCATCTTTTTCGACCGCGTCCCATTTGTTCACGACAATAATGACCCCGCGCCCTGCTTCATGCGCATATCCGGCAATTTTTTTATCTTGCTCAATAATGCCTTCTTCGGCGTTCAACACGACTAACACGACATCAGACCGCTCAATCGCTTTTAAGGCACGCAAGACGCTATATTTTTCCGTCGTTTCGTAAATTTTGCCGCGCTTACGCATGCCTGCCGTATCGATAATGACATATTCTTGTCCTTCTCTTGTAAACGTCGTATCGACCGCATCTCTTGTCGTTCCGGCGATGTCGCTGACGATGACGCGCTCTTCCCCTAAAATCGCGTTCACAAGCGACGATTTCCCGACATTTGGCCGACCGATTAAGCAAAATTTAATCGTGTCGTCTTCATATTCCGTTTCGCTTCGTGTTGGAAAATGGGAAACGACTGCGTCCAACAAATCGCCAAGTCCTGTGCCATGCGAACCGGAAATCGGATACGGTTCACCAAATCCGAGCACATAAAAATCGTAAATAAGGTCGCGCATGTCTGGATTATCAATTTTATTGACCGCAAGCACGACCGGCTTATTCGAGCGGTGTAAAATTTTTGCGACTTCTTCATCGGCTGCCGTCACCCCGTCGCGCCCGTTTGTCATAAAAATAATGACATCCGCTTCGTCAATGGCGATTTCCGCCTGCTGGCGAATTTGCACTAACAGCGGCTCGTCGCCAATGTCAATTCCACCGGTGTCAATCAAATAAAACGTGTGGTTTAACCATTCTCCGCTGCTATAAATCCGGTCGCGCGTCACGCCCGGCACATCTTCGACAATCGAAATACGCTCGCCTGCAATCCGATTAAAAATCGTAGACTTGCCGACGTTCGGACGGCCAACGATAGCTACTACTGGCTTGGCCATACTATCACCCTTTCTTTTCAACAACAACCTTTCCTAAGCTGTTTTATTTTATCAAAAAGAGCGGCGCGCAACAATAGCGCTATAGCGGCTTATTTCGTTTCAGCTGTTTTTCGTCGATAAATTGCGGGATATGTTCTACCGCTGACCAAGCGAATAATAGCACGCCCGTTAGCGCAAGCGCATCAAAAAAGAAAAGCGAGCCAATTGGGGAAGAAAACACATTGCCTACCGCGACCGCATAGACGATATCCCCTTGGCAGCTGCCGATAGCCGCCGCTAACATGCGCGCCGTTGGCTTTCGTTCGATAAATAACACAAGCATCGTCGTGCCAATCGCAAGCAACCAGCGCTCATCCGCCCAGATAATAATCGGATCAGCGATCGCTAATAGCCGAACGGAAGCGGAAAAAAAAGCAACCGCTAACGAGCTGAACAATAACGAGCCGCTCATTTGGCGGCGGGCAGCTGCCAATGAAAACAGGAAGAGAAAGAGAAACGAATAGGTGATCGAAAACGAAGCAATGTTTATTTTATAGATTGAACCGCAAATGAATAAAAGCGTCATCGCCGCTACCCACGTACGAGTTTTTGACTTTTTTTGCAAAAACGTGGCATAAATCCAAACGACCCATGCCCACCAATAAAAATAAAGCCCTTCCATTTTATTCCCTCCTAGCAGTTTCATTATTGCATCTTTTTTTAAAAAATAACCTCGTATAAAAAAGAAAAAGCGTGACAGACTAACAGCGACATCGATGAAAGGAGGGAAACAAATGGCAAAAGATCGGCAAGAAACAAAATTAAAAGAATCACGCCGCGTCGAATCGGACCGTGACCAAGCAATCGAAAAAAACGGGTCGACTCGGCTTGACACTCCAGAGGAGGCAAGACGGCAACAGCGATAATATTCGCTCTCGCTCCTCACTAGGCGGTCGTGATGATCGCCTTTTTTCTTTTTTCATGACTATTTTTTCCCTTTCCCGGCAACACTAATGGTAACATGTTCCTAGTAAGAAAGTGGGAGGGGCATATGCCATTTTTTAAACAGCGAAGAAAACAAAACAACAAAGAAAACGTACCGACTATGGAACTGGAAGACAACCAAGTGGACGTGTTGTCACACGATATCACGCAAAATATGCAAACGTTGCAAGCAATTTATGAAAATTGCTGCGACGTCGTCTTTCGTTCGTTTCAAATTGGCGGGAAAACAAACGCGGCCATTGTTTACATCGACGGTCTAGTCAATGTCGAGCAATTGAATACAACGGTGCTTCCTTCGCTAATGAACGAACAAGCTGCTCAAGCAACGACGCTTGCTTCGTTTTTACAAGAGGCGGTGCCTATATCTCATATTACGACCGTGCAGACGGTCGCGAAATGCGTCGAACAAATTTCCTCTGGCAGCTGCCTTTTACTTATTGATAAACAATCGGAAGCGGTCGCCCTCGGCATGGCGAAATGGGAAAAACGGGCGCTCGAAGAACCGACAGGCGAAGCGGTCATCCGCGGACCGCGCGAAGGATTTACCGAATCATTAAGTACGAATCTTTCCTTATTGCGGCGTAGACTAAAAAGCCCAAAATTAAAAACGAAAGCAAAAACGTTCGGAACGTATACGCAAACAACAGTCGTCGTTGCGTACATCGATGGGCTTGCAAGCGAAACATTGCTTGAAGAAGTCGAAGTACGCCTTTCGCGCATTGATGTCGACGGCATTTTGGAAACGAGCTACATTGAAGAACTGATTGAAGACAATCCGTATTCGCCGTTTCCACAAGTGTTAAATACAGAACGACCGGATGTCGTCGCGGCAAATTTGCTTGAGGGTCGTGTGGCAATTTTGCAAGACGGCACCCCGTTTGCGCTCATTGTTCCAGCGTCGTTTTATTCGTTGCTGCAATCAAGCGAAGATTACTACCAGCGCCATGCCATTAGCACGATGATTCGCTGGTTGCGCTATTTGTTTCTTTTATTGTCGTTGCTTTTGCCGTCTTTATACGTCGCTGTGCTCACTTTTCATCAAGAAATGGTGCCGACAACATTGTTATTAACCATGGCAGCATCACGGGAACTACTCCCGTTTCCAGCGCTCGTAGAAGCACTTATTATGGAAATTGTGTTTGAAGCATTAAGGGAAGCTGGAGTTCGGTTGCCAAAACAAGCAGGGGCAGCAGTCAGCATCGTCGGGGCGCTCGTCATCGGGCAAGCGGCAGTGCAAGCAGGGATTGTATCTGCACCGATGATTATGGTCGTCGCCTTAACAGGCATCGCCTCGTTTACGATTCCGCGCTACGCTGCCGGCATTGCCTTGCGCATGTTGCGCTTTCCGATGATTTTATTGGCTGGTTCGCTCGGATTGCTTGGGGTGATGCTTGGGCTACTACTTATTTTCACGGCTGTTGATTATCCAAAATTAGGCATACTCCTCCCGTATATTCGAGCATACTCAAATAAGACAGCTGCCATC
>NZ_JAILZV010000087.1 GCF_023512315.1 Anoxybacillus sp.
TGAACACAATGAACCTTGAACAAGAAAAGTATTTCCATGTAAAGAAAGTCGTTGTGTTAGATAAAGATGGAAAAGGTATGTTTACAAAAGAAAATTATCAATAAGAAGGGCAGCGTCATGACTGCCCTTTCTCATACAATTCCTCTACACTCACCCTTAACACTTCTGCTAACTTAAACGCCTTATCTACCGTCGGATAATTTTTCCCTGTTATCCAATTTGACAACTGGTTCGCGGATACTCCAACCTGTTCCGCTACATATTTTTTCTTATAGCCTTTTTTCTCAATTATCTCCCCGATTTTACTTTTCATGTATCATCACCTTTTTATACTTTCTCCATGTTTCTTTCTATTCCTTTCCAAATGTGATGTGAAAAAATCAAAATATTTTTGGAGGACAAATTCTAGCGTACGAGCAACCACTCATATGCTCTAACAACTGAATCACTAGTGAATCACTCCTACCGATACAGCCCGTCTAGTGATTCACTACTGAATAACATGGAGGTGAGCATATGATTGTCGGTGTTGACGCTGGAAACAGCGAGGTGAAAATTGCAGGTATCAATGGAACGATGAAGTTTTGTGCGGCATTAGGTGATTATCAAGAACGCAATCTTGAAAACAACCACGGCGATGGAATGGTGTGGGAATACGAAGGAAAGCGAGGATTTGCAGGCACACTTGCGCTGATTGAATCCGATTATGGTGGAATGGTCATGGGGGATACCAAAGCTCATGATGACGCGAAAATGCGTGTGTTGTTAGCGTTACATCGGTATAGCAATTCTGACCGCTATGAGATTGTCGTCGGCCAGCCGATTAGCAAGCACACACCCGAGGAAAAGCAAAAAATTAAAGAAATGCTTATCGGACGACACACACTAACGGTGAATGATGAAACAAAGACATTCACCATCACAAAATGCGAGGTAGCAGCGGAAGGAGCATCGGCTTTTTGGAGTGCGCCGACAAACGGGTTAGTACGCATCATTGACGTTGGAAGCGCGACAGTGAATTGCGCAACGCTTCTTAACAAACGATACGTCAACCGCGATTCCGAAACACTCCCTTTCGGCTATAACAGTGTACGAAACAAGGACTTATACGAACTATCTCGCGGTATCTTTTCACATGTATCTAAGCGTTGGAAACGTGAAGACACGGTCTATCTCGTTGGTGGTATCGCGGAGTTACTGTTAGAGCCGATGGCGCGGTATTTTCCGAACATCGATGTTATGTGGCCGCTTCTTCGCGACAGATACGAACACCCGATATATGCGAACGCTATCGGATTTTTCGAAATTGGGAGGGGAGTCTATGCACATCGTTAGGAAACCGGTCGCATTCAACATTGAAGACCCCGACCAGCTGGCGTTGTATGAACATGCGATGAAGCGGACGAATTTTTCCGCGTACATCAAGCGGTTGATACAGCGCGATATGGAAGGAGTCAATGTGCAACGTCCGATTGCAGCCATTCAAGAAGCGCAGGTTGAGTATTATAACGATTTTATTTAACAAGGAGGAATATGAAATGGTACGCACGGAAGTGTCGGAGAAAGTGATTCGGTTGCTTATGGTTTTGAACGATTACGGTGTCACGGTTGAGGATCTTTTCAATTGGATACTTGCTAGTGTGGAACGGGAGTTTGAGGAAACGGAAGGCGATGAGCGCGACCGATTCAACGCCATTTGTAAAGCGTTGTATCAGTTTGAAATAGAGAACATTTGTAACAGTTATGGTTATGAATCCGACAACCAGTAATACCAAGTTTTCTTGTTCCCTATCAGCAGCGGGTAATACCGCTATGACCAAAATAAAAGGCTCCACCGCTAAAAAGTGGAGCCACGCTAGTACCGTGCTACGCTTACGGTAATAGCGTATGCGCGCAGACGAGAAAAAATGCGTGTCTACCGGAACATTTTGTGCGACAAAAAATTTTGAGCAGAGTAATACCGAAAACGGAGGTATCGGTATGACTAAAAAGCATGTCAAATCTGTATCGTTCAACTTGAAAGATGAAGTGGAACAGCAGATATGGAAATACGTGTCTAAACGGAATTTTAGCGGGTATGTCAAAAAACTCATCATCGAGGACATGAAACGGAAAATGGCAGAAAAAAAAGAGCAGTCCAGTGCCGCTCCCACTCAAGAAAAGAAATCTATATCAAAGCCAACAATGTCCATGCCGAAACTATTTTCATCCAAGTAAACCGGTTGCTTTTGCAATCACTAGCGCTGTACCGCCGAGTATCAATAATCCGCCAATCACGATGTGCATCGTTTTCACCTCACTTTTGTGATTAGCATAACCAAAAACGAAAGGGGTTATACATCATGTTTTTTACACCACGTATCGAAACGGTTGGGAGCGTTCGGGATTTTTTAGCCGAGAGCCGAAAAAAGGAGGTGAATGGGGAAAGCAAGTTCTTACCGGTGATGTTATCGACCGCCGCCCTATCCGCGTACGCCTCGACGGCGAGCGCAGCAAGCATCCAAGACAAAATCATTCACGCGTTCGATCCGCTCATCGAGTTAGTGCAAGCACTAGCCTACCCGGTCGGATTCACGATGATATGCGCGGGCTTCCTTGTCATCATGACGGGGAACAGACACAAGGGGTTGCACATCATCAAATGGGCGGCGATCGGATTCATCGGGATGCAATTCGCGCCAGGAATCATGAGCATTTTGTTAGAAGTCGGAAAAAGCATCGGGAAATGACCACGTTACGTATCACACCAGACAGTCGTCTGACCAATCAAAACGTCGAGGAATTGGCTCGTACGATGTGCGTCTACCTATCACCGCTAGAGCGCTGGAACGGGAAGGGGTTCAACGACGCCCCTTTCCTCTCGTTTGAAACTGTGTTAGAAAAGGAAAATACAGGCTTTTATGTCACGGTTCCGACTTCCCAAGCCGCTTTGGCGCAAAAAGCCATCGAAAGCGCTTGGCCAAAGGTGGCGGTCGAGGAAGCGGAAGAGCCATTCGCAGAAGCCCCATATTTGGCTTCTGAGCTGTCTTATGAGCGACACTATATGTTTTCCCTTCGGATAGACAAACGGACGCTAGGAGCGCTTCCTAGCACTTTAGAAACGCTTCGGAGCATGGATGAAGGGGAAAAGGTCTATATCCAAGTGTTAGCCACTCCCGCTCACAAGGATTGGTTTATGGGTGCAGTAGAGGCGTATGAACGCTTCAAACAGGGGGATATGCCAAAGAAAATGAAGTTGGATAAGAAAAGTGTAGGAAGAACGACACTTAAAGCATTGACACACGTTGTATATGGAACAGCGAGTGTGATGAGTGAATTACTGACAGGCGAGGAATTAGAACCGCTAAAACTTGACGGAAATGAACGGGCGATGATTCTACGCGATGGACGCTTGAGTGATGCGACACTCTCCAAGACAAAGGGTGATGCGTATGAAGTACAGATTCGCGTGGGTGTCGTATGTCGCAATCACGCCAAAGCCCACGCCCTTTTACGTATGGTGACGATGGCGTTTCGTGAACTCGATGGCGATAACATGCTCACTTCAACGATTAGCAATCCGAATAAAACATTTGAAAAGATGAAACAACGTAAGTTATCGCCGCTTGTGAACAAGGACTATTTCAGCATTGCCGAATTAAGCCGCTTTCATCTGTTGCCGACGGCCGAATATCAAGAAAAATACCGCATTCCGAACATCGCGCAGCTCGAAACAGAAGTTCCAACGGCGTTCACGAAGGGTGGTCTGTATTTTGGTGACGTAACGTATAAAAAAGCAACCATTCCTGTTTATCATCCGACGAACAACCATGACATTCTATGCCTGCCGCGTGTCTATATTGGCGGCATGGGAAGCGGGAAAACAAGGGGCGCAGCAGCCAACTTGGTGGTGGAAGCCGTGCGAAACGGGTTCGGGGCGCTGGCAATCGACCCAGCTAAAGGAGAGATATACGAGGAAGTATTATCCGTGTTGCCGGCTGACCAAATCATACACATTCGCCTGGGGCAACGGCCGATCGCGTTGGATTGGCGCGAGGTGGCGTATTCTCCCAAAGCACGGAACCGACTAGCCAACACCATTCTCGGATTTTTTGACCAAGCGGACTTAGAAGCTGGTGGGCAAACATCACGTTTCTTACGCGCGGCGGTGATGGCTATGCAAACAGGTCGGTTAAGCGAGATACTGTATATTTTCCAAGACGTAGGCTATCGTGAACAAGTGATCGCAACCATGCCCGATAGCATCCATAGAGCGACACTCATGCAATATCATGAGTTTTCCGACTCTCGACAAAGCCAAGTACTATCCCCTATCCTCAACCGTTTAGATGTGATACTTGGTGATGAGTACCTATCTGAGTGCATGGAAGCGGAGGACGGCATTGACATGGTAGAACTGATGTCGCAGAAAAAAGCAGTCATCATTGACGTTCCGAAAAGTGAACTAGGAGCGGAAGCGGTCAATCTCATTATCAACCTGCTATGCACGAAGATTGACTTAGCGATGACGTTACGAAAAACAGAACATCCATTTTTTATTTTGCTTGACGAACCACATCAATTTTTGCGTTCGGCGCGTATATGGAAAGCAGCTGCCGTTGAGTCACGAAAATGGCGTGTGGGCTATTGTTGGTTCTTTCACAGTTGGGAGCAGATACCAAGCGACTTAGCAGAGATTATCAAGTCAGCAGGGCCACATTATACAATTTATGCAAGTAGCAAAAAGACGTTTAAAGACTTGGCGGAAGAAATCGTGCCATTTACCATTGAGGATGGCATTAAATTAAAACGATTCCACGCCATCAATGTGTTAAGAAGCGAGGATGGTATGCAGAAGCCATTTATCACACAGATGGCGTCGCCGCCAAGCAAAAGAAAATAATTTAGGAGCATACACCTTCACATGAAGATGAAGACTCGCCTGTTCCTGGTTTAACACATCGCTATCCAGATCGTGTCCTCTTTTTAATTACGAACCAATGCTCAATGTACTGTCGCTACTGTACGAGAAGACGTTTTTCCGGGCAGATTGGCATGGGGGTGCCGAAAAAACAGCTCGATGCTGCCATTGAATACATTGCCCAAACCCCACAAGTGCGCGACGTGTTATTATCTGGCGGGGATGCGTTATTAGTGAACGACCAAATTTTAGAGTATATTTTAAAGAAATTGCGCGCCATTCCTCATGTCGAAATTATTCGTATCGGAACGAGAGCTCCTGTTGTTTTTCCACAACGAATTACCGAAAACTTGTGCAACATTTTAAAAAAATACCATCCGATTTGGTTGAATACCCATTTTAACACATCGATTGAAATTACGGAGCAGTCGAAACGAGCGTGTGAAATGCTTGTGAACGCCGGTGTTCCAGTCGGCAATCAATCCGTCATTTTAGCAGGCATTAACGACAGCGTCCCAATTATGAAAAAGCTCATGCACGATTTAGTGAAAATGCGCGTCCGTCCGTACTATATTTATCAATGCGATTTGTCGGAAGGAATTAGTCATTTCCGCGCCCCTGTATCGAAAGGGCTGGAGATTATCGAAGGGCTTCGCGGACATACTTCTGGGTATGCGGTTCCAACGTTTGTTGTCGATGCGCCAGGCGGGGGAGGGAAAATTGCGTTACAACCAAATTACGTATTGTCGCAAACGCCAGAAAAAGTCATTTTGCGCAACTATGAAGGGGTCATTACGTTTTATCCAGAGCCAAAAGAGTACGTCCCAAATCGTGCCGAAGCGTACTTTAAAGAAATTTTTCCTGATATGGACGAAAAACAATCCACTACTGGCATTGCAGCAATTGCGAACGAAAGCAAATCCGCCATCATCCCAGAAGGGCTCAACCGAATGGAGCGGCGGAAAATGTATGAAACAGACCCGAATCATAAATCATTAAAAGACTTGCGCGAAAAACGAAACGAATTAAAAGAGAAGAAATATCAAGCGATGTTACAAAAAACGGAGGAGCGGAAAAGCGAATGATCTGTCTTTGGTGTGGGGCTAACGAAGGGACAGCGACGCAACAAACGGTATATTGGGAGCTTCCCGATGGGTTGCGCGCAATCGAAATTACTCATACGCCAAGCGTTTCATGCGATGCGTGCGGCATGGTTTATCAAGAGGAAGAAATAGTAACAGCAATTGAAGACCAGCTTTTTCTGATTGACACGACTCATTTGGCGAAATCGATCACGTACGACGAACTCATGAGCCAACCGCGGCGGTTGAAACGAAATTATTTTCGATAATGCTTCACAAATCACAAAAAAGCGATTAAAATGACAAACAACAAGAATAACGAAAGAGGCTGGGACAATGGTGTGTTCGTTTTATCGCTATTTACTCAAATTTCGTGACGGAAAAAAAGACGATCCTGTCGTGCGATTCGCAAACGGGGTGTATTACGACCATAGCTTTCCGAAAGCGTCGACCGATTATGATGAAATTAGCCGATATTTAGAAATGAATGGGGATTACGTAGAAAGCATGTCTATTTTCGATGAAGCATGGGAGCGTTTTTTGCACGAGGCGTAAGCGAAAAACGCTCCCTCTTTTTTTTGAAAACGCTATCACAGGGCACTAGTGGATGTGTCCGCTTGTTTTTCGTTGCATATAATTTAATAACAACACGAGAGGAGGGAGTACGATGGAAGGGGCAAAATTCACGATTGGCGATGTTGTCGTAAACACGCTATACGGAACAGTCGGGGCGATTACAGATGTGCAATATATTGACGGGGTGTTTTTATATGAAGTGAATCATAGTGCGAGCTTGTTTATGGAGCAATCGTTAGTGTTATTATCGGAGTTCTCTGGTGATGTATGGATTACCGATGAAATGGAAATAGAATTGCCGTTTTTCCTAGGGGAACTTGTTCACGTGCACAACTACGATAATGACGTATTCAAAATTATTGGTGTCCGCACGGAAATTTATCGCTATCAAGAGGAAGGATGGGAAGAAATCGTTTATGAGTTGAAGCGGCTGACGGATGGACTAGAAATTGAGGCAAGTATTGAGGATGTCATTTCCATCGCTTCTTCCGAAGAACCATCGGTTGTGGTGCTGCAAAACATCACGCTATTAGGATACATTGGCCGGCATGAGCCGTATCCTCTTTTGCCAGCGGCTCCGTCCGTACCAACGGAATCGGTCGACCAATTATTAGATATGTATAATGATTATCGGCGATTGTATGAATGGTTTGGCGATGAGCAATATAAACAACAGATGGAAATGACATTAATCACCTTGCAAAAGCTTGTCCGCGAAAAAAATTCATCTGCTTAAAAATTGGGCAATCACGTAGAAAAAGTAAGGCACCCCAAACAAAACGATCATTAAAAACATGCCGTTTGTAATAAACTCCATCACATTGTCGATGATTTCATCGACTTTATTCATGGCCATCCCTCCTCATTTTGTTATTTCCAATGTATGACCGCTTCTTTTTTTCCATACATACGCACGGAAAATTTTTTTGACATAAAGCAATCGTTTGAAACATAAAACAGTAAAAAGGGGGCGATACAGTGAAAGAAATCGAAGTCGTTATTGATACGGAGGAAATTGCTGAATTTTTTCATCGAGAGCTCATCCGTCGCGGCTTTGTTCCATCGCAAATCGAACTCGAAGAACTCGCCGACATTACGTTTGATTACTTAATTGAAAAATGTATTATTGACGAAGAATGGGAAGAATAGGAACGACGAGAAGGCTCGTCGTTTTTTCGTTTTTTCATGAAACTCATCGATCGACGTGCACGTAGGATTCATGAATGCGTTGCTTGTTTTGCGGCGGTTGCGATTTTTTGTAATTTTTTTAGGTTGTCGGCATAATGAGCGGTGAGCGAAGGGTGGTTCATCAAAGGGATCATTTCTGCTTCGTGTAAAATGGTTAAATCATAAAACCAGTCGCGTTTATCCGGAAATCGATGTTCCATCACAGGCCAAGCATCGCCTAGCGTCGGGCTGAAGATCCGAACCCCGTCGTTCGTTTTTGCAAAGATATGTGGCCAAAAATCGGCACGCGAGCCAGTATGGTTCGTTTGGCAAGCAAAACGATACACCCGCTGAAATAGCTGTTTTCGATAAAAGAGCATTCCATAAAGTGCCTTGCCGATTTCGATGCGGTGCGAAACGTCTGCGAAATCGCGAACGGTAATGCCGGTTAAACGAACGTGGCGGCCGCTTTTATAAGGGATGAGTACATCGTTGAATCCAAGCCATTGCTGGCATAAAAACGGAAAGGTTTGAACGACTTGTTCTTGAAAAAAAGGATGTTGTACGACACGCTGTTGAATATATTGCTGCTCATTAATAATAAGCGCAACCGTCAACAACGGTGCATCGTTCGTTTCGTAAAAATGTTCCCAAAATGGCCGCATAAATGCGGAAACAGAAAAATACGGCAATAAATGGAATAATTTTTTCTTCTGTTCTAGGCTTTTTTCATATAAAAGAAGCTGTGGGTATGCATCATGAAAAATAAGGGCATTGGCTCGTTCTAAAAACAAAAACAATGGCTTAATTTGCTCGGGCGCCATAACTGCTGGAACAAGGCTTCCTTTTAAGTCCGTCATATTCCATCCACCATTGCGTGATACAAGGTGCGCTAAAAACGCCCAATGCACTTCGGGATGGCGTTGAAAAAAGGAAAAATACGCTTCTGTCCGGGTAATGTTATCTCGGTTTAGCCGTGTCGTTTCGTTTTTGATTGCCATCACGAATTGTCGTTCCTCGTCGGTTAACGGTTTTCCTGGCATTTCCTCTTGAAATAGCTGTTGAAGCATAGAGGGAGAACTAAGCGAAATGGACTGTCGATACAGCCAGTGACGATAGAGCGATTGAATCGGATGAGAAAGTGTAGCGAAAAGTCGAACGAATGCATTCATCGTAAATCTCCTCACCAATTTTTTGAAACCTTGCGACGGTTATTCCGTATACATAAATAGTTAATGAAAAAAAGGAGCGATGAGAATGTTGAAAAAAATTATTAAGTCCATTTTGAAAGAAAGCCTGTCGCACCAATACCATAAACCACACTATACAAGTAGCGACCGCTATTACAATTACAAGTATAAATCGATTCATCCTTCTCATTACGGCCATAGCCATTATAAAAAGAAGCACCATAGCGGCAGCTTTTTCTCTAGCTTTTTTGGTAGTTAACAATGTGTTTTTCTTATATTTCTCGATTCGTCGAACGGTTATGCGAACGTCGTTATCGCTCTGGAATGATGTTGCGCGGTCGCTATAAAATAATGCGTGAACTTGGGATGGGAAGTTATGGGATTACGTATGTTGCGTTTGATAAACAGACGAATAACCAAGTCGTCATTAAACAAATGCGAACGATACGAAAGAAACAAATAAAGGAATCTTTTTTGCGGGAAGCCACTATTTTACAGCATCTCTCCCATCCGCAAATCCCTTCGTTATATGAAACGTTTTTGGAACGTGGGGTGATGCATCTTGTGATGGAATATATCGATGGGGAGACGGTGGAATCGCTTATTTTTGAAACGGGGAAAACATATACGGAACAAGAAGCGTTGGCGGTATTGTTACGCGTGTTGGAAATTGTTTCATTCATTCATGAAAAAGGCATCGTCCATCGCGATTTACGCATCCCAAACATTTTACTCAAAAATGACCGCGTCTATATCATCGATTTTGGCTTAGCTCGCTTTCTAGGAGAGAAGACTCCTCCAGAGGATACGTATCCGTTAGAAAAAAAGCTGCGCCGCGAAATTGACGTAAAAAGCGACATCTATGCATTAGGTCATTTCTTCTTATTTTTGCTTTATTCGTCGTATCAACCAGACACAAAGGAAGAGCGCAGCTGGGAAGAAGAATTAAATCTTTCCGAACCAGTACGGATAATATTGCGAAAAATGTTACAAATTGATGAAACGTATCGCGATAGTCGAGAATTGATAAAAGAAATCGAACAAACGATGGAAAGGTGGAGAAAAGATGTCATTGTTTCATAAAATGTTAGCAAGCATCGGAATCGGTGCGGCGAAAGTGGATACGAAGCTTTTATCCGAGCGGTTGATGGCTGGAGACGAAGTCGAAGGAGTTATCGAAATTACAGGCGGTCAAGTTGCGCAAGTAGTCGACCACATTTATCTTTCGCTATACGCGACATACACAGTGGAGGCAAACGACAGAAAAACGACCTCCCATGCGCTTATCGGGAAGTGGAAAGTGACTGAACAGTTGACGATTGGTGCCAATGAAAAAAGAAGCATCCCCTTTCGATTTACGCTGCCAATTGATACCCCGATTTCTGTCGGCAAGACGAAAGTGTGGCTTCACACCGGCTTAGACATTAAACAAGCAGTCGACCCGACGGATAACGACTACATTCGCGTCGAGCCAATTCCAATCATGACAGCATTACTATCATCGATGGAAACACTTGGGTTTCGCCTTCGCGAAGCAGAGTGCAAAAAGTCTTCATGGCATCACCGTCTGCCGTTTGTCCAAGAATTTGAGTATGTGCCAAAAAGCGGTCCGTTTCGCGGAAAACTCGATGAAGTCGAAGTCATTTTTTTCCCGCTTTCGAAAACAGAAGTCGAGGCGTTATTACAAATTGACCGCCGCGCGCGGGGGATTGGCAGTTTATTCGCGGAAGCGCTTGATTTAGACGAATCATATGTGCGTGTTCGCTTGACAACTGCCGATATTCCGCAACTTCCACAAAAATTATCACAACTGATACAATCCTATTGTTAAAGATTGGGTGATCACCCAGTCTTTTTATTTTATTCGACAAAACAACTGTCATTTTGCTAAAGGAATCGACACGGTAAAGCGCTAATATGTTGTAGAAAAGAAAGGGAGTGGATGGTAATGGTTAGTCTTTTGAAAAAAGTATTAAAAACAAAACAGACGTATGATGTGACATTGTTTCAAACACCTAAATTCGGCCAATGGAAAGGATATGAACAAGTATACCGGCTGACGTTAACAGCTTCGATGCACGATGAAGTGTTAGCCGCTGTGTATCGCACGTTTAATGTAGCAGATTTACTTCCAGAAGATTACAAAGCTCGCTACGTGAGCACTGGCGATATTGTGTTAATCGACGAAGGAGTGCGCGGGCAAACGTATTATAAGCTTTGTTCGGATGGATGGAAAAAAATTAATCGCCTCCATCTTCGATAAAAATAAGAAAATTCAAAATAATTAGTTTTATTCATAAGAGCAATGTGATACAATAAAGAAAACGAATAAAACAGGATGCACAAGGGAATGGTTAAAAAAAGAAAGGGGGGCGAGCACTTGGTAAAACAACACGAATTTCCAACGATTGCACCAGGAATCGATAATTCGAAAGAGCTCAATCGAAACGCCTCGAAAGAAGAAATCGCTCGCGGAGAGTATACGGAAGTAACGACATTATCGTTTGACGAAGTGGACACCGCAAACAAACCCTTGTAAATACAAGGGTTTGTTGTCAATCGGACGGGTTATCGTGGTGTCCAGGTCCGTTTTTTCGTTCCGCTGCCGAATATTCTTTCCCATGGGCAGCATCTTCTGACAGCAACGCTTCTTTCGGAATATGGTTATTTTTCTTCTGTCCGTTAATGCGGTTGCGATGTTTTTTTCCCATCGTTTGTTCCTCCCTTTTCGTTTGTCGGTTATTAGTATGCGCTCGTTGCCTTTTGTTATAGATAACTATTTTAGGAAATTTTCCAGAAAGGAGTAATGATCGATGACGGCACTATTTGTTTCTGCAGTTCTCGGTGTAGTGTTGACGGCGGCTTCGTTGTACGTAAAAGCAGCAATCGAGCGACGGTTTTATCGACGTAAAAAAATTCCTTCATTACATGCCGTCAACGTATTGGCCATCGGCGGAGTTATCGCTAGCGTGTATTATTCGCTTGCGAATATGTCGCTTCACGGAAAACAGCTGTTTTATGTCTATTTCGGGGCAATCGAGCTATTATTACCTCTTTATGTATTGTTCGGCATTTGGTTTGCCCGTTATGAGAAAAAGGAGAAAAAATATACGACAAGCGCGGACAAAAAGGTGCTATACATTAAACAAAAATATTTAACGCACCGGCGGCACGATCATTATCATTCCAAAACATCTTAAAAGGGAGTCCCCCTTTATTTTTTGCCCCTTTTCAGGCGTGTTGATTAACCATTAAAAACCAGTTGAAATCGCTCTATTCCTAGCTTTTCTGCCGTAGTCGGCAAGCGG
>NZ_JAILZV010000088.1 GCF_023512315.1 Anoxybacillus sp.
GCGGATGATCTGATTGCCATCCTGATCATCGCCATGTTCTATTCGGAAACTTGAAACTCATGAAGAAAGGCAACATTGCAACAGAAGTTTATATACAACATGCTGAAAGATTGGCGGACGAAGGAAAGACACCCATGTTTTTGGCGGTTGATGGAAAACCGGAAGGAGTCATCTCCGTAGCGGATACGGTGAAACAAGATTCTTTAGAGGCAATTACAGCAATGAAAAACATCGGATTAGAGGTAATCATGGTTACGGGCGATAACGAACGAACGGCGCGTGCAATCGCGAAAAAGGTAGGGATTACCAATGTCATCTCCGATGTGCTCCCGCAGAATAAAGCAGAAATTGTCCGGAAACTGCAAGCAGATGGAAAAAAAGTAGCGATGGTGGGAGACGGGATCAATGATGCCCCGGCACTTACGCAGGCAGATATTGGAATGGCAATTGGAACCGGTACGGATGTAGCGATTGAAGCGAGTGATATTACCCTTGTTAAAGGAAGTTTAAAATCGGTAGTGCAGGCGATTCAAATTAGTCGGGCAACGATGAGAAATGTATATCAAAATTTAATTGGTGCGTTCATTTATAATGCACTAGGCATCCCAATCGCTCTTGGCGTGCTCTATCCATTGACCGGTTCATTATTGTCTCCGCTTGTAGCCGCAGCGGCAATGGCGTTTAGCTCTGTTACCGTTGTGGCAAACGCCAATCGCCTGAAACGTTTTAAACCAAAGGAGGTATGATTGATGGATATGACTCAAATGATCGTTAATGTGAGTGGGCTGCTCCTTATTGTTTTCATTGCTTGGTTTTTCTGGGGGCCTAAAAAGGGAGGATACAAAGCTACCTTCACCCCATCTGGATATCAAGAAGCAGAAATAATCGTCAAAGGTGGCTATACTCCACATATTGTTGTAGTAAAAAAAGGAAAGCCGGTGAAGTTTCAATTTATTCGAAAAGAGGAAAACTCTTGTTCGGAAATGGTTGTATTTCCTGAATTCAATAAAAGTGCGGTTCTCCCTGTTGGGGAAAAGGTGACGGTTGAATTTCTGCCAAAAGAAAGCGGAGAATATTCGTTTCAATGTCAAATGGGGATGTATCGCGGGAAAGTAGTTGTTCAGGATTAAAAGATGACATAGTGGTTTTTTCATAAAAGCTGTAAACTAAGCGGAAGAGGAGAGAAACGGAATGAATTGGGCCAATCTTTTAATATTGTTACTATGTCCTTTAATGATGCTATTTTGTATGAGAGGACATAAGCATCATAAACATCATGATCATCATTCTTCTGATCATCATTCCATCAAGAAATTACAGGATCAGATTACAAAATTAGAGGCAGACAATGAACGATTAAAGGAACAATTAAAAAGTAAATGAGTGGTGAGAAGTGTGTACTAAAAGTGCTCGCTTTTAGTACACACTTGGCTTTTATGTTATATTATTATTAAGTTTTACATACAACTAAGTGGAATAGCATACAAAAATATGTTGGAGAAAGGTGGTTGATGAAAGTGTTTCATTATACGGTTGAAGTACAAAGGGAAATGAATGAAACGATGGAAATATTGGAGGAGAGTTTAAAAAGAGAAGGATTCGGAGTTTTGTGGAAATTTAGCGTCACGGAAAAGCTTCAAGAAAAAGGGTTCGATTTTCAAATACCGTTTGTGATTTTGGAAGTATGCAATCCTCAAGAGGCAGCGCGTGTACTTTCTGAAAATTTATTGGCAGGTTATTTTTTGCCATGCAAAATCGTGGTGTATAAAGAAAATGAAACGACAAAAATTGGGATGCCAAAACCAACCATGTTGATCAGCATGATGAATAATGAACAATTGGAACACTTAGCCGAGGATATTGAAAAAAGATTGATATCCTGCATCAATGAGTGTAAATAAAATAAAGTGAAAATCACATTATTTTTTGATAAAAAGCCTTTCATTAGGCTTTTTTTTTATGGAATTTGGGAAAAGTTTAAAAGTAATAACAAATGGGGATAAATACAATAAAGAAAAGATTCTTTCAGGGAGGATTACATATGATCAGTAAATTACGTAGGGGAGCCCTAGTAGCTATGCTACCTGTCTTGATTGTTACCGGATGTAACAATCAAAACAATGACCATAATCAAATGAATCAAGGGGTAAAAAAAATGGATGGTGCGAATATGGATATGTCCGCCAATGATAAAGACAAAGGTAACAAAACAAATGAAATGGAGTTCGCGAAGCCGCCAAACTCATTCAACCGTTTAGCAAGCCAAAACATGATCGTAACAGCGACGAAAAACGTTACCCGTATCAACACAGATGATCCTATTGAGTTATCCGTCATGGTTTCACAAACGGTTTGGCCTGCCACTCATAAAGAAAACCAGCCCGGCGGAATTATTTTAGTACCTGTTGAAAGCTGGCAAATCGCATTGGCAAGTGTAGACTTAATTCATCATCCGAACAACGGCCCTGTTTTATTTACAAAAGATCAAAAAATACCGGATGCCGTCTTAAAGGAAATAAACCGCCTTCAGCCTTTAGGCACAGCTGACGGTACGCAAATTATGGTGATGGGAAATCTCGAGAAAAGCGAACTAAATAAATTAAAGAATTTTAAGCTGAAACAAATTAGTGAAACAGATCCGGCTGCGTTTGCGAAAGAAATTGACCGATTTTACAGCGACATTGCCGGGAAGACTCCGCAAAGCGTGATGATTGGTTCTTTGGAAGATAAGGCAAAATTGTACACTCTTATAGCTGCCAATTGGATTGCCCACATGGAAGAACCGTTGTTGTATGTTACGGGAAATGACATTCCACAGCCAACGAAAGAGGCGTTACAGCAAAGAAAAGGAAAAGCAAATATATACCTTTTAGGTCCCGAATCAGTCATCTCTAAAAAAGTGGAAAACGAATTAACATCATTTGGCACCGTTGTCCGAATCGCGGGCGATACACCGGTGCAGCAATCCGTTTCTTTTGCTACTTATAAAGATGAAAAAACAAAATTTGGCTGGGGGCTAAATAATCCGGGGCATGGCGTATCATTTATTTCAACGAAAACCCCTGAATTAGCGATTGCAGCTGCGCCATTTTCCCATCTAGGAAAGCACGCACCTTTAATATGGCTAGAGAATGGCGCATTAACGACGGATGTATATGAATTTTTAGCCCGTTTAAAACCAACTTTTACTGTTGAGCCAACAGAGGGACCGTATAACCATGCATTTTTATCTGGCACATTCCGCTCCATCCCCTATCAAACGCAAGGAATTATTGACGAAAAGCTCGAAATTGTTCCAGCAACGGGAAAAGGACATGCGGCGCATTAAGAAGAATACCTAAATCTATATGTTGTGTTCCGTTTAAGGGCAGGCGACCTTTTGAGCCAGCCTCTTTTTTATGCATAAATTTCAGTAAATACATAAGGAAAGAACAGCAGGCTTACCTCAACCTGCTGTTTACATTTACGATAAGATGATACTGATGCCATTAATAAATAGCTCTCAACTGTTACAATTTATTGAAATTCATCAATTCTGCAAATTTATCCTGTAAAATGAAAAATACTCTAAATTAAAAGACGCTTTCAATCAGAAGTTGAATTTTTTGAGGCGAAGAAGTATCGATCTCTTATGGAGTCAGTCTATCGATGGGTAATAAACAAAAATTTAAAACGGTTTATAGCGGTAATAAAAGATAAACAACACAATTCTTTTTTGCGCATTTGTTTGTTATTATATAGAGGAATAAAGAGCTCTTATTAAGGAAGGGACAAACGTGCGAAAAATTTCGTTTAAGTTAGGGCTATTATTTTTTGTCTTTGTGCTAGGAATCGAAACGGTTTTATTTGCGTCGTTATACGTGACACTTGTGAACGCGAGAATTAATGAAGAATTTGAGCAGTTGCTGGCAAGAGGGAACAATCACCGTGATATATTGGAAAAAAGCTATCACCCTTCCACGTTAGAACATGTCGTCATGATGGAGTCGGAAGCGGAAACGGATGTTGTCATTACCGATGCGAAAGGGAATATTTTATATTTTTCCGATCACATTTTGTCGTTTGCAAAAAAACTCATTCCGTCTGTCGATGTTCGCCACATTTCTCATAGCGGGATGGTCGTACAAAACAACTGGAAAAAAGAATCGTATATCGCCACCGCCAGCCCGATTCGGATGGACGGCAAGACAAAAGGATTTGTATATATGTTTCAGCGGACGGCTTCTATTCAAAATATGATTGCCAAATTAAAACACCATTTTCTCGTGGTCGGCATTCTGTCCGTCTTTTTGACGATTATGACGATTTTTTTCTTATCGAGGGTGATTACGATTCCGCTCGTTCGAATGAAACAAGCGACTGAGAAACTAAGCAAGGGGGACTTTTCGGTTCGCTTGCAAGTAAAAGGAGAAGATGAGTTAGCACAGCTCGGAAAAGCGATTCAAACCCTTGCGACCGATTTGGAATATTTAAAGAAAGAACGAAATGAATTTTTAGCGAGTATTTCACACGAGTTGCGCACTCCGCTCACATATGTGAAAGGATATGCCGACATTGCGCGCAGACCGAACATCGCCGAGGAAGAACGAGCAAAATATTTGTCCATTATTTATGAAGAAGCAGAGCATATGCAAAAATTAGTGAAAAATTTGTTTGAACTCGCGAAAATGGATCAACATTCGTTTCAAATCGAGAAAGAGCCAACCCCACTGTGCCTTTTTTTGAAAAAAGTATACGAGAAAATGTATCCTGCTTTTCAGACGAAAAATATGGCTCTTGTCTACCGCTGCGAGGAAAACATCACCGTCCATATCGATCAACAGCGGTTTGAGCAAGTGATGATGAATCTTTTGGACAATGCGTTAAAATATTCTCATCAAGGTTCTACCGTTTCCATTGATGGAAGAATGGAGAAAAAGAACGTGATGATCATGATTTCCGACGAAGGAGTCGGCATTCCCGAAAAAGATTTGCCGCATATTTTTGAACGATTTTATAGGGTGGATAAATCAAGATCGAGAACAGGCGGAGGGACTGGACTCGGGTTGGCGATTGTGAAAGAAATTGTCGAAGCGCACGGTGGTTCGATTTCCGCCACAAGCCAATTCGGAAACGGGACAACTATGCTCATTACGTTACCGAAGGGGGATGAACATGTACACGATATTACTAGTGGATGACGAAAAACGAATGTTAGATTTATTAGAGCTGTATCTTACTCCGAATGGATACCGTTGTGTCAAATGCGAGTCAGGAGTAGCGGCGATTCGCTATTTGGAAAATAATAAAGCGGACCTTGTGTTGCTTGATGTGATGATGCCAGAGATGGACGGATGGGAAACGTGCAAGCAAATACGGGAGTTTTCGAATGTCCCAATTATTATGGTTACCGCAAGGGATGCAACGACAGATGTTGTTCAAGGACTAAAAATCGGTGCAGATGATTATATTACAAAACCGTTTGACGAATCCGAATTGCTCGCTCGGATCGAAGCGGTATTGCGCCGTTCGGTAGGAAAACAAGCGAAACTCGAGTTTCACGGCTTAGTTTGGGATGAAGCGCAGCATAAAGTCCAATATGCTGGGCACGATATTTTTCTCACGCCAAAAGAGTTTGCCATTTTAGGACTTTTTCTCAAACATCCAAACCGAGTATTTAGCCGAGAGCAACTCATCGTGACATTATGGGGGTATAATGCCGACACAGAACAACGCACCATCGATTCGCATGTGAAAAATATTCGCGAAAAGCTCCGCCAGGCTGGTTTTCCAATCGATGAATTTTTGCAGACCGTTTGGGGTGTAGGATATAAATGGAAGAGCAAGTAATTGCTTTATTTCATACGTATCCATCGATCGCTTTTCTCATCAGCATTGCCATCAATATCGTGATCAGTATTTTAGGCGTGGTACCGAGCGTCTTTCTCACTGCGGCTAACTTGGCGGTATTCGGTTTTTGGAAAGGCACTTTTGTATCGTTTGTCGGGGAAGCGGTTGGGGCGATTGTTTCTTTCGTTTTATATCGAAAAGGATTTCGCAAACTTTCGGAAACGAAATGGTTTTCCTATCCGAAAGTCAAACGTTTGCTTGCGGCAGAAGGGGTAGAAGCCTTTTCGCTTATTCTGTCTTTGCGTCTTCTTCCTTTTGTTCCGTCGGGACTTGTGACGTTTGTGGCAGCGATCGGGCATACCTCCTTACTGATCTTTATCATTGCCAGCTCGATTGGAAAACTGCCAGCACTTTTGTTAGAGGCATATTCGGTGTATCAAGTGATGAATTGGACATGGCAAGGGAAAGTGATATCGACTGTTTTTGCTGTTTTTTTATTTCTATTTACTTGGAAAAAAGTTGTTCAGAACAAGACGTAAACGCCCCATTACATCTTGCATATACAAAATCTACGTTTATACAAAGAAGAATCAATCATGACAAAAATGACGAAAGCGCTCATCATGACATCAGCCATTTTTCTTCTAAGCGCTTGTTCCTCATCCAACGAAAAAGAGCAGGCCTTTATTACAAGCAAAGAACAAGCAAAATCGAATGTATCTGTTACCAATAATCCTTTCTTTCAAGAAAAAAAAGAAGGAAAGATCGAACATTTACACGGAATCGGTTACGCCGGTAACCAACATGCGGTTTATTTTGCGACACATGAAGGGTTACTCGTTTACCAAAATAATAAGTGGTATGAAACGATTTCTAATAAGCATGATTATATGGGCTTTTCGGCTACAGACGACGGCTTTTATTCATCAGGGCATCCGGAAGAAGATTCATCGTTAGGAAATCCACTTGGTCTCGTGAAAAGTTTTGATAATGGACAAACATTGATGAATTTAGGATTTTATAAAGAATCTGATTTTCATTATATGACCGTTGGCTATAAAAGCCATACGATTTATGTGGTGAACCAAGAAGAAAATAAAACGCTCGGACAAGGGGTATTTTACAGTAAAGACGACGGCAAAACGTGGTCGCCAAGTCAATTGAACGGCTTGCCGCAAACAGCAGCGGGAACGATTGCTGCCCACCCAACGGATGAAAAGATGGTTGGAATTAGTACATCGGAAGGAATTTTTGTTTCAAGAGATAATGGGAATACGTTTGAACGGTTCACTCGAAAAATCAATACGACGACGTTTGCGTTCCAAGAAAAATCGATTGTATTTGCAGCGGTAGAGAACGATAAGCCGATCCTCATCAAACAATCATTAGACACAAAACAAGAAGAAGTTCTTTCCGTTCCTGCATTGGATGAAAAAGATCATATCATGTATATCACTTCTAATCCAGTAAATGACAACGAAATAGTGATTGCGACGATGAACGGGGATATTTTCATGACAAAAAATAACGGTGCAAGCTGGACAAAACTAGCATCGAAAGGGGAAATATAAAAGGACATGCGGGTGCATGTCTTTTTGCTTACTGAAAAATATATCGCTCCACAATTTCTGCAAAATTCACTGCTACAATGTATACATCAGATAAAGAAGAAGGTGAGAAGAAGGGTGTATTCGTTCTTGAGTCAAATTAGTAACTTTCTAAGTCAACCGTTTCTTAATATGGCAAATAGCATGACAGCGATTCCTATTTTGTCAGCCTTTTTTCTTGGCATCGTGGGAGCGATGGCTCCGTGCCAACTCACCAGTAATTTAGGAGTGATCACGTTATACAGTAATCAGTCTTTGCAAAAAGGAATGGCTTGGAAAGAGTTGCTTTTATTTATTTTCGGTAAAATCATTGCTTTTTCCGGTTTAGGCTTGATTGTCTGGCTCATGGGGAAAGAGATTCAAAGTACGCTAACATTGTATTTTCCGTGGTTAAGAAAGCTCGTTGGTCCCATTCTCATTCTTGTAGGCTTATATTTGTTTGGGCTTTTTAAAATGTATTGGAACGTTACCTTGTTCAAAGTGCCTGAGAGATGGCGAAAAGGAAAAATCGGTTCGTTTTTCATGGGATTTGGCTTTTCACTAGCTTTTTGTCCAACGATGTTTGTGCTGTTTTTTGTCACTCTCATGCCTCTCGTCTATTCAACGTCTTATGGGGTGCTATTACCGAGCATCTTTGCCGTTGGAACTTCTGTACCCGTTATTTTCTTTATCTTTGTCCTTTGGTACTTAGGATTTAGCGGCACTCTGATGAAAAAAGGAAGGCAAGTAGGGGGGATTGTTCAAAAAACAGCCGGAATCGTGATGGTTTTACTTGGTATATTAGATACGATCACTTATTGGTTTTAAAGTTAGGAAAAGGAGGGAAACTCAATGATGTTTGGCGGTTCTTTCATGATGGTTGGGATGATGTTATTTTGGGTTGTATTAATCGCCGTTGGTTTTTATCTCTTATATCGCTTTATCAATGATCGTAAAGAAGAACTCTCTCCGATGGAAATCTTGAAAATACGATTAGCCAAAGGAGAGATTTCTTTAGAGGAGTTTGAACGGCTGTCGAAAAAAATGTGAATAAATGATGAAAAATTGTTGACGATAACGATGTGTCAACAATCTCTTTTGTTGTGTTGTATACCCATTACCGGTATAATGTAATCAGAGAGGTGATATTTCATGAACCATTGCGAAGATCATAATATGGATAAAAAAATGGTTCCGCGTACAGAAGAAGAGATCGAAAGCATTATGAAGCGCTTGAAGCGCATTGAAGGACAAGTGCGCGGGGTGCAAAAAATGGTCGAAGACAATCGGTATTGCATCGATATTTTAGTGCAAATTTCTGCGATTACGGCCGCGTTAAATAAAGTCGGATTGAATTTGTTAGAACGCCATGTCAGCCATTGTGTGTCGAAAGCGATCCGCGAAGGAAGCGGAGAAGAATCGATTCGTGAATTAATGGATGTCATTAAGCAATTCTCAAAATAAGGGGGGAAAGGTGGATGGATGAACAAAGAACCGTGACACTGAAGGTGACTGGCATGACATGTGCCGCGTGTGCCAATCGGATTGAGAAAGTACTAAATAAGATGGATGGAGTAGAAGCCAATGTCAATTTGGCAATGGAAAAAGCAACGATTCAATACGATCCATCGAAGCAAACGATCGCCGATATCGAAACGAAAATTGAGAATTTGGGGTATGGCGTTGCGACAGAAAAAGTGACGCTCGATATTGAAGGCATGACATGTGCGGCATGTGCGACACGGATTGAAAAAGGGTTACATCGGATGGAAGGTGTGACGAGCGCGACGGTAAACTTAGCGACAAACAGTGCGGTTGTCGAATACAAGGAAGGCGTTACATCTGTCGAAGACATTTTAGAAAAAATCAAAAAGCTTGGGTACAAGGGGCAGATTCGAAACGAAGAACAAGGCGATGCTGACCGGAAAGAAGAGCGGTTGAAACAAAAACAACGGCAACTCGCTATTTCTATCATCTTATCGTTGCCGCTGCTTTATACGATGATTGCCCATATGCCGTTTGATATCGGCTTGCCGATGCCGCATCTCTTGATGAATCCGTGGTTCCAGCTTCTTTTAGCGACACCGGTTCAGTTTTACATCGGCGGTCCTTTCTATGTCGGGGCGTACCGGGCGTTACGAAACAAGAGCGCGAACATGGACGTCCTCGTGGCGCTTGGAACATCAGCCGCGTACGTTTACAGCTTGTACGAAGCTTTTCGGACGCTTGGGAATCCTGAATATATGCCAAGATTATATTTTGAAACGAGTGCTGTCTTGATTACGCTTGTGCTTGTCGGAAAATACTTTGAGGCTCTTGCAAAAGGGCGAACAACAGAAGCGATTTCAAAGCTACTTAGCTTGCAGGCAAAAGAAGCTACTGTCATCCGTCATGGGGAAGAAAGAAAAGTTCCACTCGAAGAAGTGGTGATCGGCGATACGATCGTTGTCAAGCCAGGAGAAAAAATCCCGGTAGACGGTACGGTCATCGCCGGAGCATCTTCCGTAGACGAATCGATGATTACCGGTGAATCGATTCCGGTGGATAAGAAGGAAGGCGACTATGTGATCGGAGCGACCATTAATACAAATGGGGTGCTGACCATTCGCGCAGAAAAAGTTGGGAAAGATACCGCACTTGCCAATATCATTAAAATCGTCGAAGAGGCGCAAGGGTCGAAAGCTCCGATTCAGCGGGTGGCGGACACGATCTCTGGCATTTTCGTCCCAATCGTTGTCGGCATTGCGGTCGTTGCATTCATTATATGGTACTTCTTTGTTGCGCCGGGTGATTTGGCAAAAGCGCTTGAGGTGGCTATCGCCGTTCTCGTCATTGCGTGTCCTTGTGCGCTCGGTCTTGCAACGCCGACATCGATTATGGTCGGTACAGGCAAAGGGGCAGAGCATGGTATTCTCTTTAAAGGAGGTGAGCACCTAGAGGGAACACATAAAATCAATGCCGTATTACTTGATAAAACAGGAACGGTGACAAAAGGAAAACCAGAAGTGACAGATGTGTTACAATTCCAAGAAAACATGCTCGACTATGCCGTTTCGGCCGAGAGCGCTTCGGAACATCCGCTAGCGCAAGCGATTGTGGCGTACGGAAAAGCAAACGGAATTGTCGCGCAACCGTTGACACATTTCTCTGCGCTTGTTGGGCATGGAATTGAAGCAGTGGTGAACGGGAAACACGTGCTCATCGGCACGCGCAAGTTAATGAACGAACGTGCAGTCAATATTGCCGAACATGAGGAGCGAATGATAAAGCTTGAAAGCGAAGGAAAGACGGTCATGCTCATTGCGATCGATGGACAGCTTGCTGGAATGATCGCTGTTGCCGATACGATCAAAGAAACATCGAAACAAGCCATTGCGACATTAAAACAAATGGGCATCGATGTGTATATGGTGACAGGCGATAACAAACGAACAGCCGAAGCGATCGCCAAACAGGTCGGTATCGATCATGTCTATGCAGAGGTGCTTCCGGAAGACAAAGCGAACATCGTCGAGGAATTGCAAAAGCAAGGGAAACGAGTGGCGATGGTCGGTGATGGCATTAATGACGCTCCAGCTCTTGCGAAAGCGGATATTGGGATGGCGATTGGCACAGGAGCGGATGTCGCGATTGAAACGGCGGACGTGACGCTCGTTGGTGGCGACTTAATGTACATTCCAAAAGCGATTGAGTTAAGCCGCAAAACAATGAAAAACATTCGGCAAAACTTGTTTTGGGCATTATTTTATAATAGTGTTGGCATTCCAGTCGCTGCGGCTGGGTTATTACAACCATGGATCGCTGGGGCAGCGATGGCATTTAGCTCTGTATCCGTTGTGACAAACGCGCTTCGTTTGAAACGCGTGAAAATATAAACATTTAAGGAGGAATGGATGATGACGATTACATTACAAGTACAAGGAATGACATGCGGACATTGCAAAGCGGCGGTGACAAATGCACTTCAAACGTTAGATGGCGTCAGCCGTGTAGAGGTGCATTTGCAAGAAGGTACGGTTGATGTGGATTATGATGAAACAAAAGTAAGCGTAGAAAAACTGAAAGAAGCGATTGAAGAGCAAGGATATGATGTGAAGTAATGCAAAAATCCCCTTCGGAGTTTGGAGGATATTGCTAAGCGAACATCCAATTGCGTTGTAAAAACGCCATTCAGAACCCCTGAATGGCGTTTTTGAGTGCGCCCTGCATAGGGATAGTCTATAGGGTGAAAGTCCTGAACTGCGAAGGCAAAATTAGCAGTTAGTTTAACGCAAGGGTGTCCGTGGTGACGCGGAATCCGAAGGAAACGAGCGGCAAACTTCCGATCTGAGAAACACGAACTTCATAAGAGGCTAGGCATGGTTAGGTGAGTTTGCGATACAAAACAAAACGCTTTCTGTCGAAAGTGATATCGAGTAAATGAAGCAGATGGATGGAAGGAAAGATTACAATCTTACCAGGGGAGGTCTGGTTGGAACGACAAATTCAAGCCTATCCAGTGATGGATAGCTGAACAATCAGAAGTCAGCAGAGATCACTCTCGGTCAAAGTCTTATTCCGATGGAGGTAAGGATTAAAAGACTAAATCAATATCTCACAGGGTTGTGCGGCTACTTCGCGCTAGCAGATACCCCAAGCAAATTCTGAATGGAAACAATAGAAGAAACCTAAAAGAAGGGTTAGAAGCTGATTGAATTAGGCGTTCGAGAATACAAAATACAAAGCGTATGAGTGGGATAACACCGGAAAGAAATACTGGAGAAT
>NZ_JAILZV010000089.1 GCF_023512315.1 Anoxybacillus sp.
ATTTCACTTTAAATTGGTTCGCTTTGTTTTCGAATTCTTGTTGCGAGTTTTCAACCAATGTGTTGTCCATGTCTACCCATTGGCCGTTTTTCTTAAAATGGATGGGTTCCGTATACACTTCTGCGGTATACGTGCCATCAAAATTTTCGTAGACCTTCGCTGTTTCCGTTCGAAGAGAGGGGATCTCTTTTTCCTTCGGATACGGGTCACGAGAAGAGGGCTCTTCTTTTTGCACTTCGTTCGGAAGAGAAATGGTGTGGTGTTGGATAGGTTCTGCCACAGATGGAGGAGAGGTTTCCTCTGCCTTAACAAATGGCGTCCATGTCGAAATGGTTAACGTAAACGCAAGCACATACGAAAGAAATGAATACCTTTTCCTTTTCTTCACACGATGTCACCTCATAAGCTAGTAATATCCCATCGACGGCTGACACTATTATATTGACAAACCCCTCTTAAAAACGTCAATTCTTTTCCTTATAGTAAAATAATCCTAAATCCCATCTCCTTTCTTTTCTATAAAATCAAGAACATTCCTAATACATACAAGGATGTCCCAGAAATCAGGACATCCTTTAGAAAAACATAGCAATAGCCTTGTTCATAGAGGCGCATCTTTTTATTTTACAAACACCATTTCCAACGTATACACAAGCCAGTCTTTGACGGTTTCAAAGGCAAACGGCACGTTTAGGCGTTCTGTCCATTGATGGGCGTCACGACCGACGGGGCCGACATTTAACACCGGGACGTTAAATTCCGCTAGCGCTTCAATCGGCAACGTATAGCCTTGGTTCCACATCGGCATATTGGCTGTTAAGACGCGCAAAGATGCTAGCGGCTGTTGCAGCCCGACATAGCTTAAATCGGAAATGCCGCCGAAATAGTGCTGCTGCACAAGCGTCACACCGTATGTTTCTTTCGCATATTGCTGCAAGCTCGACACAAGCCGCTGAATGAACGGTTCGTCGCTTGAATTGACGGCCGGATAATACGGAGGAGCATAAAATAACACAATCATCGGCGCAAAATCTTTGCAAAGAATGCCAAGTTGATCGACGAATTCAATCGTCCGCTCGCGCTCGTCTTTTTTACTTCCCCCCATAAATACTTGCTTCTCTAGCTGCGCGACTTTTTCTTCACCAGCAATTTCCACCGCTTTTTGTCTTAGTTCGGAAAACGTCCATACATTCACGGAAATCGACTTCGGTGTCGATTTTTCCAATTGCGCAAAGCGAGCAGCCTGCTCTTCATACCGTGTTTCGATTTGCTTTGCTGCCCGTTTCGCCAAGTCAATGAGCGATTCGGTAATGTCATCGAGCGATTTTTGTTGCAAAAATAAATTAAACAGCGTCACAGCTCGATGTGGAATTTGCACCGAATAATCCTCTTTTAAGTCCGTTTGAAATAAATTAGTCGGTGGTGGACTCACTTCGCCGCCAAACACTTCGCAAAAATCCGTGTTTAATTCCAGTTCGTTGGCGATTTGCGCCACCATCCAGTTCGCATTCAATCCCGCCAACGGTTCACCGACATGCGTTTCTTTTCCGTAACAATAAAACCCCGGCAATACTTTGCCGATCGAGCCTGTATACACATAGTTCGTCTGATCGCCAGGGTAGCGCGTAAACATCGGCTCAGAATTCAAAACGAGCCGATAATGTAAATCGTACTGCTTCGCTAGTTGAACTAGTGCTGGAACAGCAGCGCGCATCCCGACCGAATTCACTTCTTCATCCGGCACGGTCAATAGTAGCAAATTCCCGTTAAACTGACCGTGGCAAGCTTGCTCAATGAGCGACATATGAAGCGCTAGCCCGCATTTCATATCCATGACGCCGCGGCCAAACAGCCATTCATCGTGCGCTAAATCTGCCTGTACGTCCAATGGAAGCTGCTCTTTTTGTTCATAAAACCGCTCGGTTAGCGTTTCTGGCGAGAACGCGATTTCTTTCCATATCCCGTAATCTTGCACATCCACCACATCAAAATGGCTGACTAACACGACGGTATCGCGTGTATGTTCCGCTTTTTTCACCAATGCCGTTACAAAATAGCGGCCGTCACCTGTTGGCTGTAACTGAACAAACTCCGGATGCGCTTGAAAATACTCCAGCGTCCGCAATTCCCCCGCGATATACTCCGCCAAACGTACTTCCGCTTCCGACCCGCTCACGCTTGCATGCTCGACAAGCCGGCAAAGCAATTTCCGCAACTGTTGCTTCGTTTGCCACTTCATCCTCTTCTCCCCTTTTTTTCGAACACTCCTTTATCATTGTAACAACATTTGTAGTACAATGAAATTGATTTTATCGACAACGGGGGGAAACATGTGAAATATCAAGATGACCCGTTTAAAGGAAATTTCGACAGCTTAGAGGAGTTTGCTGACCGCATTAGCGACTTATTGCAATGTCCGATTACGATTGAAGATGCAAACCACCGACTGATCGCTTACAGCGCGCACGACGACTATACCGACCCAGCGCGGACGGCAACGATTATTAGCCGCCGCGTACCGGAAAAAGTGATTAACAGCCTCTGGAAAAAAGGGGTCATTCCTGCGTTATTAAGCAGCCAAGAGCCACTTCGTATTGAAACGATTTCTGAAGTCGGGCTTGGCAACCGCGTAGCGGTTTCGATTTGGAAAAACCAAGAAGTGATTGGATTTATTTGGGCGCTGGAAACGGATCGAACGTTGTCAAAAGACGATTTAGAGCTGTTGAAAAAAGCGGCAAAAGCGGCGAAAAACAAAGTGTTGCAGCTATATATGCGCAAAAACAAACGGGAAGAGCGCGTGCAAGAATTTTTTTGGAAATTATTAACAGGGCATATTACCGCCAATGAAGAAATTAAGGAAAACTTCGATTTTTTGCAAATTCCAACCGCTCCGCTCTTTTCTGTGTTCGTTTTCCGCTTTGCAAACGATATTACAAGCGATATTGAAAAGCAAATTTCGTACATTTTACAAACGACGCAACAAATTCAAGTGCTGCTCTATACAGTCGACCGTAGTGATTTTATTTTGCTCGCTGCGCCAAAATCGACGCGCCAACCGCTAGCGGAGTGCAGCCAATTTATCGCTTCATTTGCGACAAAAATGAAAGAGCGGTTTCATATCGCAAATATTCAAAGCAGCTTTGGCGGCATTTACGAAACGTTTGAATACATTGAAAAAAGCTATAAAGAAGCGTTAACCGTTTTATCGATGAAAGAAAAATTCCCTGCCCAAACAGCTTCTATTTATGGATATCAACAATTAGGCATATATCAATTTTTCGACTTATTGCTCGAAAAAAAGCGGCAAGGGGAATTGACGAATTCCACATTGGCGAAATTGCAGGCATATGACGAAAAACACCACACAAACCTCATAGAGACGTTTGAAGTGTTTTTTGACCACGACAGCAACGTCAACGAAACGGCCAAAGCGCTGAACATTCACCCAAATACGCTTTCTTATCGGCTAAAGCGCATCGCCGAAATTGGAGAGATCGATTTACACGACATGAATCAAAAAGTAAAGCTTTACATCGATATAAAGCTGGCGAAATATGAAGCATCGCATTAGTTTTGTGGATTTCCACAAAATGAAGCGATGTCTTTTTTTCTTCTTAACAAATAAAAAATAGGGCAAACTGTGTATACTACAGGTGAGGATATTCGAGGGAGGAAGACAATCTATGATTATTGGGGTACCGAAGGAAATAAAAAATAACGAAAACCGTGTGGCGATTACACCTGCTGGCGTTATGTCATTCGTGCAAGCAGGACATACGGTGATTATTGAAAAAGATGCAGGAATTGGAAGCAGTTTCACAAACGATGATTATATAAAAGCTGGCGCACAAATCATCGATAGCGCAAAAGAGGTTTGGGCGCAAGCGGAAATGGTCATGAAAGTAAAAGAGCCGCTACCAAGCGAATACGACTATTTCCGCCCAGGATTAGTGCTTTTCACGTACTTACATCTTGCGGCAGAGCCTGAATTGGCGCGCGCGTTAAAAGAAAAAGGCGTCACTGCCATTGCTTACGAAACCGTACAAGTTGGCCGCACGCTTCCACTTCTTACACCGATGAGCGAAGTGGCTGGCCGCATGGCTGCGCAAATCGGCGCACAATTTTTAGAGAAGCCTGAAGGCGGAAAAGGAATTCTGCTTGGCGGCGTTCCAGGCGTCAGCCGCGGGAAAGTCACGATTATCGGGGGCGGTGTCGTCGGTACGAACGCAGCGAAAGTTGCCATCGGCTTAGGCGCAGACGTGACAATCATCGACTTAAGCGCAGACCGTCTTCGTGAGCTAGACGATATTTTCGGCAACCAAATTACAACATTAATGTCCAACCCAATGAACATTGCCCAAGCGGTGGCGGAATCTGATCTTGTCATCGGCGCAGTGTTAATTCCAGGAGCAAAAGCGCCAAAACTTGTGACAGAAGAAATGGTAAAAGCAATGACCCCTGGTTCGGTTATCGTAGACGTTGCGATTGACCAAGGCGGAATCGTCGAAACGAGCGACCACGTCACGACACACGACAACCCAACGTACGTCAAACACGGTGTCGTTCATTACGCAGTAGCGAACATGCCAGGTGCGGTTCCAAGAACATCAACGATCGCGTTAACGAACGTGACGATTCCATATGCGTTGCAAATCGCCAATAAAGGCGTTCACCGAGCAATCGCAGAGAACCAAGCACTAAAACTTGGCGTCAACGTTGCCGCAGGCGAAATCACATACGAAGCAGTTGCGCGCGACCTCGGCTACAACTACGTTCCAGTCGACGAAGCGTTCGGAAAACAATTAATGGCGAACTAAGAGAAACAGGTACCGTGATGGTACCTGTTTTTGGTATAGTTAAAAGAAAAAAGGAAGTGAATGTGTTGCGAGTATGTGCTGTTCAATACCATTTGCATACGATTACGTCGTTTGAACAATTTGCCGAACAAGTTACCCATTACGTCAAAACCGCGCAAGAATTTGACGCACAGTTTGTCCTTTTTCCGGAATTTATTACAACACAATTGTTGTCAATCCCGATAAATGGAAAACAAGCAACGATTCATGACTTGCCTGCCTATACGGAGCAATATTATGAACTGTTCACCACGCTTGCGAAACAAACCAATATGTATTTCATCGGCGGCACGCACGTCATCGAACAAAACAATAAACTATATAACGTCGCCCATTTGTTTACACCGGACGGAACGATTCATAAACAAGCGAAACTGCACATTACACCGACAGAAGTAAACGAATGGGGAATTAGCCCTGGAGAAGACGTGCACGTATGGGAAACCGAACAAGGAACGATTGCTTTATTAACATGTTATGACATTGAATTTCCAGAAATCGTCCGCATCGTGCGGGCGAAAGGAGCGGATGTTATTTTTTGCCCGTCATGCACCGACGACCGGCATGGTTTTTATCGCGTCCGCTATTGCTGCCACGCCCGCGCTGTGGAAAATCAAGTGTACGTCGTCACGACCGGCACGGTCGGTTCATTGCCGACAGTCGATTTTATGCGCGCGAATTTCGGGCAAGCCGCCATTATTACACCAAACGACATTCCATTTCCACCGCGCGGCATTCTAGCGGAAGGAGAAATCAATGACGACATGGTCGTTGTTGCGGACCTTAACTTGTCGCTTCTGTACAATGTGCGCGAAAAAGGCTCGGTCACGACATGGCGCGACCGCCGCATTGACTTATATCCCGATTGGAAGTGACTTCTATAAGAAAACACCTTTCTATAGTTGAAAGGTGTTTTTGTATATTATTATATCAATAATAAATAAATATTTATTAATAATAAAATATAGCGAATTACATGCCACTCTAAAATTTTTTTATAAAAATACTTCCGCGTCTTTAGCTTATCCAGTCTACAAATTATTTTCACGAAAAATATATTCTTATTGTTTTTTCATTTTTTAGAATATATAATATCTTTATAAAAATTACATAAAATGCACGGATGAGATGTTTTGGTTTCTTTTCTAAATGTTACAAAAAATTATTTTTATAAAAAGTATTGCATAAATAAAAAAAGATTGATAGTATGATAATCGTTATTGCCAGTGTCCTAAACTAAACGATGAACTCGACACTGGATAAATATAAAAGAAATTGAGTTTCAAATATAAGGGGGAAACAGGATGAAAAAAGGATTCGTGTTCGCGGTTGTTCTTGCGCTATTTGTCGCACTAGCAGGGTGCGGGGGAAAAACTGCTGAGCAAACATCAGGAAGTGGCGGAGGAAAGCAAAAAGTAACCATTGGCACAGACGCTTCGTTTGCACCGTTTGAGTACATGGACAAAGGAAAAATTGTTGGGTTCGACGTTGATTTCTTAGATGCTGTCATGAAAGAAGCTGGTCTTGACTATGAATTGAAAAACATCGGCTGGGATCCGCTCTTTGCTGCGGTACAAGGAAAAGAAGTGGATTTAGCCATTTCCGGTATTACTATCAACGATAAACGGAAACAAACATATGATTTCTCCGTTCCTTACTTTGAATCGACGCATATGATTTTAACAAAAGAAGATAGCCCAATTAAAAACGCCCTTGACTTAAAAGGAAAAGTCGTCGGTGTTCAAAACGGAACAACTGGACAAGCGGCGGTTGAAAAATTGCTTGGTGCAGAAAATAAAAACATTAAAAAGTTTGAAAACACGGTTGTCGCGATTATGGATTTATTAAACGGCGGGGTTGATGCAGTCGTCACAGACAACGCAGTCGCAAACGAATACGTCAAAAACAACCCGGATAAAAAATTAAGAGCGATTGAAGATCCAACAAACTTTGAATCCGAGTTTTACGGACTGATGTTCCCGAAAGGAAGCGACTTAAAACCGAAAGTCGACGAAGCGATTAAAAAGGTGATTAAAAGCGGAAAATATGCTGAAATCTACAAAAAATGGTTTGGAAATGAACCAAACGTCGACAACTTGCTAAAACAACAATAAACGACATTGGAAAAATTGCGTAACTAATCGCTAGTTACGCAATTTTTATAAAGAAAGGTGAGGAGAATGGATTTTCGCTTTGATATTATTCAAGAATACGCCCCGTTTTTTTTACAAGGCGTATTATTAACGATTGGGTTATCTTTAATTGCCATCATCGTCGGCTCCATTCTTGGATTGGCGATTGGACTTGGCAAAATGTCGAAAAAGGTGCTCGTCCGCCTTCCATTTGAATGGTACATTAACTTTTTCCGCGGTACGCCTTTATTCGTACAAATTTTGCTCGTTCATTTCGGACTCATGCCTCTTCTCTTTGCTCAACCGAGTCCAACCGTTTCAGCGGCTGTCTCATTGTCGTTAAACTCAGCAGCCTATATCGCTGAAATTTTCCGTGCAGGTATTCAATCGATTGATAAAGGGCAAATGGAGGCGGCTCGTTCACTCGGAATGACGCACGCTCAAGCGATGCGTTACGTTATTTTGCCGCAGGCGTTAAAACGAATGATTCCACCATTTGCGAACGAATTTATCGTTTTAATTAAAGACTCTTCCCTCGCTGCGATTATTGCTGCGCCGGAGTTAATGTATTGGGGAAGAGCGGCACAAGGGCAATATTACCGCGTCTGGGAGCCATATTTAACGGTCGCGCTCATTTATTTGATTTTAACCCTTTCCCTCAGTAAACTACTACATTATTTGGAAAGGAAGTATTCAACGCAATGATTAAAGTGACGAATTTAAAAAAATCATTTGGCCATTTACAAGTATTAAAAGGAATTGACGCCCATATTAAAGAGCGGGAAGTCGTCGTTGTCATCGGTCCTTCCGGTTCGGGAAAATCAACGTTTTTACGCTGCTTAAACTTGCTTGAAGATTTTGATGAAGGCGATATTGTGATTGATGGGTATCATTTGAAAGACAAAAACACGGATATCAATAAAGTGCGCGAAGAAGTCGGCATGGTGTTCCAACGATTCAACTTGTTCCCGCATATGACCGTGCTTGATAACATTACGTTAGCACCGTTAAAAGTGCGCAAATGGCCGTTGGAAAAAGCGAAAGCCACGGCAATGGAGCTGTTGAAAAAAGTTGGTCTGCAAGATAAAGCAAACGTCTATCCGGATTCCTTATCCGGTGGGCAGGCGCAACGTGTCGCGATCGCCCGCGCATTAGCGATGGGGCCGAAAGTGATGTTATTTGACGAACCGACTTCCGCTTTAGACCCGGAAATGGTCGGGGAAGTATTATCCGTTATGAAACAGCTCGCGAACGAAGGAATGACAATGGTTGTCGTCACCCACGAAATGGGCTTTGCCCGCGAAGTCGGCGACCGCGTCCTCTTTATGGACGGCGGCTACATCGTCGAAGAAGGCACACCAAGCGACATTTTCGACAACCCGCAGCACGAACGGACAAAAGCATTTCTATCAAAAGTGTTATAGAAACCTCTCATCCACCTTATTTCGTAAAAGGTGGATGTTCTATTAAATCAGAATCAATTTTATTTACAGAACCATTTGTATCTTTAATAATTCCACCTGTCTCCTAGAGCTGGAGCCTCCTCCAAAGATTTCAGGCATCCATTCTCGCACCTAGATACACGCCGGAAGTATGCCCGATCGCCTCTCAGCCCTTTTGTATCAAGGGATCAGAGGCATTTTGTTTACCTATTCACTGTCAAACTCGTGGTCTTCAAGTAGTCGATTTATGCGTTGTACAGCAATAAAAAAAGGTGTCCTAACCCTTTTGAGGACACCTCCCCGCTTTACCAGATGCCTTCCTTTCTCACCGGACGAGCAAGTGTCAATACACGCGCACTAGGGAACTTGTCTTGATAGACATGGGAAGCAATGATATACGATGCACCACGGTTTTCCGTTTGAATCCATTCCGCTAGTATGTCCCGGGTGGTCACATCAAGCGAGTTAAACGGCTCATCCATTAAATACAATTCCACAGGCCGTCCTAAAGCAATCGCGATATGCAACTTTTGCAACGTCCCAAGCGAATATTGATCAACGGGAAGAGCTAGCCAATCCGCCATCCCTAATGTATGACAAATCGCTTCTACCTTTTGGTAATATGCGCGATCTAATCGCCATAAAAGCCGAAAACATTCGATATTTTCATAGCCTGTCAGTTTAGAAAATAAAGGGGGATCAGCCGTTACGTACGATATATAGCGGCGTATCGCAACCAGCTGAATCGGATTTCCTTTATAATAAGCACGGTAGGTCAAATGGCCATTAGAAAGCAAGCCAGCGATAATCTGTAATAACGTTGTTTTCCCAATGCCATTTGGACCTGTTAGAAAAATCGTTTCCCCTTTCAAAACGTCGAAGGAAAACTGGTCAAAAATGAGCGTTTTTCCATCATAACTATATGTTAAATTTTGCAATGAAAAAAGCGGTTCGTCCACAACATTCCCTCCTATGCGTGTGACACAGTAGCCTCAATAAGCGCAGATATTACCAATAGTACGGAAGCTGCCGCGAATAACAAAACAACATCACGTATATGAAGCGGTTCTGTCTCCTCAGCTCGTGCTCTTTTTTTCACAATGTGGAGCAATCGCCATGTTTCATATCCTAACGTACAAAACAGCAAATGGCTCATGATTTCTGTAATTCCATGGGGAAGGATGCCCGTTATAATAGGGTGCAATCCATACCCTTTCATGACCCCTTTCACAATGGCTCCTAACATTGCTGCATTATAGGCGAGATAAACTGTATTTACGACTCCTAATGTCAACCATCCGCCAAACATCAGAATCGCCCCGACCATAAAGTTGTGGGCTAGAGTCGGCCAAAACGCCATGGAATTTGGATGGATCGTTAATTTTTCAGAAACAATGACCGCACCGAAAGCAAAACATATCCCATATACGGCCAGCGATACACAAAAATATGGCAGATGGCTGCGAATGGTTCTCCCGATCATCCTTTCCCCTCCTTTCTCCTATCGATGGAATAACGAGTGCTTCCCCACAAAACGATATATAAAGCTATAACAAACAAAATGCTATACCATCCCCATTGTTCGCCTCTTAGCAAGACAAAAAAGGCTGAGATCAGAGAAGAAAAGATAGTCACATAAATGAATAACCGATGAAATAGATGATTTCCAGCCGCTACGACCATATAGCCAGCATAATCGCGCGGAGAAGCCAACTCTACTTTCTCTCCGCTCGATAAAAGAAAACAAAACACCTCATAATCAGTGCGCAAAATCCGTTTGATAACTAACGGATACAACGGCATTATGATGATGCTAAGCAAAACAACAATCAGCGCATTTCCCCTAAACCATCCCGCCCATTCAATAGCAAGCAAGCCAAGCGCCGCCACGCACGGATATACTCCTATCCGTCTCAACAATGTCCACTTCGCTTGAATTAACTGCACAAGAGGAGGTGGATCAAGAAGCCTAAATACGAGCAATCGCTCAATATCACTTTCAAAAAAAAAGACTTGTGAAAATGTACTGGCAACGGCGCGCAATGTTCCTGTCATCACGATATACATTTCAAACAAACAAATAAAACATATAACGAAAAGATTATGGATGAAAGGGAACAAAGCGATATTCGCTCCTGTGACAAGAAACCATTCTCCCGGCAGAAACAATAACAAAGGCGGTTTGTCCAATTGACTGGCTTTACGCATTAACAAACAAGTATCTTTATACAGAAGCGCATTCTCACTATCGGGTGGCCATGATGATTGGATCACACGCTGATACCATTCATACAGCACGTATGTCTTGGCTTCCACACAAGCACGGACGGATCGCAAGCTTCCCAACGCGAACGCTGCTATTGCAAGACCACTAGCCGCCAAGACACCTCCGTTCAATCCTACCATCCCATGCCAAGTAAACACTCGCTCATGAATCCATTGTTGCCACTTGGCGAACAGACCATCCATATAGGAGAGATACGAAATCGACAACCCATATGTCTTAACAGCATGGCGCGACAATTGTAACAACGATACAATCGGGATCATGGCCATATAACCGACCGCTAAAGAGAAAAAGCAAGAAAGAACGCCCGAAAATACGCGTCGCTCCCCAAACTTTGTCCCCCTCATTACATGCGACATCACATAAAGGAAAAACAAGGTTGCTTGTCCAAACCATACAAGTGCGGCTCCAACCCATCCGAGCTTCACAACCAAGGCAACAGACGGCGGAAAAACGGTTGGCAACATGCGCAACATATAACTAACATAGTGGATGATGACCAAACGCCGCCAGATCACGTCGTCCTGTTCGCTTGACAACCGCAAGTAATCATAATGATAATCACGTTGCAATTTTTCCCCTGAATCGAGCAAGACAGCGATGAAAGGGCTAGTCGCTAGTAACAAGAGTAGCCCGATGGTAAAAGAAGAGCCGAATACGGAAGACCGGCTACATAGAATGATGACGAGACAACAAGAGAGAAACCACTTTCCCCCTTCAGCAACGAACAACGCCCCTTTTGAGCTTAGCAGCAATTTTTTTTGCAACGGAGCGATGCTGCTCCTTCTCATCTGTTGATAAAATAGCCACACTAGTTTCAACTTGCTTCACCCTTCTAGTTCAACATGGACGGGAGAAAAGCAGGATGGCCATTCCCATCCTGCTTCATCACTCACCAAGCAATTGCTGCGACCTTGCCCCGTTCCGTAACAATTTTTTTCACTGTCGCCACAAATGTCGACCATCCAATTTCTAAAATCGCATCCACTCCACCGGATAAGATAGCAGTAATTCCTAGAATGATAGAAACTAACGTCGACCCTGTCAACACAATCGATACAACGGTCGTGGCAACAGCTTGTGACACGCCCAGCGTCCCCGCTACAAGAGCCAACAAACTCATGTTGAAATCACCCCCTTTCAAAAACTACCGTAACTTCCGCAACAAGCGCGAATACACAATCCCGTAGGCGAGTACGAGAACAATGTCTGTGATTTTCATCCATAAAGGAGATTGGAATTCTTTTAAAACGAAGGCAATGGCGATCAAAAGAAGAAAGGGCATCGTAATGACAATAAATAACGGCCAGGACCATTTCATTATGTATCACTCCAGTTTACTAAATCTATGATTACAGAATACTATTAATTACCCGTGGTGCTAGATAAAATCGAGTAAGCATAAAAATAGCCCTTGCTTGTGAATCTCCTGTAGAATGAAAGTGCC
>NZ_JAILZV010000009.1 GCF_023512315.1 Anoxybacillus sp.
TCTTCCACAAAATGCGTAATATCGATCATTTCATCTCTTGTTGTTGTTCGAATCGAAAACGACTGCAACATCTTTTTCCCTCCCGAATCAATTGTTTGCCAGAAAAAAACGGTTTTGTTACTCTTACATTATAGCGTAAGTGAAAAAGGAAGGACGAACGATGAAGCGTTTTGAAAATTTAGATGGTGTTTCGACGAAAAAAACGTTTGCCGATTTCCGCCGTTGGCAACAAGAACGAAAACAAAAGAAAAAAGAGCTTTCGTACAATGTTCCGCACGTTGAACGACGGGAATATGCGCAGCTTCATACGAATCAGTCCCGCCCGCTATTGGCATGGGTCGGGCATTCGACATTTGTTATGCAAATAAACGGGATTACGATTGTTACTGACCCTGTTTGGGCGTTAAGGATGGGAATAGCGAAGCGGCTGACCGCCCCAGGAATTCCCATCGAGGAGATGCCGCCTGTCGATGTTGTTCTCATTTCCCATGGGCATTATGACCATTTGCATTTTGCAAGCATTAAAAAACTGAAAGGTACCCCTCGCTTTTTTGTACCAGTTGGGCTTGGGCGCTTATTTCGGCGCAGAGGATATTCACACGTTACAGAATTTGCTTGGTGGGAAGAGACAGAATATAAAGGGGTAACGTTCACATTTGTGCCTGCCCAGCATTGGACACGGCGAACGTTGTTTGATATGAACACCTCTCATTGGGGAGGGTGGGTCGTGCAAGCAACGGGACAGCCGACGGTTTATTTTGCGGGCGATAGCGGCTATTTTCGCGGCTTTCGCGACATTGGCGACCGGTTTGCGATTGATTACGCCCTTTTGCCGATTGGTGCGTATGAGCCAGAATGGTTTATGGGACCGCAACATACGACCCCTGAAGAAGCTGTGCAGGCATTTTTAGACTGTCGAGCACAAACGTTTATCCCGATGCATTACGGCGCCTTTCGTCTCGCAGACGATACCCCGAAAGAAGCGCTCGATCGCTTAATGGCCGAATGGCAACGTCGAAAGCTCGAACCCGAGCGATTAACATGCTTAAAGTTAGGAGAAGTGCTCCATTGTGTCACTTCTTCAAAAGAAAAAGCACCAATTTTTTAGGTGCTTTTTCTAATTATCATATCCACGAAAAACGTACGGTTCTTCCGGCTGTTTCATCGAATGCCACGACTCGACTTGCACGTACGGAATCGTCGCATTGTACGGTTGATAATAAATCGTCGATACCTTCCCTTTTACATGAATCCAATCGTCGTTTTTTAGCTTTGTTGCGTCTGGAAATTGAACGAGCAACCCATAGACACCGGAGTCCGCAATGCAATGGATAATGCCAAATCTTAACAAAAACAATTCGTTTTTGTTCGTCGTTTCATCACGATACACGAATCCATCCATCTCAATTTCTTTGTCGCTAAACTCCCCTGGAAATTGATAAATCGTTTCGATTATTTTCAAATAATTTTGGTCGTTTAACACAAGGGAAGACGGTTGGGAAAACCGTTTTAATTCTTTCCGCATTAAATCGTCGTAATCGTCTTTTCCGTAATAAATGCTCGTATCTGGCCGGAGAAATTGCCGCTGAACGAACGGATCTTCGCTTTTCGTATCAAATCCTGGAATATGAAACCCTTTCGCCTTCACGATGTTCGAGTCAAGCGTCGCAATCGGAAACAAAAGCGCGGAGACAATCGGAAAAATAAAGACAACATAATGGAGCGCTTTTTTCCAGGTTGCTTGCTGTTCTTCATGCGGATGGCAACAGTCGTCGTGGCAATGGTCCTGTTTTTTTCGATTCGCAATGATTAGTTGTACAATCGTTAAAAACGCGAATAAAAAAATGGCGCTGAACGATAAATACGAATAGCGCATATTAATATATTTGCTAATGTCACCAGTAATGTGCAAATGGAAAAATAAAAACGCAAATCCAAGCAAAATGTACATGCGCAACATCGAATCACCCCCTAAATCAATAGCGAACCGAGAAAGACAAATATTGTAATATAAACAATAAGCACTAATACAAACCGTGTTTTAAACGACTGGAACAACATAAGCGTATTTTTTATATCGAGCATTGGCCCGTATACTAAGAAAGCTGTAAGCGCCCCAAACGAGAACGTATTTTGAAACGATGACGCAATAAATGCGTCCGCTTCGGAACATAACGATAACACAAACGCTAACGCCATCATCACAAGCGTTGCAGTCACTTTCCCTTGCCCGATCGCGAGCAGCGTCGATGTTTTAATATATGTTTGCATCGCCGACGCAATAAATGCGCCGATAATTAAATATTTTCCGGACGAAAAAAATTCATCGACCGTATGTTCAAGCGTTCCGATCCATTTTTCTTTTAATGACCGAACCGGTGCCGTATGAACGATTTCTTTTTTCCGCAATTCGTCGTCTTTGTATTGTATCGATAAAATCAATCCGATGACGACCGCCACAATTACCGCAAAAATGGAACGATAAAGCAACATTTTAAGGTTGCTACCGAAGGCAATATAGGTCGCAAATAACACCACCGGATTAATAATTGGACCGGTCAGCATAAACGGAACTGCCGCATGTAACGGCACCCCTTTTGCCACAAGCCGGCGCGTAATCGGAACAATGCCGCACTCGCAGGCTGGAAATAACGCACCAATGAACGCCGAATATAGCACTGCCAGCACGTGATTTTTCGGCACCCATTTTTGCACCATTTCTTCCGTCACAAACATTTGAATAATGCCAGAAATAAACACGCCGATTAACACAAACGGCATTGATTCTATTAAAATACTAACGAAAATCGTATTTAGCTGTAAAAACGACTTCATCCTTTCTCTCCTTTTACCTAAAATAACGGCTACAACCGTTTATTTTATCACGAATGAGCGTTTTTTTGAAAAGGAAAAAACGAGGCACTTTCTGCCTCGTTTCTGTCACACTATTATTCTTTTACTTCTTTTTTCCAAAAACCGACCATTAAGGCGGTAACGATCGAGCCAATTAAAATAGCTAACACGTACAACCATGGATTTCCTTTCACAATCGGGATGACGAAAATACCGCCGTGTGGGGCAGGGAGACCGATGCCAAACAACATCGTTAACGCGCCAGCGATCGCCGAACCGACGATAATGGAAGGAATGACGCGCACTGGGTCAGCGGCCGCAAACGGAATCGCCCCTTCCGTAATGAACGATGCCCCCATAATGTAGCACGTTTTTCCTGCTTCACGCTCTGCTTTCGTAAATTTGTTTTTAAAGAACGTTGTTGCTAACGCTAATCCTAATGGCGGCACCATCCCGCCTGCCATAATCGCCGCATGCGGTGCATAGTTTCCGGCATCAATCATTGCTAGACCAAACGTAAACGCTGCTTTGTTAATTGGACCGCCCATATCGACCGCCATCATGCCGCCAAGAATTAATCCTAAGACGACAAGGTTTCCTGTTCCCATATTCGAAAGCCAATGCTTCATCCCATCGTTTAACGCTTTCACTGGATCAATGACGACGTACATCATCACAAGCCCTGTAAGCAACACCCCGAATAACGGATAAAGGAGAACCGGTTTAATCCCTTCAAGCGATTGCGGCAATCCGCTAAACGCTTTCTTTAACCCAACGACTAAATACCCAGCAAGGAACCCAGCGATAAGTCCACCTAAAAAGCCAGCGCCACCATTTGCGGCCATAAATCCGCCAACCATCCCTGGCGCAAATCCTGGCCGGTCTGCAATGCTCATCGCAATAAACCCGGCAAGCACTGGAACCATTAAGGCAAACGCACTGCCGCCACCGATATCCATTAACGCTTTTGCAATTGGGTTAAATGACGGATCTTTTGGGTCAAACGCTTTAATGCCGAAAATGAACGAAATCGCAATTAAAATCCCGCCGCCAACAACGAACGGCAACATGTTTGAAACACCGTTCATTAAATGTTTGTAAAACCCAGTGCGCCCTTTCGCTTGCGGTGTTTCGATTTTCGTTCCGCTCCCTTGGTAAATTGGCGCCTCTTGCTTTAACGCTTGCTCAATCAGCTGGTCTGGTTTACGAATCGCTTGCGCCACCGGCACTTGAATGACATGTTTTCCACGGAATCGTTCCATTTCCACTTGTTTGTCGGCCGCAACAATGACCGCAACCGCCTCTTCAATATCTTTGGCGGTTAATTCATTTTTCACACCGCTTGAACCGTTCGTTTCGACTTTAATGTCGACATTCATTTCTGCTGCTTTCGCTTTTAATGCGTCTGCTGCCATGTACGTATGCGCAATTCCTGTTGGGCACGCCGTCACGGCAACAATTTTCTTTTTCCCTGAAGTGGTAGCATTTTCTGTTTGCCCTTCCGCTTCTTTTTTGCGAATCATCGCCAACAACTCCTCTCCGCTTGAAGCGCTTTCAATCTGCTTACGGAACGATGCGTCCATTAACATCGACGACAAACGGGCAAGCGCCTCTAAGTGTGTGTTATCTGCCCCGACAGGCGCGGCAATCATAAAAAACAAATGGCTCGGCTTTCCATCTAGCGCGTCGTAATCAATTCCGCGCGTCGAGCGACCAAACGCTACCGCAGGGCGCTTAACTGCCGCTGTTTTGGCGTGTGGAATTGCAATCCCGTCGCCAACACCGGTCGTGCTTTGCGCTTCGCGAGCAAAAATCGCTTCTTTAAACGCTTTCAAATCGCTCAACACGCCCGCTTCATTCAGCTTGCGTGCTAACTCATCGACCACTTCTTCTTTCGTCCGCGCTTGAAGGTCAAGAATAATCGTATCTTTCGTCAATAAATCGGTTATTTTCATCCAGTTTCCCCCCTATAAACGAGTAACTTTCACGTGTTGAAGCAACTCGTCTGCTTTCGCTTTCGTGCATAAATCATCGGAAAACGCTGTTGCACTTCCAGCCGCGACGCTATAAGCAAACGCCGCTTCGATTCGTTTGCCGCTTGTATAGGCGGCTAAAAAGCCAGCGACCATCGAATCGCCTGCCCCGACAGAATTACGAACGACCCCTTTTGGTGCTTCGGCAAACAACGTCACCTCTTTGTTAAAAAAGAAGGCACCGTCCCCTGCTAAAGAAACAATGACGTTTTCTACTCCTAACTCAACGAGTCGGCGTCCGTATAAAACAGCATCCGCTTTCGCATGCAAGATCGTGTCAAACAGCTCGCCAAGTTCTTTATGGTTCGGTTTAATGAGAAACGGCTTTGCTTCGATTAGTTGTTTTAGCGCCGGACCGCTCGTGTCGACAACGACATGCACGTTTTTGGCTTTCGCCGTGTGAACAATCGTCCGGTAAAAATCGTTCGGAAGCGATTCAGGGATGCTTCCTGCTAACACGAGCGTATCCCCTTCGTGCAACGCCTCAATTTTTTTCATGAGCTCATCGGCAAACACCGGGGCAATCGTTGGACCTTGCCCGTTAATTTCCGTTTCTTTTCCCGATTTTAGTTTAATATTAATCCGCGTCGCTTCAGGTACTTTCACAAAATCACATGGAATGTTTTCTTGTGCTAGTGCCTGTTCAATAAACGCCCCTGTAAATCCGCCGATAAAGCCTAAGGCGACGCTATCCATTCCAAGCCGCTTTAATACACGGGATACGTTAATGCCTTTCCCCCCGGGAAAGACAGCGGTTTGAGCCGCTCGGTTCAGCTCGCCAAGCCGAAAGTCATCGACTTTCACAATATAATCAACAGAAGGATTAAGTGTACATGTATAAATCATTTTTTCACAACCTCGATTGCTGTTTTGGCTTCGTATAGCGCTAGTAGTTCGTCATCTAGTTCGTCGGTGATAATCGTTGCCGCTTCTAAATCGGCAATTTTCGCAAATGTGCTTTCGTTCATTTTCGAATGGTCGGCTAATACGTACGCTTGCCGCGAAAGCTTTAGCGCCAAGCTTTTGACCATCGCCTCTTCCGGATCTGGTGTCGTATAGCCAAAGTCGTGATGAATGCCGTTGACGCCGATAAAACATTTATCAAAACTATAATGCTCTAATGAGTGCAACGCCCCACGGCCGATTAGCGCTTTCGTTTTCTTTTTAATCAATCCACCTAACAAATAGGTCGGAATGTCTTTTTCTAACAATGCTTCGAGATGGGTAATCCCGTTTGTGACAACGACGATGTCTTTCGCGTGAATATGCGGAACCATTTCGAGCGTCGTTGTTCCAGCATCGATGTAAATGCAATCACCGTCTTGTACGAGCTGCGCAGCATATTGGGCGATCATCCGCTTTTCTTCCATGTTTTTCGTCGATTTTTCCAATACGCTCAGCTCTTCACGCTTTTGATGCAATAACGCCGCTCCACCGTGCACACGACGCAGCTTCTTTTCTTTTTCGAGCTGGCTTAAATCACGGCGAATCGTCGATTCTGAAGAAGCAGTCGCTTCGACGAGCTCTTGCAATTTCACGACTTTTTTTTCTGCTAATAGTTCTAATATAAGGCGATGGCGTTCTTCCGTCAGCATCCTCTCACCTCCCTTTACACGTCCTTGCTTACATTTTCATCATATCGCAAGACTTTTCAAAAATCAATCAAAATCATTCATTTACAATCAAAAAAAAATCACATTCTTTCAAAAAACGTTCAATATCTTTCAAAAGCAATAAAAAAGCCGCCTTAGGATAGGCGGTTGGGGAGATGCAACAAAAAACACTCGCCGTTCGTTGGCAAGTGTTTTTGTTTAGCCGGACATTTGTTTTTTAATGCGCGGCAAATATTTTGTTTCAATTAATTCAATAAATTTTTCTGCATAGAAAGGGTCAAATTGCGTGCCAGCGCAGCGCCGCAATTCAACGATTGCTTCTGCAAACGTCTTGGTGCGCTGGTATGGCCGTTCGGTCGTCATTGCATCAAACGAGTCGATGACACATAGCATGCGCGCCAATTTCGGGATTTCCTCGCCTTTTAAGCCGTATGGATATCCTTTTCCGTCGTATCGTTCGTGGTGCAATTCAACAAGCGGAAGAACGTCTTCAAACCGCTTTTCGGCCGCTAAAATTTCTTTTCCCCAAATGACGTGCTTTTTAATAATTTCCCATTCATGCGGTTCTAGCTTTCCTTTTTTATTCAAAATATCGCGTGGAACTTCTAATTTTCCAATATCGTGAATAAGCGCTCCCAAAATAAGGGTTTGTTTTTCGTGGTCGGTTAACTCTAACCGGTCGCTCATCTCAAGCGCGTACGTAAACACGCGCTTGCTGTGGCGGTACGTATATACATCTTTAGAGAGAAAGATTTTCACTTGTTGTTCTAACGCATCTAAGTCTTCTTTAAATTCAAGTGCACTTAACGAAATATTGTGCTCATCGAAAATTTGCACATTGTTTTTTCCTTGTGCTTTTGCATAGTACATCGCTTGGTCTGCTTTATGAATTAACTCACCGCAGTCATGCATGCCTTTCTCCATTTCCGCAACCCCGCAAGAGAAAGAAATGCAGCGGTAAGGGATATATTCGACGCCAGCAAAATACGTATCGTTAATTTCTTTCCGCAATCGGTTCATAAATAAAAAAGCTTCTTCTTGTTTCGTATTTGGCATTAAAATCGCAAACTCTTCGCCGCCGTAGCGTGCTACGACATAGCCTTTTCCTTCCGCCCCCTTCTGGAGCAAATCGCCAAAAAACTTTAACAGCTTGTCCCCTTGAAGATGACCGTTGCAGTCATTATATTTTTTAAAGTCGTCTAAATCTAACAACGCCAAACTAAGCGGCTGCTGGAGCAACTTCGCATCCGAAAACTTTTCCTTGAGCGTCTCTTTAAAAAAGCCGTGGTTATACAAACCTGTTAAATAATCGCGATTCGCGCGTTCGGAAATCATTCGATATAATTGTAGAAACTTTTTAAAAACAAGAGATAATAACGTTACTAAAATAGTGAATAAAAATAGACCAAAATACTTCTGTTCTTCTAATAAGATAGCTAAAACTAAGGACAATAACAAAGTGACAGAATAACCAACACAAGCTTCCTTTAAGACTCCCAGTTCAAGAGCACCTTTGAATATTTGTCCTGAAAAAAAGAAGAAAAGAAATATTAATGTAACATTAATACTAAAATATACCGCTAAGCTGATAACATACGGAAATAAATCATTTGTATTTACACTTCCAATTTTACCGTGAAAAAACAAAAAAGAATAATATGTTGTCGATATCATTAAACTGTACATTGAAAAATTAAAAAGGTGTCTCCATAAAGACATTTTACGCTTATAAAAAAGTTCTACTATACTATAGATAAGGAGAACCTGCAGCGCAAAATTGGCTCCGTATAAAAATAAAATCGCCAAATAAATAGATGAATCCATCGAAAAAGAGTTAGCCTTCGGAGGTAGAATAATTAAGAAAAGATTCGATAAAATAACAGATCCAGCCAGCATATAAATTAAAACCCAATCCTCCAAGGATTGAGCACGAAAATTACTTCCCAACCAAAATATAGATATTCCTAAAATTGAAACAAAGAAAGTATATAGTTTTTCGCGATTTTTCAAAGCAACATTAAAAACCATACAAAATCACTCTCATTAATAAAAATTTTAAGAAGGAGTAGTAGCACCCCCTCTTTTTAAATTATTCACTAAGTTTAAACCCAGACGTTAATGCCACAATCACTGAGCCGATGATAAATAGGTTGATTAATACTTGTTTCATTTTTACGTTCATTTCTTTTCCCTCCTCGTATTACCATAGTTTTTACTGATTGGCTGGAACAGCATTTGTTCCATTTTTTTGTGTGCTAGTCATAAGATGCTGAATAAAGAGAAACGCTCCTACGTTCATCACGACATCGCCAATGCTGATAACTTGCTGGCGTGGGTATGGTGGCGATAGTGGAATGATGTCGCCTAAAAACGGAAGCCAAGTGGCTGATGTGATTGCTTCATGCTTTCCGTATACCCCTGCCTTGAGCGCTTCTATATACTCACGGCCAAGAAATTGCGCTGCTTCGACCGAAACAGGCATTCTTCCACCGTTAAGTAACATAACGATAAAGTTTAACAATACACCGGCAAAAATGACGGTGAATCCTGGTTGATGGCGGTTCAGCCATAGAAAAACAAGCCCAGTTGCATAGATGACTAAAAACATGCCGTTGCTTAATTTTGCAACAATCTCTATTTTATTTTGCAATATGAAGATGATAATTTCAATCACTAATAAAATGGGAAACAACCAACCGCCGCGCAACTTCATTTCCGCGATCCCTTTTAAATTTCCACCGCGGAAAAAGCCGATGAGCAACGATAAAAGAATGCCATCATAAACCATCTGCCAGTTCTCCTTTAGCATCATTACCAAAAATTATTTCTCTTGCCTTTATTTAAACTATTTTTCTACTATTCTGTAAATAGGTCTTCATACCTAAATTAACATCAACCCGCACCCAGCTTTCTTGCTGGGTGCAACGATCGATAGCCGGTGATCTGGATACATTTTTTCGTTTCAATCCTCACCCAGCTTTTTTGCTGGGTGCAACTATTCCACGCCGCCATGATGTCTGGATGAAAGGGAGTTTCAATCCTCACCCAGCTTTTTTGCTGGGTGCAACATGTTTTTTGTAAGGAAGTTTCGCATTTTTTCAGGTTTCAATCCTCACCCAGCTTTTTTGCTGGGTGCAACCCCCATGCCTCCGATATAGACTCGTGGTAAACACAGTTTCAATCCTCACCCAGCTTTTTTGCTGGGTGCAACGGTATTGACCCGGATACACCGAAGGACAAGCTTTCAGTTTCAATCCTCACCCAGCTTTTTTGCTGGGTGCAACCAAAGCCATCGGTGATGCAGGATCTAAAATGGTGTTTCAATCCTCACCCAGCTTTTTTGCTGGGTGCAACTACTTTGCATGCAACATTACCTTCTTTTCAGAAAGTTTCAATCCTCACCCAGCTTTTTTGCTGGGTGCAACGGACCGTTTATTAGAACTAGCCGACAAAGTAAAGGTTTCAATCCTCACCCAGCTTTTTTGCTGGGTGCAACGAGTGGCTTCATCAGGTCAAGCTGTTAGTAGAAGTTTCAATCCTCACCCAGCTTTTTTGCTGGGTGCAACTTAGGCGGCTCTTTCAAGTCACGCAGTTTCTTTTGTTTCAATCCTCACCCAGCTTTTTTGCTGGGTGCAACGTGAAGCGGCCAACTATCACGGTTGCAATCCAAGCGTTTCAATCCTCACCCAGCTTTTTTGCTGGGTGCAACAAATGAACGACTTAACACTCGATGAAAAGCAAGAAGTTTCAATCCTCACCCAGCTTTTTTGCTGGGTGCAACGATTTACCAGGCGATCTATTCCTTGCTTGGAGGACAGTTTCAATCCTCACCCAGCTTTTTTGCTGGGTGCAACGCTCCTTCCGCTGCTACCTCGCATTTTGTGATGGTGTTTCAATCCTCACCCAGCTTTTTTGCTGGGTGCAACTGCTACTACAAATGACTTTAGGGGATCAAGTCACGTTTCAATCCTCACCCAGCTTTTTTGCTGGGTGCAACCAATGCTATTCTTGCTACACCTAAAATTGTTTAATGTTTCAATCCTCACCCAGCTTTTTTGCTGGGTGCAACTTGCTGGACGCCGACGGCAACAAGTAACTGCGGAGGTTTCAATCCTCACCCAGCTTTTTTGCTGGGTGCAACATCCTTCCTTCTCTACTACTAGCACAAGCATGTCTCGTTTCAATCCTCACCCAGCTTTTTTGCTGGGTGCAACTCTGCATAACCGTTAGACTAGTGAAAGCGATACGGTTTCAATCCTCACCCAGCTTTTTTGCTGGGTGCAACCGCCCGCGCTTAAATCCCTTGCGCTGAGCGGGTTTCAAGGTACGAAAACGCGAACTGCCATGCTTCACTTACACTACCTCTAAGATATGCTCTGATGAATTTTTTATTTTTGGCTTTACTGTGGGCTTTTCTACTCATCGCGATCTCCCCTAGTTTTTCACCATAGCTTTATGTTCGCGCATCGCTATACACTGCTACACATATTGTGTACATTCTACTGTTATAAAATGATTGGATCATTATAGTCAATGTAATGATCTTTTCCATAGGAACGAACTGCTTTTGACCGTTGTCCATACAGCGTATATATTCTCAAACTATCTTTTTCCAAATCAATGACACGCAATAATTGATGTTCCATTTCTTCCAACTGCGCCTGATTGACATTGCACTCGAAAACAGATTTCTGCACGCGCTGACCAAAATTTTGACAAATAGTTGCTACTTTCCGCAATCGTTTTTGACCACTAGGCTCTAATGTCTCCACATCATATGTCACTAAAATATCCAATAGCAATCACCTCATGATAAACGGTACATATTCATCTATATCCCCTCGCAAATGCCGCGCTAATAGTCGAGCGTGTACATGGGGCAGCAACCCTAGTGGAACTTTTTGATTGATAATAGGATGTTGTATCTCCTCTTGTTTCCTTTTTTGATAGGCAGCCAAAAATGTTCTTCTTCCCTTTTCATTTAAAAATACAGCCCCACCCGGACGCATATCGAAATCACTTTTATCTAATTGTTTTCGGTTAATTAATGTCAAAACAAAACGATCGGCTAAATACGGACGAAACTCTTCAACAAGATCCAATCCTAACGATGGTTTTCCTGGTCGTAATGCATGTAAATAGCCGATTTGTGGATCAAGACCGACTCCCTCTAACGCCGAAATACAATCTTGTGTCAGGATGCTGTAGGCAAAAGACAAACAGGCATTGATCGGATCTCGTGGCGGTCTTCTTGATCGCACGGTAAAGGAAAAAAACTCGTCCTCATCCGACCGTATGAGCGATGTGAATGCGTCAAAATACACGGATGATGCATACCCTTCCACTCCACGCAGTTCATCCAGCGTAGTTTGTTTCCCAATGTTGAGCAAGCTTTGATTCAACTGCTTTACCGACTGCTCTAACCGCATACGTTGCTCTGGGTAATCACGCATTGCTCGCTGAAGCACGCTTTTGCTGTTACGAATCTTACCAGTCACAAAACGGGAAGCGATATGCAACATTCGGTGTTCGTCTTCCAATACTCGATGTTGTTCTCTTCGAAGCAACACATTCCCACTCGTCCTCCCTGTTGCTCGGGCTAAAAAACGACCGTATGCATCATACCAAATAACAGAAATACCCTGGTTGACACATTTGCCAAGTAAATAAGGACTGATGGAAACATGCCCAAACATGACAATGGCGCCAATGTGGTGAATGGGGACTTGCAACGTTTTTGTTCCTTCCACCTCGACAACAATTGTTTCATGATCAAGACGCAAATACGCCTGTTGCGTTTGAACGTATAATGTATTCAACAATACCTTAATCATGATTATTCTCCTCGCTTATCCACACAATCAAGTTGGCAGGAACCTGTGGCATGCAAACATCCTGCAACGAGCAATCTCGACATCGGGCATCATTAACAGGGGAGGGCAATTGGTCATTTTGCAGCATTTCTCTTACATTCTGTATCGTTTCTTCCACCAGTTGCCGCAGCTGTTTTGTTATGTCAACTTCCAATCGTCTTCTTGACTGATAATAGTATAAAGCTCCCTTTGTCACGGACCGACCGAACATTTCTTCTAAACAAAGAGCTTGAGCTGCCAGTTGCACCATATCCGCCTGTTTTGTTTTTCGCTTTCCGACTTTGTATTCGACTGGATATGGCGTGCCATCGGGAAGAAATTCAACACAATCCGCTTTCCCGATTATTCCTAGGCGTTCAGACCAAATCGGGAGCGCGCGTTCCACTCTCCTGTCTCCTAATTGTTCTCCTTCCGGTGTATCTACCCGCTCATGCACACGATTTCCCCGGAGCGTAAATACGTTCTCCTCAAACGTCTGCTCGAGATGGATCAACGCACATTGGCGTGGGCAATACACATAATGTTGCAAAGCAGACAGCATGACCCACTCATCTTCATTCCACTGCATAGGCTCAATCCTTTCGCCAACGTTTATACTAGGCGCGTCACGGTTACACTAGGGAAAAGTTCAAGAGAAACATCTTTTTGTCCCTCATCCACCGGTCCAAGCAATACATAATCATTGAATGACCGTGGCGCTTCCTCTTGGCGTCGCTCCACTTTCACCAATTCAAACAGTTTGTGGGCTGGGGCTGACCCTTTGGCATTTTCATGGCTAAAAATATACAGTGCTCTTACATTCATCTCTCCTCTTGCTGCGGAATGATCAAATTCAAATAAATGGACGAGCGCGTCCCAAAAATCAGATAAATCTTCCGCAGTAACCCCTGTTTTTTCTCCGAAAAATGGATTGTAAAATCCATGCAACCGATACAAGCCATATGGAATCAACGGCTTTCTTCCCATTTCCGTTTGTTTTCTGCGACGGTCAGACTCTTTGGTGATCGCTGTGCGAGTGATGGTCAAATCCCACGGAAATACCGGATCGATCGAACGTGAGAACGTCAATTGCATCGGACCGCGCACTTGACCGGCATTCAGCCCTGTTGACATAACAGCTCCGAACATGCGAATATCGTAATACTTTTGACACAAGGCATATTGCGCTTTTTGGCGTGTTTGTTCATCGATTTTCATATTTTTTGCGGCCTGCGCTAAACGCTTCGCAATGTTTCGCAGCATTGGCTCTAGCTGCTTTTTAAGACCGGCTTCTTCCAGTCCTTCGATAAATTTTTGGCGAATATCAGCTTCTTTGACATCCTCACCTGTGTAAATGACTCGCTCGTCTTCAAGTGCCACTCCTTTCTCTTCAAGCTGTGAGAGCCAATCGGTCAATTCTGCATTTTCTCTTTCTTCTTCACTTAAATTGGTCGCTGCCAATTGCACTCCAATTTCTTGATATGCTTGAAAAATGATTGTATTTAGTGCTGTTTGGCTTTGAATAAAAATCGGTTTTCCTAATACCGTCACAGCGTAATCGCGAATTTTCCGCTTGATGGCAACGTCAGTCACAATACCGTGCATTGTTTCCGGATCGACGCGCGGCATGTTCCCAGCATCTGGGTCACCGTTTGGATTCCCGTCTTTTACATCGAAAAACAACACGAATTCATGCCGTTTTTTCGGATCAGTATAACGCTCTGTCATTGTTTTTCCCCCGCTTCATTCTTTTGATTGTTCTGACGTCTATTGCGAAATTCAGCACGCTGATGATAAAAACCAAGGGCGAATTCAGCCTGTTGTCTTAAACTCAAAATCGTTGGGAAACCTCCCGCTTCATCTAGTTGCTTCATGATCTCTTCTAGTAAACAACTAAGTTCAACAGACACTTTTGGCAGATGAGCCGTTGTCGAAAGCCGAAGCAATGGACCAAATGTCGATGCTGGAGCGGTTGAAACAGCACCGTAAAAACGATCAACAATCGTGCTCCCAATCCGGTACCCCGAAGCACGCTGCTGGATCTCTTCCAATACGGCCAATAAGCGTCCGCAAATGTAAGATGGCTGTAAATAATGGATATTCAAAGACTCCATCATATTGGCTTCCTCCTTCCCATAAGTGAGAGCTAGTTTTAGCAAACTAGCTAGCGCATGATATCTCCACGTTTCCTTCACATCATTTAACACTTTCGGCAAGCGGAAACGTTGAAGAGCTAATGGCAGTAATTCAGTAGGCGGCAAAGCCCCTTGGTAAATCATGCGCAAACATTGACGCACCAACCCCGGGGACATATCAACAGCGCGAATCAAAGCAGTCAACGGCAACAAATGACCTATTTCCCCACTCGGCTGAACAATACGCAAAGCAGCTGTATACCGCTCTAAATGCACAAGCAATTGGGAAATCGATGTGTGAATCCACTCGCGAATAACCAGCCTTGCTTTATTGGCAGAAAGAACTGCCATATGGAAAAACGATTGATCCAAGTGCAGCGCCTGCTCGCGCCCCGTTTTCGGAAGGGCGAGCAATTCCTCTAACTGTTTCAATTCAGGAGGAGGGGTTCGCTTGTTTGTTTCTTCATCAAAAAGCCATTGTTCAATTGGAGATGCAAACACTTTTTCGTCAATTTGAAAGCTTATCCCCCCTTCCTCTATAAAACGACCCTCGATCCAATATACAGCCATTTGCGATCGTAACATGCTGCGGTCGCTCATATATAGAAGTGTGTGATGCTGCTCTTCTCTAATTAAATAGTTCAATGTATCGACAACTAAAGTGGCACATCTGAAACAGATAGGTACATTATTTGTTTGTGTTTTCCCCATCGATTCGAACGACGCGCTGTTAAACGACGTCAATTGGCATGATTGTCCAAATAACTGGACAGGGTTGGGCAAATATCGTACATAAGCCGACCGGTTCCCGCAAACAGAACAGTCGCATTCATCATCAGACAACAAATCATTCGCCAAATATTCAGCCCAAAACTTCTGGATTTCCGGCTTTTCGAAGATCAACGACTCCTCATCGGCCTGAAATGTCACGATATCCTTGGCACTAATTTGCTCATGAAACGAATTCTTCATCGGGCTGTGAAGAAAACCAAGTACTTTCTCTAATTCTTTCATCTTTGTTTTCGCATAAGCTTCTTCAATTAATCGCACATACCCTGTATGCATTAACTCTGCTTCATCCGCCTTTTCTGGACTTTCGGGAATGCCGAGTACATAGCGAGCATCGTCAGCCAACAAATAAGGTTTTACGTTTTCTTTCGTCACTTTCCCTTGTCGCAACCGAAACGGTGCTTCCACCGAACGGTATTCTCCCTTTTTAAACGGCCCCTTCAAATACGGTTCGTCCCCACCCAAATCGATAATCCAATTGATCGATTTAGGTTTATAAGAGATTGGCGGGAGTTTTTTCTCCCTCTGCAACCTGGCCGCCAACTCAATCAATGAGTAAAGCATTTTCCATCCTCCAATGCGTAAAGCTGCTGATAGTTTTCCGTTGGAACGTGTAGCCAACCGTTTTCTACCTTTGCCTCAAAAAAGACAGGCTGCGCGAATCCTGACACCGTTCTCGTCCCCGTTTCGTCATGGCGAAGAAACTCCATTTCTTTTCTCGATTCGTTTTCGATAAATGCAAAATCGAAGAACATCGTTCCGATATCCATACAGACAGGCTGCACCACATCCCCTTCACCTATTGGCGAAAAATAGGCGGCAAACTCTTTTGTTCCCAAATATGGAGTATGGTGATATTGCCCCCTTTCAACTCGACGGTTAAACTGATCGCGGTATTTCGCTACCGGATCAACCGCCCGTTTTGTTAAAACGATATCGGCAATGATCCAGTAAGCGACATGTTTTAAAATCAAACTCGTTCGTTGAGCACGGTCGTTTTCGATCAAAATCGGCTTTTTATTTTGCTTGCTTGTGAGCTCGTTACGCAAAATCGCTTGTTGACTGCCTAGACACAAAATCCCGATTTGGCGAATCTCGTAGCGGAATTCCGGTTTCCAAAAAATCGCTTCTAGTATCCCCCTTGCGGCACTTGGTGTCATCGTCGGGTAACTAACACGCTCCACTTTAAACTCCGGCCTTGTAAAGCAAGCGTACTCCCCCCATACTTTTACCTGCACTTTTGCTCGACGCTGCATCACGTCTTCTCCTTTCCATCCTCTTTTATCCAATTAGGCTAAACGGATCATGCACCTCTTCTTTGATCCCTACCCGTTCGTCATAATCACCAAGCCATTCATAGACATTGTCCGCCACTTCTCGCAGCCATCCGTCCTTCGCTTTCTTCTCAGCCTCAAAGCGGTAAAGCTGGATCATATATGGCTGCAAACGGCGAAACGAATAGCGGGAAGGGGAAGATTCCCACATTCTCAAATATTCTAGTGACTCCGCATACGGGACAATAACAGAAACGGTGTCCTGATCAATAAGGCGGTATTTTTCAGCGACTAAAGGATAATCAAGCGTTTCCCGATCCTTTTGTATGTTTTTCGAGTCTACATCCACCGCGGCAAATAGATGACGGAAATATTCTCGGAATATATTCGGTTTATGTAAATCATCTGGCTGCCTTTGAGTCAATAAGAATCGTGCTGTTTCCATTGCCGTTCGATACGGACCTCTTGGGCTTGGCATTTCTTCCGTTTCAAAAATAATCACTTGTCCTTTGTCCATTTTCCCTTCACGATTGCAGCGACCCGCCGCTTGGACGATGCGATCAAGCGGTCCCATTTGCCGCATGACAATGGGAAAATCTAAGTCAACCCCCGCTTCAACGACTTGTGTGCTGATAAGGCGCACGGGTCGGTTCTTCCGCAGACGTTCCCGCACTTCATCTAAAATTTGACGCCGATGCGCTCCGCAAAGAAGAGTGGAAAGATGGAATACCCCCTCATCTTCTTGAAGAAGCTCAACGCACTCTTTCGCCTCTTTTCTCGTGTTAAAAACGACTAACAATTGTTTCTGTTCCCGGATAAAACGTGCAAGCTCTTGCAATGAGATTGGCGTTTTCCATATGTCATAATCCACACGTTGCATTTGTTGAAAGTGATGGTCTACTAGCAACGACGGCAAAATTTCTTCCACTTCTACTTCTGAAAATACATCTAAAAACTTACTTTCCTCAAAAAACGGCTGGGTAGCACTTGACAAAACAACCGTTGTTTGACAATGACGAACAAGCATGACAAGCGCATCTAAGGTTGGCTTTAACAGCTCCGGTGAGAGTGCTTGAATCTCATCAAGAATAATCACGCTGCGCGACAAATTATGCAGTTTGCGAACTTTACTTGGACGGTTGCTAAACAAACTGTCAAATAACTGCACCGTCGTTGTGACGATAAGAGGAGCATCCCAATTTTCAGCAGAAAGACGATGCTTGATAGTTTGTGCATCAGCCGCTTCCTTCTGGTCATCCACTTCAACCTGGCTATGGTGCTCCAGCACCGCATCGTTTCCGAAAATGCCGCGATATACATTCGCTGTTTGCTCAATAATGCTTGTATACGGAATCGCGACAATGACGCGATCAAGTCGGTGCTTCACGGCATGGCTCAGCGCAAAAGCTAAACTACTTCTCGTTTTCCCCCCTCCGGTCGGCACTGTCAAGCGAAACATTCCTTGCGGCTTGGCTGCGGCGCGAATACATTCCTCATACACTTCTCTTCGAACCCGATTGACAACTGTATCATCCGCTTGATTGGTCAGTCGCTGCTGATCAGCAACAAAACAGTCCCATAAATCGGTTATCGAAACTGTCAGATGTCGGATTTGAGAAAGCTCTGGCTGAAAATGTCGTTCTGTATCCAAATAATCAGCGTCAACGAGCGACGAAAAGACAAAGCGAATCCACATTTCTCTTTCTGTCTCTGAAAATGGTAAAGTCTCGATCCCCTGTTGTATGAAAGGAAACACAAACTCTTTTAAAAATGATTCGGCTTGCCGTAAAATCTCTAAAAAATGAGAGCGTTGTTTTTCTAAATTCTCTTCGCAAGTAAGCGATAAATAAGCAGACGAATGCAACCCCGCATGATGACCAGCGATCGGCAAAGAAAGCCATTCCCAAGCATGTGGATGTTTCATCTTTTTCCAATACAATTGATACATAAACGCTGCGCCCCAAATTGCATGGGGAATGCTTCGAGCGTTCTCTCCGTTCGCCTGCTTTTGCAAATATGCTTGAAAATGAGGATGGAATTTACCTAAGTCATGCAAAAGACCACATAAGTAAGCTACTTTTTCCCCATTAAAAGGAACAGCAAACAACCGCGCCATTTCAGCTACACTTAACAAATGATCCTTTAAGCTATGCCACTCTTGGCCATTTTCCCGCGGAGTATGAGCATAAACATCGTTCATCTTCTATCAGACCCTATCAAACGTTTTCTCCTAGGACATTTGCCCTGTATTAGGTATATTTCTCCAAATATCTCCATAATCCTCCTAAATCAAACATCTTTTTTCAATTTTCACTGATCATTTTTTACATATTAGTAAGTGTAGAGGTTCATCGCCACAACATGTACTTGACGAGTGATACTTTTTCCTGAACAAGAATATGAAAAAATCATTGATTTGATAATTCTTCCTTACAAGCGTCAGTAGAGCGTGTTATAAAAAATCAAGTACAAATTTTGGTAAAGAGCCAGTGTAGAGACAATTTGGAAAGCAAATCGTGTCATCCTTATAAATTCAGCGAGCTACGCTATGAAAAGGCTACAAAAATAAACGGAAAGAAAAATCTGGGATACGTTTAGTGAGGGGTTAAGCAAAGTTAAAAGGCTTATGGGATATTAATTGATATCAATATAAAGATTTCCTTGAGGCGAGGATCACAATCCTGAAAATCATGATTAAAGCAAAATTCGCACAAATGGAATAAACAAAAGAGGGTGACCAAAAAGAGCACCTCTCTTCAAAGAAGATATCATATATAGTTTTGTAAAGTTGTTTCGAGTGTATATACGGTGATAAGAAAGAGTGCCCCGTTACTTTTGGGACACCCTCTCTTTCTCTACTTCCGTTCCTCCATACCACATGCAGAGCAAGCGTCTGCTGTGGAGCAAGCAGCGCATTTTCCTTTTGCGCTTTTTTTGACATGACGGACGAGCGTCCAGCCTGCGTAAGCAAAGATGGCACCGCCGATGATAATATTAGCAACCATAGCTCTCCCCTTCTTTCTATGAAAGTCCTAGCCATTTTCCGCCTTCGTAAATGAGAAGCGAAATGATGTAAGCAATCACAAGCGCATAGCCAATCGCAAAAAACGTCCATTTCGTCGAACCTGTTTCTTTCCGGATGGTCGCGACCGTTGCCAAGCACGGCACGTAAAGCAGCACGAACGCCATAAAGCTAAACGCCGATAGCGGCGTAAAGTAATGCGCCATCAACCCTTGCAACGTCTCTGTATCTTTCACGTGATAAATAATATTCATCGTCGATACGACAACTTCTTTGGCTAAAAAACCAGTAAGTAATGCAGCACCTGCCTGCCATGTCCCAAACCCAAGCGGTGCTAACACCGGTGCCAATACGCCGCCAATCGCTGCTAAAAAGCTGTCGTCCATCGAAACATTAAATCCCTTTGGTCCAGCGTACGACAATAGCCAAATCGCTACCGATCCGCCAAAAATAAACGTTCCCGCTTTGCGAACGAAGCCTTTTCCTTTATCCCACGTACTGCGCCATAACGTTAGCGCTTGTGGCATACGGTATGGAGGCAGCTCAATGACAAACACCGAATGCTCATTTTTTAATATCGTCGATGAAAATAGTTTTGCAAGCAACAATGCCACGACGATTCCTAATACATACAATGAAAAAACGACTTCCGCTTGATGCGCTTGAAAAAACGCACCAACAAACAACGCATATACTGGCAATCGCGCCGAACACGACATCAGCGGCAACAACAAAATCGTCAACAACCGCTCGCGTGGCTGTTCAATCGTTCTTGCCGCCATCACGCCTGGAACGTTGCAGCCGAAGCCAATAATCATCGGAATAAACGATTTTCCGTTCAAACCGATTGCTTCCATCAACCGGTCCATAACCATCGCCACTCGCGCCATATAGCCTGAATCTTCTAACAAAGAAATGAAAAAGAACAAAATGAAAATTTGCGGTACGAAAACGAGCACACCGCCAACCCCGGAAACGATGCCGTTTAATACAAGTTCTTGCAAAAATTTAGACGCTCCCATTGCCGTTAACAATCGTGACAATGTATCCGTCAATGGTCCTGAGAAAAATTGGTCGAGCAAATCGGCTAATGGTGAGCCAAGCCAATCAAACGTCAACATGAACATCACGTACATAAAAAACAAGAAAATCGGCATCCCTAAATATTTGTTCGTTACAATCGCGTCGATTTTTTCCGTCCATGTGAGCGGCTGTTTTTCTGCCCATACAACGACGTCTTCGAGTACTGCTTCAATAAACGTTTCTCGCAAATGATGGAGCCGCTCTCGAAGCGAACGGCCGTGCGGCAGCTGACGGATGCTTTCTTCCGTTTGCTTACGAATGGCTAAAATCGGTTCAAGTTCTATCTTCGTCCGCAAATAGTCGTACACTCTTTCATTTCCTTCTAAACATTGCAGCGCAAGCCAGCGTTTCGAGCGTTCGATATCGTCGGGAAGATAGCGGCTTATTTTCGCGATCGCTGTTTCGATCACATCATCGTATGTTAATGCCAGCGGCTTTGGTTGTTGTGCCGACCGAAGCGTCTCCGCCAGCTCGTCCATTCCTTTTCCCGTGCGAGCGATCACTGGAACGACTGGAACACCAAGCTTTGTGGATAATTGTTTGACATCGATTTTCATTCCGCGCCGCTCCGCAACATCGATCATATTTAACGCCATCACAAGCGGCTTGCCAAATTCGAGCAGCTGAATCGTCAAATGCAAATTCCGTTTCAACTGCGACGCATCAACAATATTTAAAACCGTCGAAAACGACTCTGTTAACAAAAAATCGGTCGCCACTCCTTCATCGCGTGAAAGCGGATGGAGCGAATATACCCCTGGCAAGTCGACGACATACGCATCGCGGCTTCGCAAAATGCCGACCTTTTTCTCGACCGTCACTCCACTCCAGTTTCCGACATATTCATAAGAACCTGTTAAGTTATTAAATAATGATGTTTTTCCTGTATTCGGATTGCCAAATAATGCAATTTGCGACATAAATTACTCCACTCCAATGCATGCGGCTTCTTTTCGGCGTAAACAAATGCACTGTCCAGCTACTTCGACCATCACCGGACCACCAAACGGCATTGTACATTTGACACAAACTTCTTCACCTTCATGAATGCCCATATCAATTAACCGCTGCTTTAACAGCTCACTCATAATCGATAAGTTCGTAATCGTTGCACGTTTCCCAGGTTGTAAGTCAGTAAGGACCATTCGTGCAGCCTCCTCGACAATAATGATAATTTTTCTCAACTTAAGTTACTTTTATCATACTACAAAAACAGTACCAGTAGGAATGATTTTTATCACAACTTTGTTACACTTTTTCTACAAAATTGCGAAAAAAGCGCCCTACACTTGGGCGCTTATTGCTTTGACTTCATCGGAAAAACCATTTGTTCTGCTAGACTCGGAAAATCAATGAACGGATTGCGGTTTCCTTGAATCGAGAAAATCGCTTGGTTGCGGTGTTTTTCGTAAATCGTTGCTGGGAATTGTTTGTGCCAGCGCACTAACAGCGGAATGTCAATTTTCCGGCGAAACGCCTTTGCAATTTCCGACGGGTAACGCAATAAGAAATAAAGCATCGCCCGCGCCACCGTCCCTTTCCCGTGCTCAGGCTCAAAGAAGCCATTATCCGCAACCCCGCAATGGTTTTGAATTTTCTCCGTTGGCGATTCCGGCTCATAAAACGGAAAATCAGCATACGGAAAGTTCGAGCGAGCGGTGTTGCATTCCGGCTGGCAAACGAACAAATGGTGCAAATCGCCTTTCATCGGCTCTCTCGCGCCAAACCACGATTGCGGAACGACATGCTCGGTATTAAGCTTCAGCTGCCGCTCAATTCCTCTTAGCTTTTGTTCGATATTCCATTCTTTTTTGTCCGCGTGTTTCAACAATCGGCGAAATTCCTCATACCGTTTTCTAATAATCTCGTAATCTTGTATAATAATCATTTCTGGGTCTTTCTTTTCTCCCGAATAAATGCTTCGGACCGAACCGTCTGGGTGAAGATCGACCCACGTATACAAATACTCGTCTTTGCTAAAAAAATAAGGAAGCCGGCGTTTATGTGTCCGTTTCACTAATTCATGGTATTTAACAAACATGCTAAGCCCGTCTTGTTCGCGAATGACGTGTCGGTAATACCGCTCGATTGCTTTCCGGTCTTTCTTTTCATCATAATACACGTTCCGCTTCGCTTGAATTTGTTGCTGGTTTTCTTTTAAAAATAGCAATTGGTCGTCACAGTCTTCGCATTGCCATTGTTCGAGCTCTTGTAATATTTCGTCCGCCATCTATCTCACCGCCCTTAAGAAGCTCTCCCCACATTTCAAATGTGAGTATATTTATTATAACAAGCGAGAGAAAGATAGACGAGCAGATGGACGCTTAGAGAAAAACTGCCTGCCGGCTGAAAAAAGCAATGTCATTAGCGGCAAACTCCATAAAAAAACCGCATATGGAATATACGAAATAGTAGAAACCCCTGTAATCGCGCTGCACATCACCGCCAATATGCTCCAAGGAATAAGCCCTGGAAAAATCATCGTCGAATCTGCCATCACTCTTGCTAATTCTTCCCGTGAGTACTGCTTTTGCCAGTGGAAAAAAAACGAGCGGCCAGTTAAAATAATCGGCAACGTCTGGTTACATGCCACCGCTGCGATGGCAAGCGAAGCAACCATCGTCCGCCACGTATATGACATAAGCGACTTCTTATTCGCCAGCCAGCGGTCTAAAAACGGCTGTACGACTTGCAATTCTTCTAATATTCCGTTATACACTCCTGCGAAAGCAATAAATAATAACAAAAACAACACAGAACGAACCCCGCCGCCTAGCTGCTCACTGCCATTCCATAAATGGGAGCTAAGGGAGAGTACCGGCACTCCTTGCCAATACGCAAGCACGATTGCACAAACGATGCTTGCGAAAAAGGCGTGCTTCATTTTTATTCGAAAACAAACGAGCAATAGAAGCACAACTGGCGGAAGTAGCGCAACTGCGTTCACCTGTAACGGTGCTACATGGAGCGTTGCTCGTGTCGATGTATGCAAATCAAGAAAAAAATAAAAACAAGCACTAAAGCAAATTGCCAGCAAAGTTGTTGGCAATAATTTTTTTAATTGGCGATAGACAGAGGTTTCCACCGTATGCACAAGCAGCTGATAAGCGCTAGAAAAAATGGACGTCCGATCGCCGACAAACGCTCCAGAAACTAACGCCCCAGCTACGACAGGAAGCGGCAAATGCAAAGACATCGCAACGCTCATTAACGGAATACCGAGCGCGCTTAACGAGCCGACCGCAGTACCTAATACTAACGACATCAGCACCATAAAGAAAAACGACAGCACCAAAAAATGGTCAGGAGATAAAAAGTGCAAAAATAACGCGACCATTTGGTTCATCGTACCGCTTATCTCCCACATTGGCAACAATATGCTCACCAATAACAAAATAATGACAACCTCTTTCGTCTGCAGCGCTCCTCGTCTTCCCATTTGTAAAAGCGCACGAAAAGATACCCCTTTGTAAAGGCAAATGGTTACTAATACAAAAAGCCCAGGAAGAAACCCGATCACAAGCGGGAAGTGAAAAAATACGGCACTGAAAATACCGAGCAACGTAACAATCAATAAGCAGAGCATTTCCCTACGTGAAAATGAAACTATTCTCATTTCCCCATCTCCAGCATCCAAAATTTAGGTATGTTACCATCATACAAAAAAATTCGTCTATTTGCCAATAAGAAAAGTGCAAAGCGCCCGCCTATCGGCGAAGAGCGCACAAGCCCCACCGAGGGGGCTCTCGAACCAAACATGGCTTGTTTCTGCGTGGGTAAGCTCAATGAAGCCAATCAATGTGCCGCCGAAAGAAGGGGCGGAGCGCATCACACCGATGGCGCTTGGAGCTAGGCATGAATCCGAGATTTTATACTTTCTTATCTTTAAAAAAAATCCCTCTGGACGTTTTCCAGAGGGATTTTTCCTATTTGTAGCGAATGACATGATATTTTTTCTTTCCGCGGCGAATGACGGTGAACTGCCCTTCAATGCGGTCGTCACGCGTTAATACTTTGTTTACGTCTTGCACGCGCTCCCCATTGACGTAAATTGCACCGTTCGCCAAATCTTCACGCGCTTGGCGCTTCGATGAAACGACCCCGCTCATGACAAGCAATTCTACAAGCGGTACTTCTTCCCCCTCATATTCAAAGGAAGGGACATCTTTAAACCCTTGGCGAATTTCGTCCGCAGTCAAATTAGCAACACTGCCGCTAAAGAGTGCCTCCGAAATTTTTACCGCTTGCCGAAGCGCTTCCTCTCCATGGACAAGCTTCGTTACTTCTTCGGCGAGCGCTTTTTGTGCCGCCCGTTTTTCCGGTGCTTCCTGCAATTGTTTTTCTAATTCAGCAATTTGTTCTTTTGTTAAGAACGTAAAGTATTTTAAATATTTAATAACATCGCGGTCGTCCGTGTTAATCCAAAATTGGTAAAACTCATATGGTGACGTTTTTTCTTTATCTAGCCAAATCGTCCCGCTTTCTGTTTTGCCGAATTTCGTTCCGTCCGCTTTTGTCACAAGTGGAATCGTTAGCCCGAACGCTTTTGCCTCTTCTTCTGTTTTGCGAATCAGTTCTAATCCCGCCGTAATATTGCCCCATTGGTCGCTTCCGCCAATTTGCAATTTACACTTTTCGTTTTGATATAACTTTAAAAAGTCGAACGATTGTAAAATCATATAACTAAATTCGGTGAACGAAATGCCGGTTTCAATGCGCGATTGCACCGACTCTTTCGCCAGCATATAATTCAAGCCGAAATGTTTGCCGACATCGCGCAAGAAAGAAATAACATCTAATTCTCCAATCCAATCATAGTTGTTCGCAATGATCGCCGGGTTGGCTTCTGCATCAAAATCTAAAAAGCGTGACAGTTGCTCTTTAATTTTTTCACTCCATTGTACGACTACTTCTTTTGCATTTAGCGTCCGCTCGCTTTTTTTACCGCTTGGGTCGCCAATCAATCCCGTTGCCCCTCCAACAAGTGCAATCGGGCGATGCCCTGCTAACTGAAATCGTCGTAACGTTAAAATCGGCAACAAACTTCCGATATGCAAACTATCCGCGGTCGGATCAAATCCACAATATAAACTGACCGTTTCCTCCGCTAACAGCTTTTCTAATCCTTCGCGATCCGTAACTTGGTTAATTAGTCCTCGCCACTCTAACTCGTTTAATAAATCCATTTTCCTCACCTCTCTAAAAAATAAAAAACTCGCCCCTTCACTGAAGGGACGAGTGTCATTCGCGGTACCACCCTACTTAGAGAGCAAAAAGCTCCCTCACTTCCTTTAGATAACGGCATGACCGTCTTTTGCTACTGAGCAGCGCCGTTCGCAAAAGAAGCTCGAGGACGTAATTCATGCTTATCTTTGCACTGGTTCGCACCACCCACCAGCTCTCTGAAGCAGGGAGATAACCACTACTCATTCCTGTCATCGCTTTTTTATTTGATTTTCGATATACACCGTTTTACCACAATCCCCCCTAAATTGTCAAACCACTTAGCAGAAAAATGACAAAAAAACATAATATTAGACAAGCGGTATGGTATAATAAAAGTAATTTTCAGACGTATATGGAGGTTGTGTATGGAGCAAGAAAAACAGCCTATTTCCTTTCCAAATTGGTTGCGACGGTTATACATTACATACGAAATTGCATGGAACGTACTACTTGTACTCGCTGTTGTATTGCTTTCGGCCGTTTCCTTTTCGTTCGGTGTCGGTGCAGGTTACTTTGCTTCTTTAGTAAAAGATATGCGTATCCCGTCGTATACCGAAATGAAAAAAGACATTTATAATTACGAGGAAACGACACACGTTTATTTTGCGAACCGCGTCTATTTAGGGAGCTTCCGCTCTGACATCGAGCGGGAAGAAGTCGCTTTAAAAGACGTTTCCCCTTATGTCATTAAAGCAATTATTGCAACGGAAGATGAATATTTTTACGAACATAAAGGCGTCGTGCCAAAAGCGATTATTCGCGCTTTATTTCAAGAAGCGACAAATTCTTCCCTTCGTACAGGAGGAAGCACACTAACCCAACAACTTGTCAAAAACCAAATTTTAACGAACGAAGTGTCATTTGAGCGAAAGGCGAAAGAAATTTTGCTTGCGCTTCGCCTCGAACATTTTTTTAGCAAAGACGAAATTTTAGAAGCATATTTAAACGTTGTTCCGTTTGGGAGAAACTCTTCGGGTCGCAATATCGCTGGCATCCAAGCAGCGGCGCAAGGCGTATTCGGTGTAAATGCGAAAGATTTAAATTTAGCACAAGCCGCCTTTTTAGCAGGACTCCCGCAAAGTCCATTCGGATATACTCCGTTTACGAGCGATGGAGAAGTGAAAAAAGATCTTACCCCGGCATTGCAACGGATGAAAACCGTACTAACGCGAATGAAAAAAGCAGGTTTCATTTCTGAACGACAGTACAACGAAGCGTTGGCGTATGACATCACTAAACATCTTGCGCCGCCGAAGCCATCGCCATTTGAAAAATATCCTTGGCTAACGATGGAAATTGAACAGCGAGCAAAAGCGATTTTAGCAGACGTCCTCGCGAAAAAAGATGGCTATACAAAAAAAGATTTACAAAACAATTCTTCTTTATACGAAGAGTATAAGGCAAAAGCAGAAAGACAATTGCGACAAAACGGATACGACATTTACACAACGATCGACAAAGATATTTATGACCGCATGCAAGCAGTTGTTGCCAAATATCCGTATTTCGGAAGCGATATTGTGACGCGGGAAAAAGATAAGAAAACGGGGAAAATCGTCACAAAAGTAGAGCCGGTCGAAGTCGGAGCGATGCTGATCGAAAACAAAACAGGGCGCATCATTAGCTTTGTCGGGGGACGAGATTATCATCGTGAACAGCTAAACCATGCCACCCAAGCATATCGTTCGAACGGTTCCACAATGAAACCACTATTAGTCTATGCGCCAGCGATGGAAATGGGGATTGTACAACCAGGCTCGGTCATTCCAGATATCGAGTTGCGTGTATCTACCCCGGGCGGCACATACAGCCCAAAAAATGCCGATCATAAGACGCACGGGCTCGTATCGGTGCGCCGCGCCTTGCAATATTCGTATAACATCCCAGCCGTGCGCACATATATGAAAACCGTTAACCAACGCCCGATTACGTATTTAGAAAAAATGGGCTTCACTAGTTTGACGAAAGCAGACGCCACCAATTTATCAATGGCGCTCGGTGCGTTAACAAAAGGGGTAACAGTCGAAGAAAACGTGAATGCTTACGCTACGTTTGGCAATTACGGAACGTTTGTCGACGCGTACCTAATCGAAAAAATTGTCGCAAAAGATGGACAAGTCGTCTACGAACATAAAAGCGAGCCCGTCAACGTCTTTTCGCCGCAAACGACCTATTTAACCATTGACATGATGCGTGACGTTATTCGCCAAGGGACGGCTGCTTCTCTCCCATCCTTTTTAAAATTCCGCGCCGATTGGGCAGGAAAAACGGGAACAGGGCAAGATAATAAAGATGCATGGTTTGTCGCAACGAATCCGAACGTGACGTTTGGCACATGGATTGGCTACGACACGCCACGGCCGTTAGAGATGAAATATAAAGGATTGACTTATAGCAAACGAAACTTGCTGCTATGGGCGCAATTGATGAATGCCGCTTATGACGTCAAACCAGACTTAGTCGCGCCGAAAGAGCGTTTTCAAATGCCAGGCGGCATCGTGCGGCGCACTTACTGCACCGTATCAGGGCTTATTCCGTCTGCAATGTGCGAAAAAGCTGGGTTGGTCAGCAGTGATTTATACAACGCCAAATTTGTACCGACAGAAGAGGATCATTCGTTAATGAGCGGAAAATTTGTCGAAGTGAACGGAAAACGGTACGCGGCGCTTCCGACCACCCCACAAGAATTTACAAGCGACGGGGTAGGGGTGAATGCCCAACTACTCGAAGAATGGGGAATAAAAGAAACCGACCTTGCGAAACTATTCCCTGATTCACCTGAATGGAAAAACGTTGGTGTCTTTGCTGAATTGAAAGAAAACGGAAAACGTCCCGACCCGCCTGTCGTGCAATTGACAAATAAAAAATTGACATGGGCAGCACACCGCGAGCCCGATGTGATTGGCTACCGCGTATATCGTGCCGAGCAAGAAGGATTGCCGTTTCAAGTAGTAGCGGCGCTGAAAACTGGAACACCACCGTCATTTACCATTCCTTCCGAAACCGGCGTCTATTACGTGACCGCGGTCGATATTAGCGGAAACGAATCCGCACCATCTAACCTAATTTCGTTTGCCACACCGGCAACGACAGAGGAAAAACCGAACAATGCCACGAATCAAACGGAACGCTAGAAAAGGAATTTTCTGCAAAGGTCGGCTTTCTTTAAGAAAGATACGAAGTATTGTTTCGCCAAAATCGTTCGTACGTGTATATGGTGATAAAAGTGGGTGCCCCAATTTTGGGACACCCTCTTGTTTTAGTCTTCCATTGTCGACAAGTCGCCTGTTGGTAAATTCAATTCCCACGCTTTTAAGACGCGGCGCATAATTTTTCCGCTGCGCGTTTTCGGCAATTTATCGCGGAACTCGATTTCGCGCGGTGCCGCGTGAGCTGCCAATCCTTTTTTCACAAACTGGCGAATGTCTTCGATGAGTTCTTCTGACGGCTCATATCCTTCACGAAGCGAAATAAACGCTTTAATAATTTCGCCGCGTACCGGATCTGGCTTGCCGATGACCCCTGCTTCCGCAACAGCTGGATGTTCGACTAGTTTACTTTCTACTTCAAACGGACCGACCCGTTCACCAGAGGTCATAATGACATCATCAATGCGACCTTGGAACCAGAAGTATCCGTCTTCGTCCATGTACGCCGAATCGCCGGACACATACCAATCGCCGATAAAGTACGACTCATATTTTTGCGGATTGTTCCAAATCGTCTTCATCATCGACGGCCACCCTTTGCGAATAGCCAAGTTCCCCATGCGGTATGGCGGAAGCTCATTGCCTTGGTCATCGATAATCGCTGCTTTTACTCCTGGAATCGGCTTACCCATGGAGCCTGGCTTAATTTCCATGCACGGATAGTTACAAATGAGCTGCGCCCCTGTTTCTGTCATCCACCACGTATCATGGATGCGGCGATGGAACACTTTCATTCCCCAGCGAACGACCTCTGGATTTAACGGCTCCCCGACGCTTAAAATATGGCGCAATGAGCTCAAATCAAATTTTTTCACTAACTCATCGCCTGCTCCCATCAACATTCGGAACGCGGTCGGCGCACTGTACCAAACAGTAACGCCGTAGTCTTCAATCGTTTTATACCATGCTTCTGGGCTGAACCGACCGCCGACAATGACATTCGAAGCGCCGCACAACCATGGCCCGAAAATGCCGTACGATGTCCCTGTTACCCAGCCCGGGTCAGCCGTACACCAGTAGACGTCGTCTTCTTTTAAATCAAGCACCCATTTCGCTGTTTGATAATGTTGAATCATTGCGTTATGCACATGCAAAACGCCTTTTGGCTTCCCTGTCGAGCCGGATGTATAATGCAAAATGAGTCCGTCTTGCCGATCGACCCACTCGATATCAAAATGTTTGCTTGCTTCGCTCATCCGCTTTTTAAAGTCAATGTATGGTCCTTCTTCAACAATATCGTCGCCGACAAGTAAGACGTGTTTTAGCGCTGGTAACTCATTGACCGGAACGCGTGGAAGCAGCTCTTTTGTTGTCACGATCACTTTCGCTTCGCTGTCTTCTAACCGGTCGCGCACCGCTCCTTCCATGAACGCTTCAAACAATGGACCAACAATCGCTCCGACTTTGATTGCGCCAAGAACGGCAAAATACAATTCTGGAGAGCGCGGCATAAAAATAAATACACGGTCACCTTTTTCCACGTCCGCGACTTGTTTAAATACGTTCGCTGCTTTGTTTGACCACTCTTTCATTTCTTTAAACGTATATTTTTCTTCTCTCGAAGCGTCGCGATAATAAAGCGCCACTTTATTTTTCCGGAACGTTTCTACGTGGCGGTCAATCGCTTCATAGGCCATATTCACCCGTCCTGTTTCCGCCCATGAAAACTGCTTTTCTGTTTCCGACCAGTCGAATGTTCGATACGTTTCGTCATAGTTTTTTAAATTGTGTTCCCCTTGTATGACCGGTAGCATTTCTACTTTCATTCCCCTAGTTCCCCCTTTATGTAAGTGATTACATTCCCATTATAGTACAACTTTTTTAATTTCTCAATTTTTAAAAAATTTTATTTTGGAAATAAAGAAATTTTTTTGAAAACGCTTTAACTTTTCGGTTTTTATGTATAATGAGAGATAGAAAACTTAGTCAGGTGGTGGCTAAATGGAACATAAGAAAACATATAATGCCAAAGAATTAAAAACACCGAAAGGGACGCTTATTATCGAAGGACCTGTGCCGGCTGAAAAATTAGCAGCCTATGAATTTCACCATGATTTAACCGCCTTCCGCCAACCCGAACAACAACATCAAGCATTAATCGACATCGCCCGGCTTCCTGAAGGAAGAATTATTATTGCCCGGCATCATCAAACGATCGTCGGCTATGTGACATTTTTGTATCCTGACCCGCTCGAGCGCTGGTCGGAAGGAAAAATGGAAAACTTAATTGAACTAGGGGCAATCGAAGTCATTCCTGAATTTCGCGGCTATCAAGTCGGCAAAAACTTATTGATTGTGTCGATGATGGACGATGCGATGGAAGACTATATTATCATTACAACGGAGTATTATTGGCATTGGGATTTGAAGCGGACAGGTCTTAACGTGTGGGAATATCGAAAAGTGATGGAGAAAATGATGAATGCCGGCGGACTCGTTTGGTATGCGACTGATGATCCGGAAATATGCTCCCATCCGGCTAACTGTTTAATGGCGCGCATCGGAAAACGGGTCGATCAAGCGTCCATTCAAAAATTTGACCGGCTTCGGTTTATGAATCGGTTTATGTATTAGGGGAAAACAAAGGGGGAGAGTTACGAATGATTGTCGAGCAAATCATGAAAACAAACGTGGCGACGCTTCAGCCGCATCAAACGATTGCCGAAGCGATACAGCTACTCAAGCAGCACCGAATCCGCCATCTTCCGATCGTTGATGATGAACAACATGTCGTCGGCATTGTGACCGACCGCGATATTCGCGATGTAAGTCCGTCCATTTTCCACGCATGTGAACATTTAGAGGATTTTGAAAAACCAGTGAGCACGATTATGAAAACCGATGTGATTACTGGTCATCCACTCGATTTCGTCGAAGAAGTCGCGGCATTGTTTTACGAACATCGCATTAGCTGTTTGCCTATCACAAAAGACAGAAAGCTCGTCGGCATTATTACGGAAACAGACTTATTATATACACTTGTGCAGCTAACAGGGGCGCATCAACCCGGCTCGCAAATCGAAGTGAAAGTGCCGAATTTGAGCGGTATGTTAAGCGAAGTCACCGCCGTTTTTGCGAAACGAAATGTGAATATTGCTAGCGTCCTTGTCTATCCTGATAAAGATGAACGCTATAAAATTCTTGTCTTCCGCATTCAAACGATGAACCCAATTCAAGTAATCGCCGATTTAAAAAGTGCAGGGTATACCGTATTATGGCCGAACTTGCCGGGGGTTTCATCATGAAAAAAGAGTGCGTGTTTGTGTATTCAGATGACTTTCAGCTGTACAAATTTCATGACGCACACCCGTTCAACCAATTGCGGGTAAAGTTGACGTATGAATTGTTGCGGGAGATGCAAGCGCTAACAGATGAGCAGATTGTTTCCCCACGCATGGCGACAGACGAAGAACTCGAGCTCATTCATGACCGCGCGTATATCGATGCGGTGAAAGCTGCCGGGCAAGGACGGCTGCCGGAAGAGGTGGCGATGAATTACGGACTTGGTACCGAAGACACGCCGATTTTCCCGAATATGCACGAGGCAAGCGCGCTGTTAGTAGGCGCAACGTTAACCGCGGTCGATTACGTCGTGTCAGGAAAAGCAGAGCATGCCTTAAGCTTAGGCGGCGGGCTTCATCATGGGTTCAGAGGCAAAGCATCTGGCTTTTGCATTTATAACGACAGCGCCGTAGCGATTAAATATATGCAGGAGCGATACGGATTGCGCGTACTATACGTCGATACGGACGCACATCACGGCGATGGGGTACAGTGGGCGTTTTATGACGATCCGAATGTTTGCACGTTTTCGATTCACGAAACAGGGCGGTATTTGTTCCCAGGGACAGGAAATATTACGGAGCGAGGACAAGGAAAAGGGTACGGCTTTTCGTTTAATATTCCAGTCGATGCGTTTACGGAAGATGAGTCGTGGGTTGATGCGTATACGCAAGCGTTTCGGGAAATTGCCGCTTTTTTTAAACCGGACATTATTTTAACGCAAAATGGCGCCGATGCGCACTATTATGACCCGCTCACCCATTTGTCGGTGACGATGAAAACGTATCGGGAAATTCCGAAAATCGCGCATGAAATTGCCCATGAATATTGTGGGGGACGTTGGGTGGCGGTCGGCGGCGGAGGATATGATATTTGGCGGGTCGTTCCGCGCGCTTGGGCGCTCATCTGGCTAGAAATGACGGAACAATCAAACATTTCAGGCAACCTTCCGCAAGCATGGCTTGATAAATGGCAGCCACACGCCCCAGTGCCGCTTCCGCCGGAATGGGACGACCCCGACATGTTATACCCGCCCATTCCGCGCAAGGCGGAAATTACCGAAAAAAATGCCCAAACGGTCGAAAAAGCACTCTACCCGATTCGCAGCCAACGCTCGAATATGAAACAAAGCCTGTGAAACATCACAGGCTTTGTTTTACAACTGCTCGCCTCCGCTTTTCGGTGTTGTCTAGCTGCGAACTAACATCCTCCTTCGCTTTTCTTTTTTATTTCGTCGATTCGCGGTATTCGATGCGATGTGGTAAGACGACGATATGGTTTTCGACACGCTCTTTGTTCATGTATTTCGTAAGCAGGCGCATCGCGACGGCACCGATGTCATACATTGGTTGAACGACCGTTGTTAAGCGCGGGCGCACCATCGTTGCTAGTCTTGTATTATCGAAGCCGATGACTTCCAATTGCTCTGGCACATGCACGCCATGGTCTTGCGCACCATGGATAATGCCAAGCGCCATTTCGTCTGTTCCAGCAAATACCGCTGTCGGCTTTTCTTCTAATTCCGCTACTTTTTCATACGCCTCAATGCCGGAATCGTACGAATAATCCCCTTCGACAATAAGCGCTTCATCGTAAGCGATGCCTTGCGCTTCTAACGCGCGGCGATATCCTGCCAGCTTTTTAGTATTGATTGGGTCGTTTGCCGGCCCTGTAATATACGCAACGCGCGTATGCCCTTTTTCCAGCAAATGTGTTACTGCTTCAAACGCTGCCTGCTCGTAATCGATGTTGACAGACGGAATGAGATGATTTTCTTCAATCGTCGCTGCTAAAACAATTGGCACGTCCGATTTTTGAAATTCGTTCACATGCTCTTCTGTAATGTTGCCGCCCATAAACAAAATGCCGTCCACTTGCTTTGCAAGCATCGTGTTCAACAAATGCAATTCTTTTTCTTTATTTTGGTCGGAGTTGCTTAAAATGATATTATATTTATACATCGTTGCGATATCTTCAATTCCGCGAGCTAATTCGGCAAAAAAGATGCTCGAAATATCAGGGATAATCACGCCAACCGTTGTCGTTTTTTTGCTCGCAAGCCCGCGAGCGACTGCGTTTGGCCGATACCCTAACCGCTCAATTGCTTCCAACACTTTTTTTCTTGTGGATGGTTTCACATTCGGGTTTCCATTGACGACGCGCGACACGGTCGCCATCGACACGTTCGCTTCCCGCGCCACATCATAAATCGTTACATTCATTTCTTTTCACTCCTCAATCTATTTTCTCACACCGCAAATCTTGCCTATTTATGTAGATTTATCATACGATACATTATCGCCTAATCGCAACGTCTTCGCAAACATTTTGCAAATGTTTTCATCATTACGCAAAAACTCTAGTTTGGCAGGTGACAGGCACAACAATGGATAGGACTTTGCCCCACGGATCGTAGCTGTAACTAGCCACCGTCGCTCCATTTTCGTCCACGATACGCATGACATCGCCGCGATAGTTTGTCACATAGTAGAAGGTGTTGCCGTTTGAATTCGTGACGGTGTTCGGCTTTCCATTCGCCCACGTAAACGCCCATACCGTTTGGCCGTTATCGTCAGTGATACGGATTAAGTCGGAGCCATCATAGTGGTAATGGTACGTAGTAGATCCTACCGTTTTCGTTTTCCGCAAGCCGTCTGGATGGTACGTGAAGCTGGCGATGGCATTGCCGTTTAAGTCTTTGACGGTAAGCAGGCGGTCTTCTCCGTCTCACTCGTAGATGTATTTATCATTTTTGCGAAGGTTTCCTGCTTCAAAGTAGTAAAACCTTTCACCTCATTTAATTTTAATAAAAGTTCAAAGTTTTAATAATAAAAAAATTGCCTTTGGAGATAGTACTTCTCCCAAGGCTCTACTATTATCATCTAAATTAAAAAAAATAATCTACCTATCTGATCAATAAGTTCTTCTAATTTCTTCCCTAGATCATTTGGTTCATCGTTGTTTTTTAGACCTATTCTTATAAGTTCATCGGCTACTGCCTCCCTTAGTTCGTTTCCTAGTTGTTCATCTATACTAACTATTTCTTCACTATCTACTACCCAAAGAAGATCAGGTCTATTGGTTGCCAAACATTGGCGTAGTAAATCCAACATCTCACTATTAATTTTGTTCAACATTTATCTATCTCCTCCTTATCCCTTTCGACCCCTTGGCATAAGTAGTTACAACTTTACCATGCTTGTTTAGCACTACTACTGCATACTTCCCGACATACTTGACTTTTCCTTCAGATTGTTTAACTACTTTGACTGGATTCCTTACAGCATCTAAAATCGCCTTTGGAGAAACTCCTCTTCCTCCATCTCTTGCCATAGCTTGAGCTAACCCATGTTTTCTGTAACCTGTAATTTTACCTGCAACAGCTTTCCTTTTCTTATACTTAACATATTTAACATGTTTTCCGATATTTTTAACAAGTTTAAATTTGCCTCCCCCAACAAAACCGAACGCCGCCGCAGCCGCGACACCTTTCCATCCTTTTCCTGACTTGTATACCTATACGAGTCATAAACCACAAACCCTGCATTGATGGCCAGCCAGACCCAATGCCCATCCGGATCCACCAACATCACCAGATTGTTGTTCGCATACGTATATCCGTTCTGCGTGAGGATATCATCCGCATCCCCTGGGTCTGGATCCAAAGAAAGGAACACGCCATGCTCTGGGTGGTAATAACGGGCGATCAGGTAATAAACAGGGTGTCCCAAAAATGATCATTTTTGGGACACCCTCTTTCAAATTCTTTAAATTTCAACAAATATTAATGAAAAAATTAAAGTATAGAAATATTAAAC
>NZ_JAILZV010000090.1 GCF_023512315.1 Anoxybacillus sp.
GCGACGTGAATGATGGTCTTTTTTATGAACGCGTAAATGCTCGTTCAAGTTGTTAATTTGCTCTGTAAGGATAGCAATTTGAACTTCTGGCGAACCAGTGTCCGTGTCATGGATTTTGAATTGGCTGATGATTTCGTTTTTGCGTTCTTGTGTTAATGCCATCCTCGTTCACCTCCTTAAAATTAACCGCCAATTACCGAGCAAGCGCCGGTGACTCGACTTGCCAAGCAATGGCTATTTTGCATACAGTTATTAGCATACATCGTTTTTCGGCAAAATGCAAGGTTTTTCGCTTAAATTTCGAAAATATGCTTTTGCTTGCGCTTGGTCACGCTCAATTTGCTGTATTAATTGTTCAACGCTCGAAAATTTTTGTTCACTGCGTAGCCGTTGATGCCATTCGATCGTGACCGTTTGCCCATAAATATCGTCGGCAAAGTCAAAAATGTGCACCTCAATATGTGGCTGTCCGTGGCGCTCGGCATGAAACGTCGGTTTGTATCCGACGTTACATACACCGTTGTATGCTTCTTTTCCAATATGAATTTTCACCGCATATACGCCGAGCGCTGGCAAAAAGTAGTCGTCGGTTAGGGCAATGTTGGCGGTTGGAAAACCGATTGTTCGTCCTCGCTTTTCTCCGTCGATGACTGTCCCTTTCACCGTATAAAACCGACCGAGCAACGGTGGGAGTTGGTCAACATCCCCGTTTTTTAACAGCTGGCGAATGTATGTAGAGCTCACTTTCTCGCCATTTTTCGCTAACTTTGGAACGGTCGTATACGTAAATTGTTCCCGCGCATGAAACGGAAGGGTTTCCATCGTTCCTTTCCCAAGGCGACCGTATGTAAAATCAAATCCGGCAACGACATGTTTCACGTGAAAATCGATAATATATTGATCGACAAATTGCTGCGGGAGAAGATCAGCGAACGAAGGGGTAAACTCGATGATGTATAAATAATCTACCCCTAGCTGGGCGATGAACCGCTCTTTTTCACGAAGCGGCGTAATCAGCTGGACGTGCGCTTCTTTCTTCCTAAGTACGACAGACGGGTGCGGGTGAAACGTCATGACGGCACTTTTATAGCCAGCCTCAGCTGCCAGTTCTACCGCTGTTCGAATGACTTGTTGATGTCCGAGATGAACACCGTCGAAATAGCCGAGCGCCATGACAGTTGGCGGGAAATTTTCTTTTTTTCGATCGTGCGGATGTGTAATAAACATTGTTTCCATAGTTTCACCTTCTGTTTTTCGCCGATCACGAAAATACTTTTAATGGCTTCCATAAATGCGGCTTCGTCGGATGCTTATAGTAAAGGGCAACTGCTTCATTTTTTTCATTAACCATTAATACAGGGCCTTCAAGTAATTGTAATTCTTCCGGAAGAGGTAAAATCGCACCGTTTTTTACTTTCTCTGCTACTTTATCATGCATTTCATATTTCGGCAAATGAAAAAGCGCTTTTTCGATCGGAAGGAGCAAACGTTCTCCTTCTCCACGGGCAATAAAGTCTTCTATTTCGGAAAATGTCACACATTGCTCAAGCGTAAATGCTCCGGATGCCGTTCGGACTAAATGTGACATATGCGCAGGAAAGCCAAGCTGTTCGCCAATCATCACCGCTAATGTGCGGACATATGTTCCTTTGCTGCATGTCACGCGAAAGCGAAAAGAAAGATGTTCTCCGATGAAAACGGTTCGATCGTCCAATAACGTTAATTCGTGAATCGTCACGACTCGCGACGGCCGTTCAACTGCGATGCCAGCACGTGCGTATTCGTACAATTTTTTGCCGTTTACTTTCACCGCAGAGTACATCGGCGGTGTTTGCCAAATGTCGCCGGTTAGCTGCTGAAAAACGTGTTCAATTTCTGAGCGTGTAATCGTCCGATCGACCGGTTTTGTCGCAACTACTTCGCCAGCAGCGTCTTCTGTTGTCGTCGCTGTCCCTAACGTCACTTCTCCTTCGTACGTTTTCGTCGCCCCTGTTAAAAACTCCGCAATTCTTGTCGCTTTGCCAATGCAAATCGGCAACACGCCAGAAACGTCCGGATCGAGTGTGCCTGTATGACCGACTTTTTTTGTTTGAAACAACCGGCGAATTCGAAACACACAATCGTGCGATGTCATGCCAGGTGGTTTATGTAATAACAATACCCCGTCCACTGCACTCTCCTCCTCCGCTAGGCAGTAATTTATGTAGATAATGGAAATGGATAGACCGCACGTCTATCCATTATTCCTCTTTCGTATGTTCTTTGGAAATTTCACGAATCAACGATTCAATGCGGTTTCCGTAATCGATTGATTCGTCAATTTCAAAATAAATTTCCGGCGTTTTGCGCAAACGAATGCGTTGGCCGATTTCGGAACGAATGAACCCTGTTGCTTTCGCTAGTCCTTTAAGCGTATTTTTCTTTTGTTCTTCATCGCCGAGAACAGAAATATACACTTTCGCTTGCTGCAAATCGCCAGTGACGCGAACATCGGTGACTGTCACAAACCCGATGCGCGGGTCTTTAAGTTTGCGCCCGATAATGTCGCTTAATTCTTTTTTCATTTGTTCACCAACGCGTGTAGCTCGCAAACTCATTTTTCTCACCTCGATTAAAACCAATCAAATGTGGTAACCGTCCGTTCGATTTCCGGAAAAGAGTCAATCATCTCTAACGCGCGATACAGCTCTTTTTCCGTCGCTGTCCGCTCTGATGTAACGGCAACAATCCCTAGTTTCGTCCGTTGCCATACGTCTTGGTAATCGATTTCGGCTACTGATATATTATATTTTTGCCGGAGCCGTGTCATTATTCGTTGCAACACGGCTCGCTTTTCTTTTAATGATTGCGCGTCGTAAATCAGGCATTCGCATTCGACGTAGCCAATCATTTTCGCTCGACTTCCTGCATAATATACGCTTCGATAACGTCGCCTTCTTTAATGTCGTTGAAGTTTTTAATCGTCACGCCGCACTCATATCCTTGCGCGACTTCTTTCACATCGTCTTTGAATCGTCTTAATGTGTCGATTTGTCCTTCATATACGACGACCCCTTGGCGAATGAGGCGCACGCTGCTGTCGCGCGTAATTTTTCCGTCCGTCACATAACAGCCGGCAATCGTGCCAACTTTCGATACTTTAAACGTTTGCCGAACTTCTGCTTGCCCGATGACTTTCTCTTCGTATTCTGGGTCAAGCATCCCTTTCATCGCTGCTTCAATTTCTTCAATGACTTTGTAGATGATGCGGTGCAAACGAATGTCGACTTTTTCCGATTCTGCCACTCGTTTGGCGTTCGCATCCGGACGAACGTTAAAGCCGATGACGATCGCATTAGAAGCAGAGGCAAGCATAATATCGTATTCCGTAATCGCGCCGACGCCAGAGTGAATAATTTTGACGCGCACACCTTCAATATCGATTTTTTGCAAAGCGGCAACGAGTGCTTCGACAGAACCTTGCACGTCCGCTTTGACGATAATGTTCAGCTCTTTCATTTCGCCTTGCTTAATTTTTTCGAATAAATCATCGAGGCTGACACGCGTTTTGACGCTGCGCTGTTCAATTAGTTGTTTTTGGGCGCGCGCTTCGCCAATTTGCCGCGCTTTTTTCTCATCTTCAAACACCATAAAACGGTCACCGGCTTGTGGCACGTCGTTTAACCCTGTAATTTCGACTGGTGTAGACGGACCTGCTTCTTTAACGCGGCGGCCGACATCGTTTGTCATCGCCCGCACACGGCCATACGTGCTGCCGACGACAATCGGGTCGCCGATGTGTAGCGTTCCTGTTTGAACGAGCAATGTAGCGACAGGTCCACGTCCTTTATCAAGCTTCGCTTCAATGACTGTTCCGAGCGCCCGACGGTTTGGATTCGCTTTTAATTCTTCCATTTCGCTAACAAGAAGGATCATTTCTAATAAATTGTCAATACCCTCACCTGTTAGTGCAGATAATTTGCAGTAAATTGTATCGCCGCCCCATTCTTCTGGCACGAGTTCGTATTCCATTAATTCTTGCATGACGCGGTCTGGGTTTGCCGTCGGTTTGTCGATTTTGTTCACCGCGACAATAATTGGCACGTTTGCTGCTTTCGCATGGTTAATCGCTTCGACCGTTTGCGGCATGACACCGTCGTCCGCAGCAACAACGAGAATAACGATATCCGTTACTTGCGCTCCCCTTGCCCGCATTGTCGTAAATGCTTCGTGGCCAGGAGTGTCTAGGAAAGTAATTTTCTTATTGTTGACGGTTACTTGGTAAGCACCGATATGTTGCGTAATGCCACCCGCTTCTTGCGCGGTTACTTTCGAGTTGCGAATTGAGTCAAGAAGAGTCGTTTTTCCGTGGTCGACGTGCCCCATGATTGTCACAACCGGTGGACGCTCAATCAAATTAGCCGGATCGTCGACAATTTCAAGCGACTCGAAATCTGTTTCGTCGATGACGATTTTTTCTTCCACTTCTACTCCGTAATCCGAGCAAATAAGCTCGATCGCATCTTTGTCTAAGTCTTGGTTAATCGTTGCCGTAATGCCGAGCATGAATAGTTTCTTAATGATTTCTGACGGCTGTTTGCCTAGTTTTTTCGCTAGTTCAGCGACCGTTAATGAGCCTTCAAACGTGATTTTTTTCGGAAGCTCTTTTTCTTTTTTCACTTGTATTTCTTGTTGTGGCGCTTCATAGTTTCGTTTTTTGTTCTTTTTGTTTGTGAAAATTTTCTTTTCTTTTTGTTGGATTTGCAAGTCGTGTTTTTTTCCTTCCTTGTTTTTCGTCACCGCTTTTTTAATCGGTACTTTTGTTGTGATGACTTCTTCCTCGTCTTCATCAAACCCAGGGACTAGTCCTTTTGGTTTCACAGTCACGTTTTGTTTTTCTTTCACTGGCGGCTTTGGCGTGCTTTTTTTGGCCGGCTCAGCTTTTTTATACGTACTATCAAGTTTTGCGATGACTTCTGGTTCGAGCGTTGCCATATGATTGGAAACTTCAATATTCATTTCTTTTAACTTATGAATGATGTCTTTACTGGAAACGTTATTTTTTTTCGCGTATTCATATACACGGATTTTAGACATAGATTCACCCCCACAATGATTCGTCGAACAGCGTCATTAACGTTTGTGCAAACCCATCGTCGATGACGGCGACGACTACCCGTGCGTCTTTTCCGATCGCTTGCCCAAGCATGTAGCGGTCGGGTGCATAGCGCAACGGGATTTCGTATGATGTACATTTATCCTCGATTTTTTTGCGCGTATTAGTCGATGCGTCGTCGGATAAAATCACAAGTTTCGCTCTCCCGCTGCGAATCTCTTTAACGACTAATTCTTCGCCAGAAACGACTTTGCGCGCTCGGGTCGCTAGTCCAAGCAACGATGACCATTTATTTTTCATTCGCTGCGTTTGTCCCCTTTTCTGCGAGTTGAAGCAGTTCGTCGTACAACGCGTCGCTAATTTCTGCTTTTAAATGGTATGCCAATACTTTTTTCTTTTTCGCGAGCAAAATACATTCTTTCTCTAACGTGATGTAGGCTCCGCGACCAGCTTTTTTCCCGGTCGGATCAATCGATACTTCGCCTTCTTTGGAACGAACGATGCGAATCATTTCTTTTTTCGGTTTCATTTCACCCGTTACAACACATTTTCGCATTGGAATTTTTTTCATTCCGTTCCCCCCTCACTCGATTTCTTCTGTTGGCAAATCGAATGTTAGGTTCATGTCTTCTTCATTATTTCCTAATGGCTCAAAAGAAGCAAACAAAGTGTCCGGCTCATAAGCGATCCCTAGTTGTTTTGCTTCCGATTCGCTTTTAATATCGATTTTCCAGTTTGTTAGCTTCGCGGCTAACCGAGCGTTTTGTCCCCGTTTTCCGATTGCTAGCGATAGCTGGTAGTCCGGCACGATGACCGTCGTTGCCCGCTCTGCTTCATTAACGATGACGCGCAGCACTTTCGCTGGGCTTAATGCGTTTGCGACAAATTCGACAGGGTCATCCGACCAACGGACGATATCGATTTTTTCTCCTTTTAATTCATCAACGACCGCTTGCACGCGCTGTCCTTTTGGCCCAACGCAAGCGCCTACTGGGTCGACTTCTGGATTGTCCGAGTGGACGGAAATTTTCGAGCGGTCGCCGGCTTCGCGGGCAATCGATTTAATTTCTACTGTCCCGTCATAAATTTCTGGCACCTCTAGTTCAAACAAGCGTTTTAATAACCCAGGGTGCGTACGGGAGACGAAAATTTGTGGCCCTTTTGTCGTTTTTTCTACTTTCGTAATAAACACTTTGAGTCGGTCGTGCGGTTTATATGTTTCGTTTGGCATTTGTTCGCTGACCGGAAGCAATGCCTCGACTTTGCCAAGGCTGACATATGCATAGCGCGGGTCGACTCGTTGAACGATGCCTGTCATAATGTCTTCTTCGCGGTCGATAAACTCCGCATAAATAACGCCGCGCTCTGCTTCGCGCACGCGTTGGGTGACGACTTGTTTCGCGGTTTGTGCAGCAATGCGGCCGAAATCTTTTGGTGTGACTTCCATCTCGACAACGTCGCCTACTTGGTAGTTTGGATTGATGAGGCGGGCTTCGTCGAGTGAGATTTCTAGGCGGGAGTCGTATACTTCTTCGACGACTTCCTTGCGAGCAAATACTCGAATCGTGCCTGTTTCGATGTTGAAGTCGACGCGCACGTTTTGCGCTTGACCAAAGTTGCGTTTATATGCCGAGATAATCGCCGCTTCAATCGCTTCAACGAGCACGTCTTGGCTAATGCCTTTTTCTTTCACAAGCGCGGCTAACGCGTCTAATAGTTGCGTATTCATGAAACGAAAATCCCCCTTTTCGAACAATTAGAAAAAGATCACAGCAAGCCTTGCGCTTGCAATTTTTTCGAATGGAATGTCAATCGATTTTCGGCGCGTTTTTTGCTTGACGGTAACGGTGACCGTTTGGCCATCAAAGTTTGTCAATTCGCCTTCGAACTCTTTTTCTCCTTCAATTGGTTCGTATGTTTTAATATATACGTTTTTCCCGACGGCTCGCTCAAAATCTTTCGCTTTCTTTAACGGGCGTTCTGCCCCTGGAGAAGATACTTCTAAAAAGTAGTTATATGGAATCGGGTCAACAGCGTCTAATTTTTCGCTTAATTTTTCGCTGACAACTCCGCATTGCTCGATATCAATTCCTTCTTCTGAGTCGATGAACACCCGTAAAAACCAGTTTTTTCCTTCTTTTACATACTCAATATCGACTAACTCAAGGTCCATATCGTCAAGAATTGGTGCGACTAATTCCTCGACGACTTCTGTTACCTTTTTGCCCATTTTCTCCCTCCTACGCTTCGAGAAAATCATTTCCTAAAGAGCAGAAATGTAGCCAATCAACGCGAAAGAGTGGGTTTCCCCACTCTTCTCTTACCGATTATCTTCACCATTTCCCATAAAACTATAACATATTGGAAAATATTTTTCAACCGGTCAGGCTAGAATAACGAAAGTTGGTTATGGTCCGGCAGTGAATCGAGGCAGCCACGACTTTCTAAATACTCTAAAATCGTTTTCGATACTTTCCCGCGTTGCTGCAAGTCTTCTTTTGATAAAAACTCCCCTTCTTCACGAGCGCGAACGATGTTTAATGCAACGTTTTCCCCTAGTCCCGGAATCGCATTAAACGGTGGGATGAGCGAATTGCCGTCAATGATAAATTCCGTTGCTTGTGAACGGTATAAGTCAATATTTTTAAACGAGAAGCCACGCTCGCACATTTCTAAGGCGATTTCTAGCACAGTGAGCAAGTTTTTCTCTTTAGCAGTCGCATCTAGCCCTTTGGCATTAATTTCTTCAATCCGTTTACGAATCGCAGCCGAACCTTTGACCATCGCATCTAAATCAAAATCTTCCGCCCGCACGGTAAAATAAGACGCATAATACAACAGCGGATGATGCACTTTAAAATACGCAATGCGCACTGCCATTAAGACATACGCAGCTGCGTGCGGTAGCGATAGGTAATTTCCCCCTCAGCCTTACCTGTTAGGGTTCCATTTTCCCCCGCTTCACACCGTACTTGAACCTTTCGATTCATACGGCGTTCCATCGAACCTCCACCAAATGTTACTTCATTAGTTTTTCCCGAAACGCAAGTATCTTTCTAACTTGTTTTAGCGTGTATCCTAACGTTAAAAGCTGTGTTTCATCTAGTGTAAGGTTGTGAAGGTTTTTGTGGCATTGGCGATGAAGTGACACTAGATTGTTTACTTTGTTGACTTTATCTATTGGTAATTTAGGATTTTCGTGGTGCGTTTCTATTTCGTGCGGTGCAATATCATCCCCACATACCCTACACTTGCCTTTATCACGACTGAATGCACATGCTCGATTAAGGTAGAACTCCAAGTTATAAAGACCTCTCTTGTTGTTCCTATTCGCCAGAAGCCTTTTGGTTGCCATTGCATCTGCTCCGAATATCCAATCTAGTTTGTACGTTCTCGACTTTTTTCTTGTCCTTTTGAGGTGCAGTTCTCTTCCTTTTTTAGTAAAAGGAGTTTCTTCTTGGTTAAATAGTGTTGGATTCCCCCGTTTTATAAACGCGAGATCAGTGACACCAATAACATGTTCCTTATACACAACAGCTGGAAGAGCAGTAGTATAGTTGCTATGGAGGCTTATTAGGTTTGTGCATTTATGAGCTGGAACCCAATCTACTACCTTGTTCTTACCTTTTGCACTTTTTGCTCCTAATCGCCGTCGTATTGCCCGATAGGCAGCCCATCTCACTCTTTGGTTGTACTTCTTTAATACTTCCGATCCCCACGTTGTGATTTGATAATAGTTAATTAAACCCCTTATCTTTGAGTTGATGATGTTAATGTCACTTATTAAAGTTTCAATGTCCTTGCACTTTTTGAGGTATTTTATTTCTTTAAGAAGCTGTGTCACTTTCTTCTTAAGCTTTTCCTCATCAGGCTTAGACCTTGTGACATAACCTTTTTCTGCATTCCCTCTAACAATTTTATATTTATAGCCGAGAAAACTGATTGGTGTCGTCCTAATGTTTGTAATTTTCGTCTTTTCTAAGGATAATTGTAGCTTCAGTTGTTCCTTTAAATATTTTTCAAACCTGTGTACAAGTTTTTCTGCATTTTCCTTAGTGTCTGTAAGTACTACCCAGTCATCAGCGTATCTCACTAAATACGCTGGTTTCAGATGAAGTCGTGGTTTCCCGGATAGTCCCCTCAATATTAAACTCCTTTGTCCAGAGCTATATTCCCTTCTAAGTTTCTTTTTTTCATATTCCCTGGTTACAAAGTTGTCAAAAGGGGTGAGGTATACATTAGCTAAAAGCGGAGAAATAACCCCCCCTTGAGGAATACCTAGTTCGTTTTTTGCAATATCTTTCATGACACCAGCTTTTAGCATAGCTTTAATCATCATTAGGACGCGCTTATCCGTTACTCCAAAGCTCCAAAGTATTTTTATCAGCTTATTATGATTTAAGTTATCGAAAAATTTTGCGATATCTCCTTCAATGACCCAATGATATCCCGTTTTATGAACGAGATCGCTGATTCTTGCTAAAGCATTTTCTGCGCTCCTCCACGGTCTAAACCCGTATGAATGCTCGAAAAAATGTGCTTCGCAAATTGGCTCAATGACACTTCGTATACACTCCTGTACAATCCTATCGACAATTGTAGGAATGCCAAGTGCCCTTACCTCTTTCTCTTTTGGAATACACACTCGTCTAACCATCTCCGGTCGATAGTTATCAAAGCTTGCTTGAACCCTTTCCATCACTTCTTGATAGTCCTTTTGTAGAATGTGTATCCGCATTGTTTCTCCATCTATCCCCGCTGTGTCGCTTCCTTTATTACTTTTGAGCTTATGGATTGCAGACAATATTACAATTTCACTTCTGGCTACTTCGATAATCCCTTGAAAATTTGGTTGCTGATTTTGCGCAATGGCAGCTTTAGTTGCTGCATACATTGCATCTTTCAAATCCTGAAAATCTTGCGTTGTTTTCGGGATGCTAAGTTTGATGAATGCCCTCTCCTCTCTTAGGATACCTGCATTTCGGTTATTTACTCTCAACGGAGTTCCTTAGCATCTAATGAAGTTTGGTTACTATCGATCCGACTATGCCCCTTCGCTCCACTTCCATTACAGAAGCTTCATTACTACTACGGGCTGCCGCCAGGTGTATGAAGAGAGTCATTTCCTACTCTCAAAGATTTCATCTGGCTCCTACCATCCATCCTACACCCTTCACACGTTCCACATGAGACTATCCCTTCTTTAGTAGCAACCTTAGGTGCCCTCTCTGACCCGACATCTGACTTCATCCATCAGGGGTTTACGGATGAAGCCGAACAACCTTTAAGCGGTTGAACGCAGATTTCCCCCAAAAGATAGGTGCTCCGCAGATGTACTATCGCAAGCGATAGCCTCAGCCTCTCGGCTAAGTTGTCCTTACGAGCCTTTCCTCACGAGGGTTCGTCGCCTCACCATCGTTGCTTTTTTTGGGACCCCCGCCTTTACTCACGTCTGCGTGTCACGCTTTCAAGACGACCTTAGCGAGCTCTCTTACAGTTCATGCTAGGAGGCAATCCCTGCAAGTCGCGGTGCTTAGGGGGTTTCACCGTACCCTGCTACGGTGGGAGGGGATTTCACTCCTCCGCCTCGTCTCATGTAGTTCTCATGTAGATTTACCCTCTACATGGGCTAGTCTTTATCCAGTATTTCTACTGAGGTTAAACTAGCAACGTGTCGCACCCTTCGGAAACATATACTTAATTTTCTTGCATGATTCAATGTACCATTCTGGAACGTTGTGTTTGCGCATTTCTTCTTCGAATTCTGGCGTGAGTCCTTTTCCTTTCCGGACGGATTCCATAATTTTAAACGCTAGCGATGGCTCTAAGCCGCGATAAATTAAATACACCATAATATCGTCACGGCAGCCGATAACTTCCGACAACGTGCACGTTCCGTTTTGAATCAGTTCTTGTGCATTGCCAAGCCATACATCGGTGCCGTGCGAAAGACCGGAAATTTGCACAAGCTCTGAAAATGTTTTTGGTTTCGTATCCTCTAACATCTGCCGGACGAACCTTGTTCCGAACTCTGGAATGCCCAGCGTACCGACATTGCACATAATTTGCTCCGGTGTGACACCGAGCGATTCGGTGCCGCTAAAAATTTTCATCACTTCCGGGTCGTCTGTCGGAATTGTTTTCGGGTCAATGCCGCTTAAATCTTGCAACATCCGAATCACCGTCGGATCATCGTGCCCAAGAATATCGAGCTTCAACAAATTGTCGTGAATCGAATGGAAATCAAAATGTGTCGTTCGCCATTCGGCGTTTGTTGCATCTGCTGGGTATTGAATCGGCGTAAAATCGTAAATGTCCATGTAGTCCGGTACGACGATAATACCGCCTGGATGTTGTCCCGTCGTCCGTTTGACGCCGGTGCACCCCGCAGCTAACCGGTCAATTTCCGCCCCGCGCAACGTTAAATTCAAATCGCTCGCATATCCTTTCACAAATCCGTACGCTGTTTTATCCGCAACCGTACCGATCGTTCCTGCGCGATAGACGTTATCTTCGCCAAACAGCACTTTCGTGTAGTTATGCGCACGCGGCTGATACTCACCGGAGAAGTTTAAGTCAATATCTGGTACTTTATCCCCTTTAAAGCCTAAAAACGTTTCAAACGGAATATCATGCCCATCTTTTTTATATTTCGTGCCACATTTCGGACAATCTTTATCCGGCAAGTCAAACCCTGAGCCGACCGAACCGTCGTTGAAAAACTCGGAGTGCTTGCAGCTTGGGCATACGTAATGCGGCGGAAGCGGGTTTACTTCTGTAATTTCCGTCATCGTTGCCACAAACGACGAGCCGACTGACCCACGCGAACCGACAAGGTAGCCGTCATCGAGCGATTTTTTCACTAGCTTATGCGAAATTAAGTAAATAACGGCAAAGCCGTGACCGATAATGCTTTTTAATTCTTTCTCTAGCCGCTTCTCGACAATTTCTGGCAATGGGTCGCCATATATTTCTTTCGCCCGCCGATAGCTCATTTCGCGAATTTCTTCGTCCGCTCCTTCGATGCGCGGCGTATA
>NZ_JAILZV010000091.1 GCF_023512315.1 Anoxybacillus sp.
GTGCTCCTGATTTTGTAAGTATATTCCAATCCGAAATAATTAGCTAATGTGCAAAACAAATAATTTGCAAATTTACAGTAGTGGGATGTAAAGAGCGCTTCTCTAATCGCCTGCTCAAGTTCTTGCACGTTTTATCTGAACGTAGTGGGATGTAAAGTGGATTGTTCAAGTCGGTCATTAGTGTTGTCCAGAGTTTTATCTGAACGTAGTGGGATGTAAAGAGTTTGTACATGAGTTTGAAACTGAAGAGCAAGCGACGTTTTATCTGAACGTAGTGGGATGTAAAGTTTGCTAGCAGGAACGGGCGGTTTAATGCAATGCCGTTTTATCTGAACGTAGTGGGATGTAAAGTAACAGCAATATAACCGAAAACAAAACCTATCAAAAGTTTTATCTGAACGTAGTGGGATGTAAAGGTATGATAGCGCCAAGGAAGGAAATGTAGTGCTGGACGTTTTATCTGAACGTAGTGGGATGTAAAGGTTGTTTTTGAAATCTACCCAGTTTGAATTGCGTTACGAAAAAGGGATTGGAAAAGTTGACTGGGAGAGCTGTGCCACGGTTTTAGATGCTACTGAAGCGAAAAAGTATCTTATGGTCGGATGGTGATTATTTGTAAAAAACTCCGAATATAACTTACCTATCTATAAAAAGCATTTTCTTAAAAACCTCGGAACAGTATACCTGTCCCGAGTTTTATTTTACACCAACCTAATCCCCAAAAACTTAGGCTCTGTCATTTCGTTTATCGCGTAGGCGACGCCTTCAAGCCCGATTCCGCTTTGCTTTACGCCGCCATATGGATAATGGTCGTGGCGGACGGTGGAAGTTTCGTTAATCCATACACCACCCATTTCTAATGCCTCAAACAAACGGAAGGCACGATTAATGTCGGATGTAAACACACCCGCTTGCAAGCCGTAAGGAGAATCGTTGACGGCTGCAATGACTTCTTCTTCTGTTTCAAACGGAAGAATTGTTACGATTGGCGCGAATACTTCTTCACATACTACTTTCATTTCTGGAGTTACGTTCGTTAATACCGTCGGTTGAAGTAACGTTCCTTGCCGCTGTCCGCCTGTGAGTAAGCGTGCCCCTTGAGCAACGGCTTCTTGTATCCATGCTTCTGCCCGGCACGCTGCCTCTAATGTAATCAACGGGCCTACATCTGTCGTTTCCAGCGCAGGATCGCCGACATTTAGACTTTGTACTGCAGATACAAACGCATCAACAAAAGCGGAATATATATCGCGATGCACGTAAATTCTTTGCACGGAAATACACGCTTGTCCAGCAAACACAAATCCGCCTTTGACTAATCCCGCAACGGCTATTTCTAAATTAGCATCTGGAAATACGATATTAGGGGAATTGGCGCCAAGTTCTAGCGTGATTTTTTTATGCCGAGCCATTTCTTGAATTTTAAATCCGACCGCTCCGCTTCCTGTAAATGTTACTTTCTTAATATAATGGTGTGTTACTAACGGTGGAACAAGGTCTACGCCTAATCCGTTCACGACATTGATTGCTCCGCTAGGCAAACCGGCTTCTGTCATTAGCTGGACAAGCCTCATCGCTGAAATAGGCGTTTTTTCCGCAGGTTTTAATACTACCGTGCACCCTGCGGCAACAGCCGGAGCTAATTTGTGCAACACAAGATTTAACGGGAAGTTGAAAGGTGTAATCGCCGCAATGACACCAATCGGTTTTCTTTTGACTAAGCCAATCCGCCCTTCACCGCCGATGGCCGCGTCCATCTTAACAAGCTCTCCGTCGTTTCGTTTTGCTTCTTCTGATGCAAAACGAAGCACTTGGACGGCACGGCTTACTTCGCCGCGCGCATCGCGAATTGGTTTTCCTGCTTCTCGACATAATAGTTGGGCAAACTCTTCGCTTCGCGCTTCCAATAAGTCTGCCGATTTGCGCAAAATAGCGGAACGTTGATGTGCCGGCATGTTTTTCATGACATGTTCAAACGTATCATAGGCGTTTTGAATTGCCAGTTCTAAATCTTCTAACGTTGCAAAATCGACAACGCCGACAAGTGTATTGTCGTACGGATTGCGGACTTCTTGTTGAACACGTCCGTTTCCTTTTCGCTCTTTCCCATCAATAAACGAGCCGATGTGAATCATAACATGTCCTCCTAATGCTCTACCTTTTTAATAAAGGCTTTCGTTCGTTCTTCTTTTGGGTTGCTGAAAAATTCTTGTGGATGACCTTCTTCTACAATGACCCCGCCATCCATGAAAATAATTCGATCGGCTACTTCTTTAGCAAATTTCATTTCGTGCGTTACTAACACCATCGTCATTCCTTCGTCTGCTAGTTCACGGATAACGTTTAACACTTCACCAACTAGCTCCGGATCAAGAGCGGAAGTCGCTTCATCAAATAACATTGCTTTCGGTTCCATCGCAAGAGCTCGCGCAATCGCGACACGTTGTTGTTGACCACCAGATAATTGGCTCGGGTAGTAGTGCATTCTTTCAGACAATCCTACTTTTTTTAAATATTTTTCGGCTGTTTCTCGCGCTGCTTCTTTTGATTTTTTACGAATTTTGATTTGGGCAGCCATGACGTTCTCTATGGCGGTCATCGTCGGAAATAAATTAAAGCGTTGAAAAACCATGCCGATTTCTGTTCGGAGTGCAGCGATATGTTTTTCATTCAATTTTTCATTTGGTTTTGCAAAGTAGTGGCCGTCAATTTTCACGGTTCCTGAGGTAGGAATTTCAAGGAAATTAAGACATCTGAGAAAGGTTGACTTTCCAGAACCTGAAGGGCCGATAATGACAACTTTTTCTCCTTTTTTTACGGTTAAATTAATTCCCTTTAAAATTTCATTCGTTCCAAACGATTTTCTAAGATTACACACTTCAATCATCGTTTCACACATGTCGCTTCAACCTCTTTTCCATGATTCGTACGATTTGTGCTAAAGGTAAGCTCAACACGAGATATGCTAACGCTAAAATGGTATAAGATTCTATTGTTAAAAAGGTTTGCGAGGCGTAAGCTTGTGTGCGAAGCAGCAGCTCGCTGACAGTAATAAATGCTAATAAGGAAGTATCTTTAATCATCATAATGATGTAGTTTCCGAAAGTAGGTAAGGCTATTCTTACTGCTTGCGGAATGATAATAAGCCACATTGCTTGCCGGTTTGTATATCCAAGCGCTAGGGCGGCTTCGAATTGTCCTTTGTCGACACTAATAATCGCAGACCGGATGACTTCGGATAAATAGCATCCATAGTTAATGCCAAGACCGATGACCCCAGCCATAAACGGACTTAGTGTGAAGCGGTACGATGGATCCCATAGCTGACCAATTAATGTAATAATAAGGGGAACGACATAATACATGTATACTAATTGAACAAGCAAAGGAGTTCCGCGAACAATCTCCAGTAAAACAACTAAAACTTTATTTAACAAAAAATATTTTGAAATTCGACCTAGAGCAATGAATGTCCCGAGTAAAAGTGCTAGGGAAAATCCACATAACGTAGATGCTAGTACAATCCCAAGCCCTTCCATTAGAATAGGGCTAAGCTCACGAAATGCAGTGGAGAAGTCCAATTTTTCAAGCAAATTCATACCGTCACCTCACAAAATTAGAAAGGATAGGGAGAGGGAAAAACTCTCCCGTACCACTTTATTTATCAACAGGAACTACGTTGTCTTCATTTAAGCCGTATTTTTTCAAAACATTTAATACAAAACCTTCTTCTTTCAATTTATCTAGTTCTTTGTTAACAGCGTCTAATAAGTCCTTGTCTTCTTTTCGCACAGCAGCGGCAATATTTCCAGCTGCTTGAGCTTCATAAGGAGAAACGAGCTTTAAATTTAATGAAGGGTCTTTTGTAATGCTATATCCTGCAACAGCGCTGTCAGTGATGCAGGCATCAATTTTGTTCGTATTTACAGCTAGCAATAATTCGGATTGAGACCCAAACACTTTCACTTCTTTAATTTTTCCTTCTTGTTGAAGTTTTTGGGCAAATTCTAAAAATGCTGTTCCTTTTTGTCCGCCAACTACTTTATCTTTTAAGTCTTCGATTCCTTTGATCGGGGAATCTTTTGTGACTACAAGCGCTTCGCCTTCTTTATACCAAATATGTGTGAAGCTAGCGATTTTTTCGCGTTCTGGCTTGACATACATACCGTCTGTTACCATATCAATATTTTTGTTGTTTAATTCAAGCAATAAGTTTTCAAATTTTACTTCTTTCATTTCTACTTTCGGGATGCCAAGTCGTTTGGCGATTTCTTTAATAATCTCGGCATCAATCCCACTAAATTCCTTCGTATCTTTGTCGATAAACGCAAACGGGGCGTCATTGGATGAACCGACGATGAGTACACCGCGCTTTTTAATTTCTTCTAGCGTACTAGCGCTTTGCTTATTTTCTGAATCGGAAGAAGAGGTTTTTTGTCCACTGCAACCAACGAGCAATGCAGCGAAAAAGAGCATAGCTAAACATAGAGAAAAGAATTTTTTCATTTTTGATTTCCCCCCTGAATATAAAATTGTTCATTGTTCGACTTTAGCTGGTTGACTCAACAGCTCCGTTAAGACAGACTCTAGAACGTCTAATCCTTCTTCTAGTTGTTCATCTGTGATGACAAGTGGGACAAGGATGCGAATGCAGTTCCCGTATAATCCAGCGCTTAATAAGATAAGCCCTTTTTGTTGTGCGGCAGCGATAATTTTTGCGGTTAATTCTTTATCTGGTTCTTTAGAGATGCGATCCTTTACAAATTCCATGGCGACCATAGAGCCAAGTCCGCGCACGTCTCCAATTTGTTCAAACCGCTGTTGCCACGAGCGGAAGCGAGTAGTTAATACTTGACCGATTTGTTTGGAACGCTCGACAAGTCCTTCCTCTTCAATCATTTTGATTACTTCGATCGCTGCTACACACCCGAGTGGACTTCCACCGTATGTTCCCCCAATTTCCCCTGGACCTGGAGCATCCATAATTTCTGAGCGGCCGACGACTGCAGCAATCGGTAATCCAGCGCCAAGCGACTTAGATAGCGTCATTAAATCAGGGACTACGCCGAACTGTTCAATAGCAAACATTGACCCTGTTCGAGCGAATCCTGTTTGAATTTCATCTGCGATAAATAAAATACCGTATTTTTCACAAATTCTTTTTAACCCTTGCATAAACGTAACGGATGGAATGATAAACCCGCCTTCTCCTTGTACTGGCTCGATAATTACTGCGGCAATTTCATCTGCTGGTGCTTCTGAGAGGAAAAAGGTTTCTAATTGTTGTAGAAGCTCGTGGTCAAGTTGTTCGTCTGTCATTCCTTCCGGTTTTCGATAGTAGTATGGATGACCGACACGGAACGTTTCCGGAGCAAACGGTCCAAATTGATATTTGTACGGTTTGACTTTGCTTGTTAATGACATCGTTAATAACGTTCGCCCGTGGTAGCCGCGTTCAAACGAAATAATTCCTTTTCGCCCGGTATATTTTCTTGCGATTTTTATCGCGTTTTCTACTGCTTCTGCACCGCTATTGGCGAAAAATGCTTTTTTCGCATGATTGCCTGGCGTAATTCGTGCAAGTTCTTCTGCTAATGCCACGTAAGGCTCGTACATCATGACGTTAAAGCACGTATGAATGTATTTGTCGAGTTGTTCTTTTACCGCTTGCACGATCCGAGCAGGACGGTGTCCAACATTTAATGTGCCGATTGCGCCAGCAAAATCTAGAAAGGTGTTTCCGTCAATGTCCGTTAATAGCGCGCCTTCTCCATGTTCAGCGAAGGATAGCACCGTATTGAATGGACCTCGTGCAACAAACTCCTCTTTACGCTTTAATAACGCTTTGGCTTTCGGACCGGGGATAGATGTTTTCATTTGGATATGTGGCATGATGCACCCTCCTTTTGTATACAAAGATTGTATACATTCTTGGTTAAAAAAAATTAACGTGTATACTTTTTTATAATTTCATGAATCGAAAGAGAGCCATTAAATTTTTTCGAAAAATCGATATCCCGCACGATGGATGGGATATGTAGATGAGTTAGCTGCTTTGCGCGATTAGCATCGCGGGAACAAATTGCTTTATACAACGCTTCATGTTCTTCATACACGTCGCAAGAGTGGGTATGCGACACATCATAAAACGTAAGAATAATGTGTGTTAGTGAAATGATTCTATGAAGACATTCGACTAAATATGGGTTCCCAGATGCTTCGATAATGGTCATGTGAAACCGCTCGATGAACGGAAGTGCTTTATGAGGCTCGTTCTGCTCATAGCACTCCTTTTCTTTTTGTAACATTTCTTCCATTACCTTTAATTGCTCGGGAGTAGCATGAATCGCCGCGAGTGCAGCAGCTTCTGGCTCAAGGATTTGCCGGACAAAGAAAATTTGCTCGGATTCCTCTGGAGTAGGGCAATACACAAACGCACCGCGATGGGGAATGATTTCTACTAAAGAATCGTATTTGAGACGTTGTAATACAGCACGGATTGGTGTTCTGCTCACTCCAAATGCTTCTGCTAAAGAACTCTCAATTAACTGTGTTCCTGGTGGTAAATCAGCATTAAAAATAGCGTTTCTTAAAATTTGGTAAATTTGTTCTTCGTTCATTTTTGTATGAGTGTTACTCATGTTCGTGTAAATCAACGTTTCCTCCTTCTACTTTAGCTAAGATGACTGGCATAATCGTTGCTTAAACACATCGTACCATGTTTTCATCATAAAGAAAGGGAATAGGTTAAAATACTTAACAAACTTTTTGATTATTCTGTCTTATCTAGGTGGAAAAGCGCTTTCATTGACAATGAGGGAACTTCCTCGCTATTGCTAATCACCTACCTTAATAGTTATTAAAACCATCCCAAGTAGATTATATATTTATCTGAAAATTAAGTAAATACATAATTTATTAAAAATTATATTTTTTATCCGTAGTGCTAGATAAGTTGAAATAAAGGTGTTCCCCCGCTCCACGGCGAATAAATGAAGGAGAAAATAGAGGAACGGAGAGAAAATAGGATGCCGAATCATAAAGATGAGATCGAAAAGTTGTCCATTGCCAGTTTGTATGGTTCAGTTTTTGGATTAAATCGTAAAAATATATGAAAAACCCCCATAAAATATATTTAAAAATACCACTTCTTTTGTTAGTTGTTTTTCGTTTACATGTTGTTGCATGGCTATTTCATGACAATGTATAGTAAAAGAAAAGGCGAAAAGAGAAAACAAATAGGAAAAGAAAGCGAGGGGAACAACCATCCTGACGGGGAATCGAGTGGAAAGGCATATCATTGATCCGAACCATCCTTATTATCATATGTTCGATGAATATTGCTTCCGCGCAAAGAATTTGTACAACTTCGCCAACTATCAAGTGAGACAAACGTTTTTTCAACATGGCACCTATCTTTCCTATAACAAACTAGACAAGCTGCTCAAAACAAAAGGGATGGATGCAGACTATCGGGCGATGCCACTGGCTCAATGTGCCCAACAAACATTAAGAATGCTTCATCAAAACTGGAAATCGTTTTTTCAAGCGATGAAAGACTGGGCAAAAAACAAAGAAAAATATACAGGCAGACCGAAGCCGCCGAAATATTTAAAGAAAGATGGACGGTATGTGCTTGTGCTAACAAACCAATCATGCAAAATAGAGGATGGTTTGGTGACATTCCCTCCATGTTTTCAAGGGTTTCGGCTAAAGACACAAGTAAAAGGAAAGTTGCAACAAGTCCGATTCATCCCCAAACACCGCTATATCGTCATCGAAGTCGTTTATAAAATAAGCATCCCTGCACAAAAACAGGATAACAACCGATATGTAAGTATTGATTTAGGATTAGATAACTTCGCAACCATTGTCAACAACGTGGGCAAACAGCCAATCGCTATCAATGGTAAAGGTCTAAAATCCGTCAATCAATACTACAACAAGCAAATGAGCCACTATCGCAAAGTGGCGAAACAGATGAATGGACTCGATTGTACAAAGCGAATGAGCAAAATCACAGAAAAACGAAATCGTATCGTGGAAAACTTTATGCACCAAGCAAGTCGCTTTGTCATCAAATATGCGTTGTCTTTGGGCTGTAACACGATCATTATTGGGATGAACAAAGGTTGGAAACGTGAAGTCAATCTAGGAAAGCGAACAAATCAATCGTTCGTTCACATTCCGTATCAAACGTTTCTTCATCAATTGAAGTACAAAGCCGAACAATATGGCATTCGCGTCATCGTCACAGAAGAAAGCTATACATCGAAATGCAGTTTTTTAGATATGGAAGACATCCAGAAACAAAAACAGTACAAAGGAAAACGAATCAAGCGTGGACTGTTTCAATCTGAAAATGGAACGCTCATCCACGCAGATGTGAATGGAGCATATAACATTATGAAAAAAGTATTCCCAAAGGCGTTTGCCAATGGGATAGAGGGTGTGGGGTTACACCCAATCAGAGTACATGTGGCGTAATCTACATGGACTGATAAACAATTTTGTTAAAATTTATTGTATATTTGATAGGTTTTAATAAAATTGATAACCTCGTACCTATGAGGAATAAAGCTTTCATGTTTTATCTGAACGTAACGGGAAATTTTTTTCGACGTATATAAAACGTATTCATTCAGCCCAATACTAGCGAGATGTTCAGAATCCAGTACCAATAGGGCATTTCCGGTATCGAAAATGCCCTAGGAGGAGTGGAGAATCGTTTGAAGGGACTCCCCACTCAGAAGTCTTTGCAACGATTCCCACACCGGCTTCCCGTGTTTTTGCAGGGTGGAAATGACGCTACGAATGGTGCAGAAAGTTACAGCAGGGACTGAATAATTACGTTATGCTCTATATGTGATATAATGTAAAAGTAATAGATGTGGGAACTCAAGGGTGGATCGGCGTAACCCCTTATAGAAAGGGGGTGACGCGAATGACAGTGTTTGAAGCGTTGATGTTTGCGATTGCTTTCGCGAGTCTAATCGTTTCAATATTGTCTTTTCACCAAAAGAAATAATCCACCCCTGAGTTAGCGGCTTGAGGGTGGATTATTCCCGACTCTATGTCGATCCCCCTTAAAGGGAACCGTCTATTGCAGGACCGATGGTGTTGCAGCACCGTCGGTCTTATTTAGTAATTATGCAATACCTAACTTCATTATACACGCTATTGCATGAAAAATAAAGGAAAATCACAAGCATGCTGATTAAACAATAAAAACAGTTAACATCGCTCTATTCCGAGCTTTTACTGAAGATGCTAGGGCTATTCGTTATGAAGCACGTGCTGCTGTGTTGCATTGAAGAATATCTTACCGGCAATAGAAACCTCTAATGATTCACGTTTTGAAATTCACAAATTGTTCAAAACCTCCCGTCGGAGCGGAGCGTTTTTCCGTGTAAAATAAAGATAAAGAACTGGCGAGAGGGAGGAAATAGGGGATGTTTGCTATGGTGATGGGGATTGTTATTACAGTATCAATTGCATTAGTGATTACTGCAGAAGTGAGCGTAGAAGCATAATAAGAGCGGCCTCTTAAGTCAAGAGGTCGTTTTTCTTTTGCCTGCATAGTGAAAATTAGGGAAAGTGAACGAGAAGGCGGTTGAGTGATTCTGGCGTTGCTTAGCAAAAAATGGGGGCTTGCGTGCAGCAGCCTCCATTTTTCGTTACCGCTTCTTCTCTTTTTCATTCCGATAAAACTCATGAAAAATTTTCATCAATGCGCGCTTTTCGATGCGGGAGACGTAGCTTCTGGAGATGCCGAGTTCTTTGGCGATTTCGCGCTGCGTTTTTTCTTTTTGCAAATTTAGCCCGAACCGGCTGACGATGACTTCTTTTTCGCGGTCATCTAATACGTCAATATACTTTCGCACTTGCTCAATTTCCATGTTTAATTGAATCTCGTCCGCGACATCTTCCCCTTCTGATTTAAGTACGTCAATTAAACTAATTTCATTTCCGTCGCGGTCTTGCCCGATCGGTTCATGGAGCGACACGTCTTTTTTCGTTTTTTTCAGCGAACGTAGATGCATTAAAATTTCATTTTCAATACACCGCGCTGCGTATGTGGCTAGTTTCGTTCCTTTTCCTTGTGAGTAGCTTTCAATCGCTTTAATTAACCCGATCGTCCCGATCGAGATTAAATCTTCCGCCTCTTCACCGGTATTTTCAAACTTTTTTACGATATGGGCAACAAGCCGCAAATTGTGCTCGATTAGGAGATTGCGAGCTTCTTCATCGCCTTCTGCCATTCGCTGCAAATACATCTCTTCTTCTTGCGCGCTTAACGGTTGGGGAAATGCGTTGTTTTTAATATAGGAAACGAAAAACATTAGCTCTTTGATGATATACGCTAACGCAGACAAAATGCTCGACATCTTTCCACCCCACCCTCCTCGAATTAGGCACAAGGCCGTTAGTCATATATATGAATGCACGAAGTTGTTCGTGTTTGGCCACTTTTAAAAAAAGAAAGGAAATAAATTACAGTATTATATGAATATTCTTGACATAATAAAGTATACATATTAGAATAGCTTTGTTATTTTATGTCCAAAAGGGGGTAGATGCATGAAAAAAATAGGATTAGCATGGCAAATTTTTATTGGCTTGCTTCTTGGGATTGCGGTAGGAGCAGCTTTTTACGGGAATCCAGAAGTTGCGACGTATTTGCAACCGGTAGGCGATATTTTCCTTCGTTTAATTAAAATGATCGTCATTCCAATTGTTATATCAAGTTTAATCGTCGGCGTCGCGAACGTTGGTGATATTAAAAAACTTGGAAAATTGGGTGGAAAAACAATTTTATATTTTGAAATTATTACGACAATAGCAATCGTTGTCGGGTTGCTTGCGGCAAACCTTTTCCATCCAGGCACAGGCGTGAACATGAAGACGCTTGAAAAAACAGACATTCAAGCGTATGTCGATACGACACACGAAGTACAAAGCCACTCGATGATTGACACGGTCGTTAACATCGTGCCGAAAAACATTTTTGAGGCGCTTTCGACTGGAAATATGCTCGCAATTATTTTCTTTTCCGTCATGTTTGGATTAGGGGTTGCGGCAATTGGTGAGAAAGGAAAAGTGGTGCTACAGTTTTTCCAAGGTGTAGCCGACGCGATGTTTTACGTCACAAATCAAATTATGAAATTTGCGCCGTTTGGTGTATTTGCCTTAATCGGTGTGACGGTTTCCAAATTTGGGATACAATCGCTTATTCCGTTAAGTAAACTCGTGCTTGTCGTGTATGGAACGATGGTCTTTTTTGTTGTTGTCGTACTTGGCATTGTTGCTAAACTAGTAAAAGTAAACTTATGGCATATGATTAAAATTTTAAAAGACGAGCTTGTATTAGCGTACAGCACGGCAAGCTCAGAAACGGTATTGCCGAAAATTATGGAGAAAATGGAGAAGTTCGGCTGTCCGAAAGCAATTACTTCGTTTGTCATTCCGACCGGCTATTCGTTCAACCTAGACGGATCGACGCTTTATCAAGCGCTAGCGGCAATTTTTATTGCGCAGCTGTATGGTATTGATATGCCAATTTCGCAGCAAATTTCGCTTTTATTAGTTTTGATGGTCACTTCGAAAGGGATTGCGGGCGTGCCAGGCGTTTCGTTCGTTGTGTTATTGGCGACGCTAGGGACAGTTGGTATTCCTGTCGAAGGGTTAGCGTTTATCGCAGGTATCGACCGGATTTTAGATATGGCGCGGACAGCGGTAAATGTCGTTGGCAACTCATTGGCAGCTGTCGTCATGTCGAAATGGGAAGGGCAGTATAACGAAGAAAAAGCGACGCAATACGTGAACGAAGTCGTGAAAAGCGCATAAGACATTCAGCCATCTCATGTTTGAGGTGGCTGAATTTTTTATTTTTTTCCGGTTGGCCGTATAGTATAATTTACTGTTGAATATGGTGTAATAAGAGCTTGGCTTATACATAGGAGGAAAAACGATGC
>NZ_JAILZV010000092.1 GCF_023512315.1 Anoxybacillus sp.
TGAAGAGATTGTGTCATTTATTCGCATATATGAAGAAGTGGTGTACACGAACACACAAAAGCAAAAACAAAAGAAAGTGGAGTATCACCATCCGAAAGGCATTAAATATTACGTGTTACAAGCTGATTCGCTCGTTCCAGACGTGTTGGCTGGAGTAGAAACAAACTATCACTTCACAATCAACGAGAAGCCGTATTTGTGGGAACGCATGCCACTTATTGCGTTTAAGTACAACGAAGAGGAGCAACCTCTCATCGATTGTATCAAGTCATTGATTGACGATTACAACTTGCAAGCTTCCGTAAATGCAGATTTACTTGCAGACATCCCGAATTTCATTTACAAGCTTGTGAATTACGGCGGCGTTGACTTACAGGAATTTTTAAACGATTTAAACCGATACCGTGCGGTAAAGCTAGACGAAAACGGAGATGTAGACAAGCTACAAGCTGACTTACAGACGGACGCTGTCGAAAAAGAGTTATTGCGCATTCGTAAAGCCATCTATGAATTTGGTCGCGGTGTCGACACGCAAGACGAAAACCTAGGCAACGCGAGTGGAGTGGCGCTGCGATATCGATATTCGGATTTAGATATGGACTGCAATATTCTCGAAACTGAGTTTCAATCGAGCCTAGAACAATTAATTTGGTTCATCGATCAATATTTGCTGATGACAGGGAAGGGTGATTTCACCAATGAGCCGATTTCGATTATTTTTAATCGCGACATTATTATCAATGAGTCTGAGGTCATCGCCAATTGCCAGGCGTCGGTTGGTATTCTCGATGACCAAACGATTCGTGAAAACCATCCGTGGTATACGGAACAAGTGGAAGAACGATTGAAGAAGCAACGGGAACAAGAACAGATGTACAACGGCTATCAAGGAGCGTTCCAGCAACAACAGAAAGATGGGAACGTAAATGAATAGTCGGCAGTATTGGGAACAACGTTCGACGCAAAGAGAACAGGAAGCGCAGCTGATCGTAGAAAAGTATTTGGCGCAGATGCAACAACGATTGAAAGAAGCGCAACGGGATATTTTACAGCAAATTGAAGCCTTTTATGCTCGATATGCGAAAGACAATCAAATTTCGCTACATGAAGCAAGGAAGCTACTAACATCGCAAGAAATAGAAGCGTTCAAGGAAGTTGACCTTGCTCGGTTTCGCGCCATGGCTCTTGAGGGGAATCCACAGTACGAAAACCTATTGAATGCGATTAGCTATCGCGTTCGAATTTCGCGATTAGAGCTGCTTTTGGCGCAAATAGAAATGACGATGTTGCATCTCTATGGCGGAAAAAACGGCTTGCAAGACTACGTTTATACAGGGCTAGTCGATGTATACCAAAATTCGTACTATCACTTCATGTACGATTTTGCGATGGCTGGTATACCTGCAAATGTGCAAATTCTTGACGACAGCACAACGCGTGAAGTGATGTCGTATAACTGGAGCGGAAAAGAATTTTCCAAGCGAATTTGGGGACATGAACAAGAAACGATGCAGAACATTCGAAAGTCGCTCGAACAAAGCTTCATCATTGGACGTTCCATCGACAAAACAGCAAAAGAAATTGTGAAAGTGACGGATGTGGCGTATTCGCGTGCTGAAGCGTTGGTCAGGACGGAAGCGAGTTTCTTTCACAATTTGGCTGCGCAAAACAGCTATCGCGATGCAGGGATGGAGAAATACGAGATTTTGGCTACGCTCGATATGCGAACGTCTGATATTTGTAGATATCAAGATGGCAAGGTTTATAACGTCAAAGATTATAAACCAGGAACAAATGCGCCGCCATTTCATGTCCGTTGCCGAACAACGACAATTCCGTATTTCGATGAATCGGAGTATACGAACGGTGAGAAACGTCAGTCGATGAATGGTTTGGTGGATTCCATTTCGTATGAGGAGTGGTATAATAAAAATGTATTGAAACCAAAACTCGAGGCTGAACGTAAAGAAAGAGAGAAAGAACAAGCACTAGAAGAGCAGATACGAGCCGATATTCGAAACGGTGTTTATAAGTTGGAGCATAGTCGAAACCATTATGATAAGCATAATCCATCCCATAAGCGCTATCTTGATTATGTAGAGAGAAATAAAGCGAAGGGCAGACAGAAACCAAGCTATTTAACAATTTCTTATGAAGAAGCCAATGAGTTAGTGAAAAAATATGCTGGTACTGGTGTACTTCAATTCAGTAGCAAAGGAGAATGGATAAATAAAGAACTCATAAAAGGTGATAAATACATCGGGGTATATGTGGATCAAACAACGGGAGAAGAAGTAAAAACAAAAGACTTTAAAATACATTATAGTAAGATAGGAACTCATATTGTTCCAACTTTAATAAAAGAAAGGGGGATGAAGCATTGAGATTATGGGAATATGTAGGGAAGAAAATAAGGATTACTCTCAAAGATGGTGAAATATTAGAGGGGATTGTCCAAGATTACACCGACCAAGAAGATACTGATGATGATTATGACAGCCTCGACATGTTTGTTGAGGGGAAATATATCGGTGTTGGTGAGCCAGAAATTAAGTTAATTGAAATTATAGAATAAGCACCTAACCAAACAAAACGGTTATGTGCTTTTTTATTTCCTCTCGTCTTTTTACTATTTGTAGACGTTAAAGAACAAAAGGGTTCGTGGCCGTAACCACGTAAAAAAACGTAGCCAGGAGGAATGGAAATGAAACGCGAATTTCTTGAAAGTTTAGGACTTGAAAAAGACGTCATTGATAAAATTATGGCCGAGCATGGGAAGTCGGTAGAGGCGCAAAAAGCGAAAGTAGACGACTTAAAAACAAGTCTCGACGACATGAAAAAGCAGCTAGAACAACGCGACAACGACTTAAAACAACTCAAGAAGCAAGCAGAAGGAAATGAAGAACTTCAAACGAAGCTTGCGGACTTAGAGAAGCAATATAAAGAAGAGAAGGCGGCATATGAGGCGAAAATTAAAGAAACGCAATTGAACAGCGCGATTAAACTTGCGATTAATGGAAAGGTACATGACGCTGACTTGGTCGCATCGCTTCTTGATAAAAATACAATTGAACTCGATGAACATGGCAACATCACAAAAGGACTGGAGGAGCAGTTAAAGACGCTGCAAGAAACCAAGTCCTTTTTATTTGTGCCTGAAAACAGCAATCAACCAAAAATTACAGGTATTAAACCAGCTGAAGGCAGTCCGACTGGCGGTGAACCTGAGGATCCGTTCTTGGCTGGGTTTAATTCAATTTAATGGATACAGGAGGTAATAAGTAATGCCAATTAACTATGCAGAGAAGTATGCACCATATGTGGATGAGCGTTTTAAAAAGCAATCTCTTTCGAATGGAGCTGTGAATCAAGACTTAGATTGGGTTGGAGTCGAAACGGTGAAAGTATTTTCGATTCCGACAGTTCCAATGCGTGACTATTCTACAACAGGTTTTAATCGATATGGTATTCCTGAAGAGTTACAAAACAGCGTGCAAGAAATGAAAGTAACGCGCGACCGTTCGTTTACATTCACGATCGACAACAAATCGAAACAAGATACGATGGGCGTCATGGAAGCAGGGAAGGCACTTGCCCGCCAGATTGATGAGGTGGTTGTGCCAGAAGTGGATATCTATCGTTTTGCGGTGATTTGCGCAAACGCAGGCACAACAGCGACGGCGCCAATTACAAAAGACAATGCTTATGAAGCTTTCTTAGATGCAACAACAACGCTCACAGACTTGAAAGTTCCATTGGTTGGTCGCGTGGCGTATATTGGAGCGAACTTTTATAAACAAATTCGTTTAGACCCATCTTTTATCAAGGCGTCTGATATTGCGCAAGATGCATTAATGAAAGGACAAGTCGGTCAAATTGATGGGATTCCGTTAATTACAGTTCCATCTTCGTACTTGCCGGCGAATGTCGAATTTTTCATTACACATCCGATGGCGACAGTTGCACCAATTAAATTAACAGACTACGTGACGCATGAAAACCCGCCGGGCATTAACGGTACGCTCGTGGAAGGACGTATTCGTTACGATGCGTTCGTATTCGAGAACAAAAAGAACGCCATTTACGTGCACAAGAAAGCGTAAGGGGTGACAAGTGATGAAGAAGTTTAAAAAGGGCGATGAAATTCTGATTGCCAATAACGATATTCAAGAAGCTGCATTTAAAAACGCTGGATACGAAGAAGTGACGGAAGAAGAAGTGAAAAAAGGAACGAAGAAAGCAACAGAAAAGGCAGCTGAATGACAATGACGGTGCTTGATATTGTCAAAGCCAAGTTGGATAATCCACAGCCAGATGATCGCTTGGCTGTATACATTGACGAAGTAGGCCAAGCGATCAAAACGTTTTGTAATCGTGATGACATACCGGACGAGCTTCGGTATGTCCATGCGAACATGGTGGTCGATTTCATTGGTCTGAAGCAAAAAAATGCCCCCGATGCCGAACCAGCTGTTCAATCCATCAAAGAAGGGGACGTGCAAGTCGCGTTTACGGCTCATGAAAAGAGCCAAGGAGAAACAGAAGTGGAAAGCATCGTTCATTCCTATAAGAGCGCTTTGTATAAGTTTCGTAAAATGAGGTGGTAGCATGTCGGTTCGTGACGTTTTTCTTAAAGCCAAATCCGCGGTGGAACGACTGTATGACCGAACAGCTACTATCCAGCGATATGAGGCGTATCAGAAGCCGAATGGCGCCGACGGAATGCAATGGGTGACAAAGCATGAAAACGTGCCTTGTCGCCTTTCTTCTGTCGGCATGCAGACGCTCAATAACGCATCACAAGATGATGTAAACGTCATTCAATACGATGTCAAAGTTTTTTTGTCCAGCGAGATGGATGTGCGAGCTGGGGATGTTTTTGTAATCGATGGGGTGCGTTACGAGTCAGCGAAAGAACCGTTTGTGTATGTCACCCATCAAGAAGTATTGCTCATTCGAAAGGGCTATGCGTAATGGGATATGAATTTAGTGAGGTCCGATTGTTAAAACAGCAGTTAGTGGAATTGAATAAAATCGCCCATCAAGTTCAAATGAAGGTTGCAGAGCGCATCGCGCAGTTGGCGATTCGAAAAGTGAAGAAGCTGACGCCTGTGGATACAGGGAATTTACGAAACAATTGGAAGTACTACGTGGTAAGCAAAGGCGATACGATTTATATTCATATTTACAATCAAGCTGAGTATGCGTCGTTTGTGGAAAATGGACATCGTATTGTGGTGGCTGGTCAGACTGTCGGGTGGGTAGAAGGGCGGTTTATGTTGAAACTCACGATGAACGACATGCAAAAAATCGCCCCGAACATGTGGCAACGGGAGATGGAAAAGGAGATGAGGCGGATCTTTGGAGATTAAAACGCTTATCATTCAACAAATTAAACAAGTGTTCGGAAATGTCAAAGTATACGACGAAAAAGTCAAGCAGGGGCTTCAAACCCCTGCTTTTCTCGTTCGTATGATTCAGTCTGAACAAGAACGAAAAATCAAAGGACAAGTGTGGCGGACGCACTCGTGGAATGTTGTGTATTTTCCGCAATCAACAGAAGTGAATGATGAATGCGACAACGTGTTTGAAACGTTTCAAACAGAATTTCAGTATATCGCCAACAAATATCATGTGCATCGATTAGAAGGAGTAAAGCAAGATGATGTGCTTGTCATCACATTCGATGTGTCGGCACGACTACAAGAAGTGACGACCGAAACGAAGATGCAGACGCTAGGAGGTGTTTGGATTGGCCAAACAAACTGAAAAACAAATGCGATACGGAAAATCAGCTTTCATTCGTGCGCCAGAATATGCAAAAGATCGGCTGTTACTTGAGGTGTTGCTTGATGAATCAAGAACGTACACGAAAGAAGAAGTAGACTCGTTGTTAAGTGAGTGGAAAACGAAGGAGGTTCAATAATGGCAGGTGGAACATGGAAAACGCAAAACAAAATTCGTCCTGGCGCGTATATCAACTTTGAAACGAACAGTTTAAACACGATGGCGCCTGATTCCAATGCAATCGTAGTGATTCCAGTCAAATTAGACTGGGGCGAAACAAGAAAATTTGTGAAAGTGTCGCCGAATACAAAGTTTAAAGAAGCGTTCGGCAAGGATTTAAGTGCAATCGTTCCTGTGCGCGAAGCGTTTAAAGCGACGAGCCAAGTGGTTGTTTATAACCTAAACAGCGAAGGAACAAAAGCAACAGCGACAGGTGGTGGATTAACAGCAACAGCCAAATATGCAGGGGCAGACGGCAATAAAATTTCGGTTGTCGTTACAGTCAATTTAGACGGAACAGCGACAGTAAAAACGTACTTTGACGGAGCGATTGCTGATACACAAACCGTAGCTGCCATTGCCGACTTGCAACCAAACGCTTTTGTGACATTCAGTGGCCAGTTGCCGACTTCTGATGTGACGTTGACGCTTGCTGGTGGAACGACAGGAACGGCAACAAATGATGCGTATGCGGACTTTGCGGCAGGGCTCGATACGCAAGATTTCAAGGTGGTTGCTGTGGGCACAGATGATTCGACAGTAAAAGCATTACTAACGCTGAAAGTGAAAGAATGGCGTGCGAATTATGGAAAAAATGTAACGTTGGTGACGAACAATTACAACGTTGCTGATCACGAAGGTATTGTATCTGTTTTAAATGGCGTCACCTTGGAAGGTGGAGAGAATTTAACGGCTAAAGACTCGCTGTATTGGTATGCGGCGGCATATGCGAGCGCTGGCACCAGTTCATTGACTTATGCCGAGTACCCAGGTGCGATTGACTGCGAGCGGAAAACGCATGAAGAAATTGAACAAGCATTGAAAGATGGACACGTTGTCTATACGTTCAATCGCGATGCGGTGGTCGTAGAGCAAGACATTAACACGTTCCGTTCATTCACCCCGACGAAAAATCAAGACTTCCGCAAAAACAAAATTGTTCGTGAAATGGACATTGTTTCAGATAATACGCAGTATATCTACTCCAAGTATTTCATCGGGAAAGTGAACAACAACGAGGACGGTCGAAACTTGTTCAAAAAAGAAATTATGAAAACGGTGTTGGATCCTCTTGTGCGTGTCGGCGCTTTAGAGCCATACAATCCAGATGAAATTGTGATTCAACAAGGCGATGAGAAGGACGCTGTGCTGGTGAATGTAGGGCTAAAATTCGTCGATGCAATGGAAAAACTCTACATGACAGTGGCATGCAAGTAATAAACGGAGGTGATAAATATGCCACGTGTAATGGAATCAAAAGACGCGATTTCTTCGAAAGAAGGGACGTTATATATTACGATTGACGGAAAGTCATATGAGTTCGCGGAAATTGTGAAATTTGACGCCACGATTGAATATATCAAAGCTGACGTCAAACGTGTAGGCGCACGTATGAACGGAAGTAAAATCGTCGGGGCAAACGGAAAAGGAAACATGACATATTACTACCACCGTCCAGAAATTCGAGCGATGGCATTGGAATATTTACGGACAGGGAAAGCGCCGATCTTCGATGCGATGCTCGTTAACGCAGATATTACGAGTGCGGCAGGAAAACAAACAGCAATCATTAAAAACATCGTGCCAGACAGCACGCTTATTGCTAAATTAGACGGCGATTCGGATGATGTACTCAAAGATGAAGTTTCGTTCACATTTGATGACTTCGATTTGCTAGACCAATTTAAAACGATTAACTAAGGAGGAGCTGCATGAGCAAGTTTAAGGCGTTCTTAAAGGGAAATGTAAAACAGTATGAAAATGTGGAGCTAAAGCTGGAACGTTTTGACGAACCACTTGTATTGCGCCCGTTGACTGCGGGCGAAGCTGATGCAATCAACGAACGTTGTTTCAAGTTCCGCCCAGGCAAAGGCGGCAAAATGGAACGTGTTTTTGATGTGGTAAGATACAATCGCGAAATTTGTGTGGCGTCGATTGTGTATCCCGATTTAAATGACCGCGAACTACAAGAGTCCTATGGTGTTTTAGGTGCGGACAAGCTGTTTGCTGAAATGTTTCTTTTAGGTGAAGCGAACCAAATTCTTGAGAAGGTCACAGAAATTTCGGGGCTCGATAAGACGATGGATGAAGAGGTAGAAGAGGCAAAAAACTAATTGAAGAAGGTGGAGAGGCATTTTATGCTCATATCGCTCTCCACCGTTTTCATTGGCGTCCGCGTGAGTTTTTAGAAATGGATCGAAAAGAAAAAGCGTTTGTCATAGCCAGTATTCAGTTGGAATTGAAGAAAGAGAAAGAAGAACATGACCGTATAAAAAGTAAAATGAGGGGGTGAGCGAATGGCTGGAGTTCAAACGACGTTGTCATTAAACGACAAATTGACAGGACCACTTATGAAAATGATTCGTGCGATGGATGCTACCATTCGCGTCATGGAAAAGATGGATGCGAGCGCGACTCAATTAGATACGAAAGGATTAGCGAAAGCGCGAAAAGCGATTACAAACGCATCGGCTGATTTAGAACGTTTAATGGTAGCTTCTAAACAGGCGGATAGCTCTTTAGCGCCATTAGGCTCCAAATTCGCCAACTTGCCTCCTCCTGTTGGTCGGGCGACAGGTGCTGTGAAAGAGTTTTTTGGAGCGTTTTTATTATCAACGGCGGCTTTTGCCGCACTACAAGGAATTCAGACAGGAATCCAGTCGTTCGTTCAAGCCTCAGACGCTTATGTTTCTACATCGGCTCGTTTAGCGAATATCAATGACGGCTTACAAACGCAAGCACAATTGCAAGAGAAAATATATCAAGCCGCGCAACGTAGCCGAAGTGGGTATATGGATATGGCTAATTCGGTTGCAAAACTCGGTTTATTGGCGGATGACGCATTCAAAAACAACGACGAGATGATTCGTTTCTCAGAATTAATGGGAAAAGCATTTACTGCGTCTGGTGCATCGACTTTTGAACGCCAAGCTGGTATGTATCAGCTCACACAAGCGATGGCAGCTGGTAAGTTACAAGGCGACGAGTTCCGTTCCATCATGGAAAACGCTCCGATGCTTGCTCAAGCGATTGCGGATTTTACAGGGAAAACAAAAGGAGAATTAAAAGATATGTCAGCAAAAGGTACAATTACAGCTGACATTATTAAAAATGCCTTATTCAAAGCAGCCGATGACATTGAAAAGAAATTCAAAAACATGCCATTGACGTTTGCTGATGCAATGACCATGTTTAAAAACTGGTCGCTTCGTGCGTTTGAACCATTGTTGATTCGATTTAATCAGTTCGTGAACTCAGATGCGTTCGCAACAATGGCGGAACATGCGATGTTTTTTGTTAACGTGTTTATCAAAGGCATGGATCTCACTTTCGATGCACTGGAGTTCTTTTATCGAATGGTCGGTGCTGTCGGTCGGGTTTTTGAAGAAAATTGGTCATGGGTTGCGCCAATTTTAACGGTGATTGGCTCTGTTTTAGCTGGAATTGGAGCGATTTTACTTGGTGTTGCGGCGAAATGGTTGGTAGTGCGAACAGCTACAATGATCGCGGCCGCAGCTCAATGGGTGTATAACGCAGCTATGCTTAGTTCGCCAGCTACATGGGTGTTACTAGGAATTATTGCGTTACTTGCCCTAGTAATTTATGCGACAGTGAATTGGGCAGACCAAACAGCTACAGTAGTCGGATTCATTACAGGTTTATTCGCAAGTTTAGGAGCGTTCATTTGGAATATCGTCGCGAATATTTGGAATGCGTTTGCGATGGTTGCTGAATTTATTATGAATGTCTTTTTCGACCCTGTCTATGCGGTCAAAAAGCTATTTTACGACATGACAAAAATGGTCGTAGACAACATGACGGCACTTACTGGGTCATTTGACACGGCTGCGAATTTTCTCGCGCGTGTTTTTGTGAAAGGAGCAAATATCGCGATTGGCGCGGTTAATGGTTTAATCAAAGCTCTAAACATGATACCGGGGGTAAACATTAGCACGATTGGCAAGCTGAGCGCTGGTTCAGTAGGCAGTATATCCAACGGGCTTAAAAACTTTGCAACAAACCTTAAACCACCAACAAGCAGCGAATTTATGGTCAACATCCCGAGAATGAAAATGCTGAATGTTCCGCAAGCGTTCGCAGCAGGAAATGCGGCAGGAATGAAATTTACCAAAAACATGTCTGAAAAGCTTTCTGGGATATTGGAAAAAGCAAAAAGTTTAGCGCCTAATACGAAAACGGAAAACCCGTTTAAACAATCATTAGGCAACCAAATTGCAAATAGCCCAGGAATGAAAAATCCTCTAGCGAGTGGGAAAGACGACAAAAATCCGACAGGTGGTAAGCTCGATAAAATTGGGAAAATTGACGACGAAATTAACATTGCGGAGGAAGATTTGCAAGTTTTCAAAGAGCTGGCGACGATTAAGTCCATTCAAAACTTCGTCACGTTAACGCCAACAGTTCAAGTAAAAACAGGCGACATTCGAAATGACGTCGATGTTGACCAACTCGTTCGTCGTTTTGAAGAGAGCATGGTAAATGAAATAGCTCGTTCGGCAGAAGGGGTGTATGCGTGATGGAACGAGCCATTTATTTTCACGCAAATGACCAAGAAATGTTTCGGCTTCCTGTTAATCCTGAAAAGGTGAACGTAAAAACAGAAGGAGACGGAGAGGAGTTTACGATTGCAAAACTCGGACGTGTAAACGTACCAAAAGATAAAAAGTTGTCGGGCTTCTCTCTCGAATCTTTTTTTCCTGCGCAGCCTACTCATTATTCAGGTGCGGTTTTTAAAGAGCCGCAATATTACATTGCTTTATTAGAAAAATGGATGACAAACAAACAGCCAGTGCGTTACATCTATGTCAACGGCTCTTTTACAATCAATGAACTAGTGACAATTGAGCACTTTGAATATGACGAATCGTTTGGCAGCGAGGACGTGAATTTTTCGCTTGAATTGAAAATGTATGTGCCGTTTGCTCCAAAGAAAATGCAAGTGGTCAAAAAACAAACGTCGTCGGCTATTCAAGTCGTAAAGAAAAATGCGCCTGCTCGACCAAATACGAAGCCAAAACCGACGACATACACGCTAAAAGCAGGCGACAACCTTTGGAAAGTAGCAAAGCTTTATACAGGTAACGGCAACCGATATCCAGAACTACAAAGGTTAAACGGGATTAAAGACAGCCAGTTGCGGAAATTACCAATCGGTTTGGTATTAAAAATTCCTGCAGATTGGGTGAAATGATGGAAGTGTTGATTGATAATCGGGATGGAACGGTGTGGGATATGCCTGTTTCGAGCGTGCAGTGGAAAACAAGCCGAATCGGAAAAGCTGGGACGTTGGATGCGAAGTTAGTGATTGAACAACCAACAAAATTTCCTGTGAATAGTGGGGCGATTATCCGTGTAACAGACGGGGAATATAAAGTTTTTTACGGATATGTGTTTGAAACAGGATTTAACACAAGTAGTGAATTCGGTATAAAAGCATATGACCAATTGCGATATCTCATGTACAATGATACGTTCGTATTTTCAGCAACAACCGCAACAGCTGGGATAAAGAAAATCGCAACCGACGCAGGTCTGAAAATCGGAACGTTTGAAGAAACAGGCTACAAAGTGCCAGCGATGGTCGAAGACAACAAAAAAGCGCTCGATGTCGTATCGAAATTTTTAGATTCTACGCTAATTGCAACGAACAGAAACTATGTACTGTTCGATAACTTTGGAAAATTGGAGTTGCGAAATATCAATAACATGGCCATTTCAGCAGACGACTTCTACATCGGCGAGGAGAGTCTGCT
>NZ_JAILZV010000093.1 GCF_023512315.1 Anoxybacillus sp.
AAAGGCGAACCGCTCGTTGTCGCAGACGATGAATCGCCGCGCAAAGACACATCGCTTGAAAAATTAGCGAAGCTCTCCCCAGTATTTGATCCGACAGGAACAATTACTGCTGGAAACGCCCCAGGCGTCAACGACGGAGCTGCCGCGCTTGTGTTAATGAGCGAAGAGCGAGCGCTACGCGAAGGGAGAACGCCGCTAGCGACAGTTGTCGCTCATGCGTCCATCGCTGTCGAAGCGAAAGACTTCCCGAAAACGCCAGGGCTTGTCATTAACGAGCTATTGCGAAAAACGGGCAAAACCGCGGCAGAGATCGACTTATTTGAAATTAACGAAGCGTTCGCCGCAGTTGCATTAGCGAGCATCCAAATTGCTGGGCTTGACCCAGAGAAAGTGAATGTCAACGGCGGAGCGGTTGCGCTCGGACACCCAATCGGCGCGAGCGGGGCACGCATCATTCTCACGCTCATTCACGAGTTGAAACGCCGCGGTGGCGGGCTTGGTATCGCAGCGATTTGCAGCGGTGGCGGCCAAGGCGACGCCATCATGGTTCAAGTCGATTAACGAAGACAATAGACGAAAACGGAGAAGATGGGGGATTTGCGGATGGACGTTCAAAAAGTAATGGTAGTCGGTGCTGGCCAAATGGGTTCGGGCATTGCCCAAGTATGTGCAATGGCAGGGTACGATGTGTTTTTACACGATTTACAAGAAACATATGTCGAGCGAGGGCTTGCGACAATTACAAAAAACTTAACGCGCCAAGTCGAAAAAGGAAAAATGACGGAAGAAGAAAAAGCAACCATTTTACAGCGCATTACGCCATCGGTCGATTTACACAATGCACGCGCCGTCGATTTAGTCATTGAAGCGGTAGTCGAAAACATGGAAGTAAAAACATCGCTGTTTGCCCAACTCGATGAAATCACGCCGCCACATGCGATTTTAGCGACAAACACATCGTCGCTTCCGATTACAGAAATTGCCGCGGCGACGAAGCGGCCGGAAAAAGTCATCGGCATGCATTTTATGAATCCAGTACCGGTGATGAAGCTTGTCGAGATTATTCGCGGGCTTGCGACCGCGCCGGAAGTGTACGAAACAATCGAAGCGATGACGCGCAAATTAAATAAAGTGCCAGTTGAAGTGAACGATTTTCCAGGCTTTATTTCGAATCGCATTTTAATGCCGATGATTAACGAAGCTATTTACGCATTATACGAAGGAGTGGCGACGAAAGAAGCGATCGACGAAGTGATGAAACTCGGCATGAACCATCCGATGGGGCCGCTAACGCTTGCCGATTTTATCGGGCTAGATACGTGCTTATACATTATGGAAACGCTTCATGAAGGATTTGGCGACGATAAGTACCGCCCATGCCCGCTGTTGCGTAAATACGTGAAAGCTGGCTGGCTAGGCAGAAAAACAGGCAAAGGATTTTATACGTACGAATAAACGGACAGCAAAGAAGGTGACATGATGAACTTACGTTTCACAGAAGAGCAAGAAATGATGCGCAACATGGTACGTGAATTCGCAGCGAGTGAAATTGCTCCATTTGTCGAGCGAATGGAAAAGGGGGAGTTTCCTCGCCCCATTTTAAAAAAAATGGCGGAACTCGGGTTAATGGGCATTACGATTCCAGAAGAATACGGCGGCGCCGGGATGGACTTCACATCGTACATCATCGCCATCCATGAAATTTCCAAAGTCAGTGCAACCGTCGGCGTCATTTTATCGGTGCATACGTCCGTCGGGACAAACCCAATCCTCTATTTCGGGACAGAGGAACAAAAACGAAAATACGTGCCAAAGCTTGCGAGCGGGGAATACCTTGGCGCCTTCTGCCTCACGGAACCAAGCGCTGGCTCGGATGCGAAAAGCTTAAAAACGAAAGCCGTTCGCCAAGGCGACTATTACATTTTAAACGGCTCAAAAGTATTTATTACCAACGGCGGCGAAGCGGACACGTATATCGTGTTCGCCCGCACGAATCCAGACGAAACCGGAAGCCGCGGCATTTCTGCCTTTATCGTCGAGAAAGATACGCCAGGATTTATCATCGGTAAAGATGAAAAGAAAATGGGCTTGCACGGATCACGGACAGTGCAAATTTCGTTTGAAGATGCAAAAGTGCCAGCCGAAAATTTATTAGGCGAAGAAGGACAAGGATTTAAAATCGCGATGGCGAACCTTGACGTCGGTCGCATCGGCATCGCCGCCCAGTCGCTTGGCATTGCCGAAGCGGCGTTGGAATACGCAACCGCTTACGCGAAAGAGCGGATTCAGTTTGGCAAACCAATCGCCGAGCAGCAAGGAATTGCATTTAAACTAGCCGATATGGCGACAGCGGTTGAAGCTGCGAAACTATTAGTATATCGTGCTGCCTTTTTGCGGACGAAAGGACTTTCCTGCAGCAAAGAAGCATCGATGGCGAAATTGTTCGCATCAAGAGCAGCGATGGAAAACGCGATTGAAGCGGTGCAAATTTTTGGGGGCAACGGCTACACTGAAGACTATCCGGTGGAGCGCTTATTCCGCGATGCGAAAATTTGTGAAATTTACGAAGGAACGAGCGAAATCCAGCGCTTAGTCATTAGCAAGCAACTATCAGGCGTGTTGATTAACCATTAAAAACCAGTTGAAATTGCTGTATTCCTAGCTTTTCTGCCGTAGTCGACAAGCGGTTCGCTTGCCGACTGGGCATGCTGTACGCATGCTCTCCTCGAACAATGAACGCTTTGCGGGCAAATGACATTTGCCCGCCGGCGTTCTTGTTCGAGGGAAGAGGCAGAAAAGCTTGTGTTCAGTCAAATGATTCTGTGTTTTTAGTAAAATATTGGGTAATCAACACTCGTGAGCAACTATAAAAGAAACGGGGGAGAGGACGATGAATTTTCAATTAACCGAAGAGCATGAAATGATACGGAAAATGGTGCGCGAATTTGCGAAAAATGAAGTAGCACCGACAGCAGCAGAGCGCGATGAAGAAGAGCGGTTTGACCGCGAAATTTTCGATAAAATGGCGGAACTCGGGTTAACCGGCATTCCGTGGCCGGAAGAATACGGCGGCATTGGTAGCGATTATTTAGCGTATGTCATCGCCGTAGAAGAACTATCGAAAGTATGCGCATCGACAGGGGTAACGTTGTCGGCGCACATTTCCCTAGCAAGCTGGCCGATTTATAAATTTGGCACAGAGGAACAAAAACAAACGTATTTACGGGCGCTAGCGACAGGAGAAAAGCTTGGCGCATACGGTCTTTCGGAACCGGGCGCAGGGTCAGACGTTTCCTCGATGAAAACGAGAGCGGTATTAGACGGCGACCATTACGTCATTAACGGCTCGAAAGTATGGATTACAAACGGTGGCGAAGCGGACATTTACGTTGTCTTTGCTGTGACAGACCCGGAAAAAAAACATAGAGGCATTAGCGCCTTCATTATCGAAAAAGGCACACCAGGCTTTTCGATCGGCAAAAAAGAGAAAAAACTAGGCATTCGTTCGTCACCGACAACGGAGCTCATTTTCGAAGATTGCCGTGTTCCGAAAGAAAACTTGCTTGGGCAAGAAGGGGAAGGATTTAAAATTGCGATGATGACATTAGACGGCGGCCGCAACGGCATCGCGGCGCAAGCGGTCGGCATCGCCCAAGGGGCGCTCGATGCAGCCGTCGAATACGCGAAAGGGCGCGTGCAATTTGGCAAACCGATCGCGGAACAACAAGGGGTAGGATTTAAATTAGCGGACATGGCAACGGCAGTCGAAGCGGCGCGGCTATTGACATACCAAGCAGCATGGCTCGAATCGAACAACCTTCCATACGGAAAAGCGTCGGCGATGGCGAAGTTGTTTGCAGGAGACACGGCAATGAAAGTCACGGTCGATGCGGTACAAATTTTTGGCGGATATGGCTATACGAAAGATTATCCAGTAGAGCGGTTTATGCGCGACGCGAAAATTACGCAAATTTATGAAGGAACGCAAGAAATTCAGCGGCTTGTCATTTCACGGATGTTAACGAAAGAGTAATGGAGCGGTTGACGATGAACATGAAAAAACGGGAAGTGCCGGCTTCGGTCAAAGACGAACGGCTCGTCAAAAAGCGGCGCAACGAAATGATTAAAGGCGCGATCGCTCTGTTTAAACAAAAAGGGTTTCATCGGACGACAACGCGGGAAATTGCCAAAGCATCAGGGTTTAGCATCGGCACGCTTTATGAATATATCCGCCAAAAAGAAGATGTACTTTACTTAGTGTGCGACCGCATTTACGATGAAGTATACGAACGGCTCGAAAAAGATATCGGTACGCACCATGGCACGATTGAAAGCTTAAAACTGGCCATCGCTCGCTACTTCAAAGTCATTGACGATTTGCAAGACGAAGTGCTCGTCATGTACCAAGAAGTAAAGTCATTAACGAAAGATTCGCTTCCTTACGTATTGAACAAAGAGTTACAAATGGTGAAGATTTTTGAAAACATTTTGCGAGAATGTGTCGAAAACGGGGCGTTTTCCTTAACCGAGCGGGAAATTCAGCTGTTTGCTCACGATATTTTCGTGCTCGGACAAATGTGGGCGTTCCGCCGCTGGGCGCTGCATAAAATGTATACGTTAGAGGAGTACATCGAACTACAAACGCAATTGTTGTTAAGGGGTATTTTGGAGAAACGGTCATAACGACAAAGGGGGAGAGAGAGGATGGCACACATTTACCGGCCGAAACATCATGTTCGTTTTGTGACAGCCTCCAGCTTATTCGATGGCCACGATGCCTCGATCAATATTATGCGCCGCATTTTGCAAGCAAGCGGTGCGGAAGTTATTCATTTAGGGCATAACCGTTCGGCAGAAGAGATCGTCAATGCCGCCATCCAAGAGGATGTACAAGGCATTGCCGTCTCTTCTTATCAGGGCGGTCATGTAGAGTTTTTTAAATATATGTATGACTTATTAAAGGAGCGTGGCGCCTCCCATATCCGCATTTACGGCGGCGGGGGCGGCGTCATCATTCCAAAAGAGATCAAAGAATTGCACGACTACGGCATCGCCCGCATTTTTTCACCGGAAGACGGGCGCGTCCTTGGTCTGCAAGGCATGATTAACGTCATGTTAGAAGAGTGTGATTTCCCGACGGTAAAGCAGCTGACGGACGAACTAGAACGCCTCCCGAACGGCGATGTGCAAGCGGTCGCTCGGCTTATTACCGTTTGTGAAAACTTGCTAGATGCAACCGATGAAGCAGCCGCGACGATCGAACGCGTACTCGGGAAAGTAAAAGAAATGGCAAAACACGTGCCAGTCGTCGGCATTACCGGAACGGGCGGCGCAGGAAAAAGCTCATTAACCGATGAACTCGTCCGCCGCTTTTTAAACGAAATTCCGGAGAAAAAAGTGGCGATTTTATCGGTTGACCCGACGAAGCAAAAAACAGGTGGTGCGCTACTTGGCGACCGCATTCGCATGAACTCCATCAACTCGCCACGCGTCTACATGCGCAGTTTAGCGACGCGCCATTCACGCTCGGAGTTGTCGCTAGCGATTAAAGAAGCGATTCAAGTCGTGAAAGCGGCTGGATTTGACTTAATCATCGTGGAAACAAGCGGCATCGGTCAAGGCGATGCGGCGATTACGGAAGTGAGCGACATTTCCATGTATGTCATGACGAGCGAGTTTGGGGCGCCGACACAACTAGAGAAAATCGACATGATTGATTACGCCGACCTCATCGTCATTAATAAATTTGAACGAAAAGGCTCAGAAGATGCCAAACGGCAAGTGCAAAAGCAATACCAACGCAGCCACCAACTATTTGATAAAGAGTTATCGGAAATGCCGGTGTACGGAACGATTGCAAGCCAATTTAACGATCCAGGCACGAATACGCTTTTTGTCGCTTTGATTGATTTAATTAATAAAAAAGCAGGTACGAACTGGACGACGACGCTCGAAACCGTCGCAGACGTGCAAAAACAAAACGTCATTATTCCGAACGAACGCCGCCATTATTTGCGCGAAATTGCCGATACGGTGCGCAATTACCATAAATATGTGGAAAAACAAAGCGAACTTGCTCGCCGCTTGTTCCAAATCGAAGGGGCGATGGCGGCAGCGAAAGAGCGCGGGCAAGAAGAAGTGATTGCGTCGCTAGAGGCGTTAAAACAGCATTACGAAAACGAGTTAACTGCGGAATCGAAGCGAATTCTCGGGTCGTGGGAAGACGTGAAAGCGAAATATCGCGCGAAACAATTTGTCACGAAAATTCGCGACAAAGAAATCGTCACCGAATTGACGACGAAAAGCCTTGCGGGGCTAGACATTCCGAAAGTCGCGCTGCCGAAATTTAAAGACTACGGGGAAATTTTGCGCTGGGTGTATAAAGAAAACGTTCCTGGTTATTTCCCATACACCGCTGGCGTCTTCCCATTTAAGCGGCAAGGGGAAGATCCGAAACGGCAGTTTGCGGGAGAAGGAACGCCAGAGCGAACGAACCGCCGCTTCCACTACTTATGCAAAGACGATCCGGCGAAGCGTTTAAGTACCGCGTTTGACTCGGTAACGTTATACGGCGAGGACCCACAATACCGTCCAGACATTTTCGGAAAAGTCGGCGAAAGCGGCGTCAGCGTCTGTACGCTCGACGACATGAAGCGATTATATAAAGGCTTTGATTTGTGTCATCCATCGACGTCTGTGTCGATGACGATTAACGGACCAGCGCCGATTATTTTAGCGATGTTTATGAATACAGCAATTGAACAACAAGTCGAAAAACGCGAACAAGAGCTTGGTCGTCCGCTGACGAAAGAAGAATACGAAGAAGTGAAAGCATGGACGCTGCAAACAGTGCGCGGCACGGTGCAAGCCGATATTTTAAAAGAAGACCAAGGACAAAATACGTGCATTTTCTCGACTGAATTTGCGCTGAAAATGATGGGGGACATTCAAGAGTACTTTATTCAACATAAAGTACGCAACTATTACTCTGTTTCGATTTCCGGCTACCATATTGCCGAAGCGGGCGCGAATCCGATTACGCAGCTAGCGTTCACATTAGCGAACGGCTTTACGTATGTCGAATATTATTTAAGCCGGGGCATGCACATCGATGATTTTGCGCCAAACTTATCGTTTTTCTTTAGCAACGGCTTAGACCCAGAGTATTCTGTCATCGGTCGTGTCGCCCGCCGCATTTGGGCGGTCGTCATGCGCGAAAAATATGGGGCAAACGAGCGGAGCCAAAAATTGAAATATCACGTGCAAACGTCCGGTCGCTCGCTCCATGCGCAAGAAATTGACTTTAACGACATTCGCACGACGCTACAAGCGTTAATGGCGCTGCATGACAACTGCAACTCCTTGCATACAAACGCCTACGATGAAGCGATTACGACACCAACCGAAGAGTCGGTCCGTCGGGCGATGGCGATTCAGCTTATCATTACAAAAGAGCACGGGTTAACAAAAAATGAAAATCCGCTGCAAGGCTCGTTCATTATTGAAGAGTTGACCGATTTAGTCGAAGAAGCGGTATTGCAAGAATTTGAACGAATCAATGACCGCGGCGGCGTACTCGGTGCGATGGAAATGCAATACCAGCGCGGCAAAATTCAAGACGAATCGATGTACTACGAAATGAAGAAACATAGTGGGGAGTTGCCAATCATTGGCGTCAACACATATTTGAATCCAAATCCACCGTCGGAAGAAGAATTAAACAACATTCAATTGGCGCGCGCTTCTTACGAAGAAAAAGAATTGCAAATTACGAACTTACGAGCGTTCCAAGAACGAAATAAAGACAACGTGGACGAAGCGTTGAAGCGGTTAAAACATGTCGCGGTGAGCGGCGGCAACATTTTTGCGGAATTGATGGAAACGGTCAAAGTAGCGAGCCTCGGGCAAATTACAAAAGCGCTATACGAAGTGGGCGGTCAATATCGCCGCAATATGTAAGGCTGGTCGAGTATCGATCAGCCCCTTTTTCACGAAAAAGCAACAATTTTTTATGAAACGCTCGTCGAAGACCTAGCATAAACAAAGGGAAATTGTTTATAATGAATGGTATGTATTTCATGCATTCATTTATTTATTCGGAATATTACATAGAAAGGGAGTGCCGGATGTGAGTTTGCAGCAATACTCTCCAGAAGAATTGCAAGAAATGTCGCTTGTGGAACTCGCTTATTTAGTAATGAGCGATAAAAAAGAAGCGATGCCTTTTCCACAGCTCGTCCAAGAAATTGCTGCTTTGGCGAATTTGACGGAGGACCAAGTGCACGCGCGTCTTGCGCAATTTTATACAGATTTAAATATTGATGGTCGCTTCATTTGTGTGAGTGAAGACCGTTGGGGGTTACGTTCGTGGTATCCGTACGACCAAACAGAAGATGAAAACGTCACAACGTTCAAGCCGAAGAAAAAGAAAAAATTGGATGACGAGTACGAAGATTACGATGAAATCATCGATGAAGATGAGTTGGATTACGACGTTCTTGACGATTATGACGATGTCGAAGACGTTTTAGATGATGAATTGCTTGATGAAGAGGAATTTGACCTCGATGATGCCGATGAGCTTGAGGACGAATTGCTTGATGAAGAATTCGACCTAGGGGAAGAAGAATTAGAAGAAGAGCTAGACGACGAGCTAATCGACGATTTTGAAGAAACAGAGGAAGAAGAATAACAACCCCCTTGACTTTGTAAGTTTAGCTAGGTAGAATCTTATTTGGGCTCTTTCAAAATAGAACGGATACAAAATATCGCTCCCTTACGCCGGTAAGCGGAGCGTTTTTTATTTGTATTTTGCACACACTTTAACTGTCTATATTCAGCAAGGGGGAAAGAAGATGACGAAGTATATTTTTGTAACAGGTGGCGTCGTTTCGTCGTTAGGGAAAGGAATTACCGCAGCGTCATTAGGTCGGTTGTTAAAAAACCGCGGCTTAAACGTGACGATTCAAAAATTTGACCCATACATTAACGTCGACCCAGGCACGATGAGTCCATACCAGCACGGGGAAGTATTTGTCACCGACGACGGAGCGGAAACGGATTTAGATTTAGGTCATTACGAGCGCTTTATTGACATTAACTTAAACAAATATAGCAACGTGACGACCGGGAAAATTTATTCTACCGTCTTGAAAAAAGAGCGCCGCGGTGATTATTTAGGCGGCACGGTGCAAGTCATTCCGCACATTACAAACGAAATTAAAGAGCGCGTCTTCCGCGCAGGGCGGGAAACAAACGCGGACGTTGTGATTACCGAAATCGGTGGAACGGTCGGAGATATTGAGTCACTGCCATTTTTAGAAGCGATTCGCCAAATAAAAAGCGACATCGGCCGTGAAAACGTCATGTACATTCATTGTACGCTCGTTCCGTACATTAAAGCAGCGGGGGAAATGAAAACGAAGCCGACGCAACATAGCGTCAAAGAATTACGAAGCCTCGGCATTCAGCCAAACGTCATCGTCGTTCGCACCGAAATGCCGATGTCTCAAGACATGAAAGATAAAATCGCTCTTTTCTGCGATATTGACCCGAAAGCAGTCATCGAAGCGCGCGATGCGGATACGCTTTATGCGGTACCGTTAATGTTACAAGAACAAAAATTGGACCAAATCGTTTGCGAGCATTTAAAGCTGAATTGCCGAGAAGCCGATATGACTGAATGGAAAGCGCTCGTCGAAAAAGTGCGCAACCTTTCACGGAAAACAAAAATTGCACTTGTCGGCAAATATGTCGAATTGCAAGATGCTTATATCTCCGTCGTCGAAGCGCTTCGCCATGCAGGGTATGCGTTTGATGCGGAAGTGGAAATTCAATGGATTAACTCCGAACATGTGAACAACGACAATGTTGCGACCCTTTTACAAGAAGCGGACGGCATTCTCGTCCCAGGCGGATTTGGGGACCGCGGCATTGAAGGGAAAATTGCGGCGATTCGCTACGCGCGCGAACAGCGCATCCCGTTCCTTGGGATTTGCCTTGGCATGCAGCTAGCGTCTGTCGAGTTTGCCCGCCATGTCGTTGGGTTAGAAAGCGCGCATTCGTCCGAAATCGATCCAACAACGCCACATCCGATTATCGATTTATTGCCAGAACAAAAAGATATTGAGGACTTAGGTGGCACGCTTCGCTTAGGATTGTACCCGTGCAAATTAGTCGAAGGGACGCGCGCATATGAAGCGTACAACGATGAAGTTATTTACGAACGCCATCGCCATCGCTATGAGTTTAATAACCAATATCGCCAAGTCATGGAGCAGCACGGCTTCGTCTTCTCAGGGACAAGTCCAGACGGACGCTTAGTGGAAATTATTGAATTAAAAGACCATCCGTGGTTTGTTGCTTCCCAATTCCATCCGGAATTTACGTCGCGCCCGACAAGACCACAGCCGCTGTTCCGCGACTTTATTAAAGCTTCGTTACAATAAGAAAGACGATCCCACGTGGATCGTCTTTTTACTCATACTCTTCTAAAATTTCATGCATCGTAAACAATAAGCAATAGTAGGCGAATAGCGCCGTAATCGTTGCTGGGAAGCCGAAACGTGTTCCGTCTTCACGCGGAAGGAGCGGTTTGGTGAGCTTGCTGTCGATATGAACATCGACGAGATCGGCAAGCGAACGTTCCCCGTCCGTTGTCGCTGCAATAGCAACAATCGGCACTTTTCCTTGCAATTGCTCTGCTACACGTATCGCTTGTTCATCGTTAGTGAACGGTGCGATAAGCAGTACACGGTCGGTTTCATCGATATCGCCGCAAATGATGCCGTTGTCAACCAATCGCGCGACTTTCGGCAACGCGTCGTTCCCTTTGATCGCATCTACGACGACCGCTTCCATTTCCTCCACCCCGTGCACGAAAATGCGCCCTTCTCCTACGACCGCTTGCGCAAGCAACCGTGCCCCATCTTCGATTGCCATTTCCTCTTCCGTGAGTTTTTTCAAATAGCCATGTAATTGCGTGAGAAAAATTTTAAGCATTTTTTCACCTTCCTTCTCCTCATTACAGTATACTTGTTTTAGGAAAGAACACAACTTTGATTGTTTTGGGATGAGTATTCCAAAACGGCAGGAAAATAACAAAAGAAGGCGAAATATACAAGTAAGGAAACGAAAGAATTGAGGTGCGTAACATGGGAAATAAGCTACTAATCGTCGACGACCAATATGGCATTCGCATTTTATTGAACGAAGTCTTTCAGCGCGAAGGATACACAACGTTCCAAGCAGCGAACGGCGTGCAGGCGCTAGACATTGTGCAAAAGCATCAGCCGGACTTAGTATTGCTGGATATGAAAATCCCTGGTATGGACGGAATTGAAATATTAAAGCGCATTAAAGAAATCAACCGCGACATTAAAGTGATTATTATGACAGCTTACGGCGAACTTGATATGATTCAAGAAACAAGGGAACTCGGAGCAGTTATGCATTTTGCCAAACCGTTTGATATCGACGATATGCGTGATGCGGTACGAAAATATATTTCGTTGTAATGCGCTTTCGACAAATTATTGTTAAATTCATGCCCCGCCTTAAGGTTGCTGTTTTCATCGTAAGTTGGTATGCTTATAACGTAGGAAGCGCGCCTTTCATACATATTTTTACATAAAATGGTGATGCTACGCATAG
>NZ_JAILZV010000094.1 GCF_023512315.1 Anoxybacillus sp.
CCATTTCAAATACGTGCTCAGACATTCAAAAGCACCTCCTATGATTTCATTACATCATACAACTCAAGAAACTTCGTGTTGAAGTCTCCTTGCACAAATTTCTCGTGCTCTAATAATTTTAAGTGAAAAGGAATCGTTGTATGAATCCCTTCGATAATAAATTCGCTAAGCGCTCGCTTCATTCGCGCAATCGCTTCTTCCCGCGTCGGCGCATGGACGATAAGCTTGGCAATCATCGAATCGTAATACGGTGGAATCATATAGCCAGGATATGCAGCGGAATCGATGCGCACCCCTAATCCTCCTGGCGGAAGGTACATTTGAATCCGCCCTGGCGATGGCATAAAGTTTTTCTCTGGATTTTCCGCATTAATTCGGCATTCAATTGCCCATCCGTTAAACGTCACTTCATCTTGCGTCAACGATAGCTTTTCTCCGGAAGCAACGCGAATCTGCTCTTTAATTAAGTCCACGCCGGTAATTAATTCAGTCACTGGATGCTCGACTTGGATACGCGTATTCATTTCCATAAAATAAAACTTTTTCGCGTGATGGTCAAAAATAAACTCGACCGTTCCAGCGCCTGTATAATTCACCGCTTTCGCTGCCTTGACCGCCGCTTCCCCCATTTGTTTACGCATTTCTTCGTCTAGTGCTGGCGAAGGAGCTTCTTCGACAAGCTTTTGCAAGCGGCGCTGAATCGAGCAATCCCGCTCGCCTAAATGAATGACATTTCCGTAAGAGTCTGCGAGCACTTGAATTTCCACGTGCCGGAAATCTTCAATGTATTTTTCAATATACACCCCTGGGTTGCCAAACGCTGTCGCTGCTTCTTGTTGGGTAATGTTAATGCCTTTAATGAGCTCTTGCTCGTTGCGAGCGACGCGAATTCCTTTGCCGCCACCGCCTGCTGTCGCCTTAATAATGACAGGATAGCCGATTTCATGCGCTAGCGCAACCGCCTCATCGACGGTGCCGATGATTCCTTTGGAGCCTGGAACAATCGGAACGCCAGCTTCGCGCATCGTTTCGCGGGCAATATCTTTAATCCCCATTTTTGTAATCGCTTCCGGGCTTGGACCGACAAACGTAATGTTGCACTCACGACAAAGCTCAGCAAAAGCAGCGTTTTCCGCTAAAAAGCCGTATCCCGGGTGAATGGCATCACAGCCCGTTAATGTCGCGACACTCATTATGTTCGTGAAGTTTAAATAGCTGTCTTTCGAAGCGGTCGGTCCGATACAATACGCCTCGTCCGCTAGTTGAACATGAAGCGCTTCCCGGTCGGCTTCCGAAAACACCGCCACCGTCTCAATGCCAAGTTCTTTACACGCCCGAATGACGCGAACGGCGATTTCCCCCCGATTGGCTACTAATAATTTTTTAATCATGGCTCGTCCCCCTTATTATTCTGGCTTCACAAGGAATAAAGGTTGTCCGTACTCGACGAGCTGGCCATTTTGGACAAGAATTTCGACGATTTCACCGTTCACTTCTGCTTCAATTTCGTTAAAGAGCTTCATCGCTTCAATAATGCAAACAATCGTATCGGCTTTTACTTTATCGCCTACTTTGACATACGGTGCGGCATCTGGAGATGGCGCAGCGTAAAACGTTCCAACCATCGGCGATGTAATTTTATGCAAGTTGTCAACGTTCACTTCTTGCTTTGGCGGTTCTGCTTGTTTTCCTTCTTGCACCGGCGTTGCTGGCGTTTGCATCGCTTCTTGTACAGGCGCTGCCACTTCCTTCACAACCGCTTTCGGTGCTTCTACAACCGTTTGGACAACCGCTCCAGCTGGCACGTTGCCGCTTGGTTTTTTCATATGTACTTTCGTACCCTCATGTTCATATAAAAACTCTTCAATGTTTGCTTGGTCAATCAATCGAATCAATTCACGAATTTCTTGGATTTTCAACATCATTCACACCTCTCGCCCCAAAATTGTGTCATATACTACCATCATACGACAGACCTTCCCTCATATTCAACAATAGAATAAGACTTTTCGGCAGATTTACTACCTAGTCATACAAACAATTATTATTATATAGCATTAAAATCATTTTTCCACTGTAAAAAATAAAATAAGCGCTATCTCTAAAAAAAAGCTGGCCTCTATCACAGAAGCCAGCTTTTTTAAAGATAGGACAGTATAAAATTTCGGTACAGAGAGATGTCTAGCTCCAAGCACCATCGGTTCAAGGCACCCCGGTGGGACTCGTGCGCTCTTCGCCGATAGGCGGGCGTTTTTCTTATTTTGTCGGTTGGAATTCGACCGCGATATCCTGCATATCTTTTAATTCGCTTTTTACAAGCTGAATAATTTCATTCGCCGCTTGTTTAGAGCTTGTTTTTGCTTTGACGGTTACTCGTACTGTATCCCCGTCGGCGCGAACGAGAACGTCTTCATATCCGCCTTTCGATTTGATAAGCGTTTCGAGCGTTGCTTCTTTCTCGGCAAGCGCTTCGAGCTGCTGAATTTTATCCATCGCTTCGCTTTTTTGCTCTGCCGTCGCACTTGTCGAGGCAACCACCGCATTTAATTGGTCGCGCAACCGGCTGCGTTGGTCCTCAATTTGCAGGCGCAACGCAGTAAACACATCATCACTCGCAATGCTTGAGGTGACTTTTTCCCCTTTCGCGTCCGTTTCTTGTACAGCGACATCTGTTCCTTTGGCTGTATCTTTCCCATCGCTTGTTTTCGTTTGATCGTTCATAAACGCGACACTATCATTCATTTCTTTTGGAGCCGTCACATAGTAGACAGACAATACGACTACTAAGCTTAACATTGTTAATAACCAAACTGTTTGTTTTTTGAGCATGTAGGTCAACCTCCCTTATTTTTTTGGCAAGACGGCGACGCGATAACTTGGGACATTGAGGACGCGCGTTACCGCTTCGACAATCCATTGTTTAATTTGTAAATTATCCGCTCCTTTCGCAACGACGAGCACCCCGCGAATATCAGGTTTTTTCGTTGTGACAACAATGGGCTGTTCCCCTTCTCCGTCACGAGTCATGACCACTTGTTCGTTAAATGAATGGTTTTCGATTTTTCGCTTCCCGCCTTCACGATCGGTTTCATCCGTCGTTTGCTGCTGAGTGACGCGGTTTTTTTCCAACACTTTGACTTCGGTTGCATCGACGTTAACAACGACGGTCACATCTTGTACTCCTTCAATCGCTTCTAATGCCGCTTTTAACTGCTCTTCGTATTGTTGTTCATATTCAGCAATGATTTTTGCTTTCGTATCGGACGCTTTTCCGAACGTCTCGACCGCTTTGTTGTCTGCTTTTCCTGAAACGGCGACAACGTTGGTTGATGGTTGTTCTTTCCATGGATGGCTCATCAGCATAACCAACACTCCGACAAAAAGAAGAAGTAATACGTAAATCGTCGAGATTGGTTTTTTTTCTTTTGGCTCGTTTTCGGACAGCCCAAGCCATCGCTTAATGTGTGGAAGCATCCCCCCAGTCCCCCCCTTCCATTTGGACCGCGATTTTTTCTTCGTGTACTCCCCATTTCGTGGCGAAAAATTGTGCTATCTTTTTTCGCCATGCTTCATCTTGTTCATTCGTGGAAATAGGTTTTGACACATCAATTGTTACTGGTTGAATGGTTTGTTGTGATTGCTCGTGTTGTTGGCCGACAACTACTTCAATCGTTTGAATATCATCAGCAGTTGGCAGCGAAGAACGTTCCGTCGTTTGCAAAGTAATCTGCTGTACCGTTAATCCATATTGTTCCATCAACTCCCCAGCTACTTGTTTTTTCATCTGGACAGCCATTTGTTCTAAAATATATGCACGTTGTGAGGCTTGTATTTCTTTTTTCTTTTGCTCTAGCTCATTTTTCATCGTTTCTTGTTGTTCATTACCGCCTTCAGCCACTGTCGCTAGCAGGCGGTCAACATCGAGCGAAAAAATGCTTAGTAGTGGCGATAGCATGATAAGAAGGAGAATAAGCCCGATCACCATTTTTACATATTTTTGAAAACTTGAAGCTGGCAGCAACAAATCAATGACAATCGTAAACAAAAGAAACACAATAATCGTCGTGACCCATGAAATGATAGCGTGCATCGCTTCTCCCCCTTAACGTACCATCATCGTAATATTTCCCGCGGTAATGATGACCGTTAAACTAAGAAAAAACATGAGCGAGACAATCGCTAGCGCCGCTAAAATATAGAGAACGCTTTTGCTAATAATGTTTAAGCAAGCAATCACAGGACCGCCCCCAAGCGGCTGCAATACAGCTGCCGATAATTTATAGACAAAGGAGATGATAAAAATTTTTATAGCTGGAAAAACAGCAATCAGGAGTACTAACGCGACTCCAGCAACCCCCACCGCATTTTTTAATAGCATAGAAGCAGTAACAACTGTATCGGTGGCATCGGTAAACATTTTTCCGATGACGGGAATAAAATTTCCAGCAACAAATTTAGCCGCTCGTAACGCAACTCCGTCTGCGATCGCTGCTGTTGCTCCTTTCACTGACATGACACCGAGGAAAATTGTTAAAATCGCCCCGAGCGCCCCCATCGCTACTTTCGTAAATAAATCTGCTAATTGCGTCACTTTATAATGTTCAGACATCGTGCTGACAATATTTAATAGCGCCGCTAAAAACAAAAGCGGCAATACAACGTATTCAACGATGGACCCGGTGACATTCATAAGAAAAAGAACCATCGGGTGAAAAAACGCTGCGGAAACAAGCCCGCCGGAAGAAGCTAACAATGCCAATAAGAGCGGAATGAGGGCAATCATAAAATGGGTCATCGTTTGAATTGCCTCTTGGGCGTATTCCATTGCCAACCGAAAGCTATTGAGCGCAAGAATCATTAACACCATATAGACGACCGCATAGGCGACTTTGCTAACCGCCTGCTGTTCAAACGCATTTTGCAGCGACTGTAAAAACATGCTAAACACAGTTAATAATATAAGCATGCCAAGCAGCCTGCCGTTTGCTTGCAATTCATAGACAAGGAACTTTAACAAGGCGGTCAACCACGCGTTGAACGACCATTCTTTCTCCCCTTGCAAAAATTCTATTAACGAGCCTTTTTGACTTTCCGGCAAAAACCCACCGTATTTGACAATAATGTCATTCCAATACTTTTGGATATCTCCTATATCGATTGCTTCTAGCTGTTTTTCTGCCATTTGCTGTTCGTTAGGGGCAGCTTGTACTATATATGGCGATAAAAAAAAGGAAGCGGCAACTAACGACAAGAGGATCGCTTTTTTCAATCCATCACCCCCTTGAGGAAGGAATCAACCCAATTACCGTTTCAATAATGGCGGTTAAAATAGGGATAGCCATCGCTAAAATTAAAATTTTGCCGCCTAGTTCAATTTTCGAAGCGATGGCACCTTGCCCGGCATCTTTCGAGATTTGCGACGCAAATTCTGCAATATAGGCAATACCGATAATCTTTAAAATCGTTTCAAAATACACCATGTTGATGTTCGTGTCAGAAGCGATTTTTTGCAACATATGCAAAATCGCGCTAATTTGGTCAATTAAAAAAAGAAAAATGGCACACCCAACAAATACGGTTAATAAAAACGCCACGCTGGATTTTTGCTCTTTTAGCAACATAACTAAAAACGTGGCGATTAACCCTATGCCGACAATTTGCAACATTTCAATCGCCATCTCCCCCTAACGTTGGAACAAAAATACGTCTTTTATCTTTTGAAATAAGCTACTAATAACAGAGGCGACCATAAATAAAATGTAAATAAAGCCGATAAGCGTAATCCATTGGGCAAATTCTTTTTTTCCCATTTGCTCTAGTACGGTATGTAGCAAAGCAATTGCCATCCCCACCCCAGCGATTTTAAAAATAACATCGACATCGATTCCCATCATCGTTTTCCTCCTAGCGTTAAATCAATAAAATCACAAGAAGCAAGCCTACAAGGAAGCCTAAACTTTTCGCCATCTTTTCATAGCGCATTTTTTTGTCAAGTGCATCTTGCTCTTCGCGGTCAAGGTGAATAAGCGCCAAGGCAATTTGTTTTTGTTGAGCGATTCGGTCATATTGGCCTAGCGTTTCGCCAAATTGTTTCATCACTTCAAATTCTCCTTGTCTTAAAGCAGTCGCCCGCCAAATCGCCCGTAAGCTCTCTTCCCATGCTTCACAGACGTTCGTTTCCCCCGTCTTCAGTTTTTCAGCAAACCGTTCAAATAGGCGGGAAAACGGGAAAGCAAGTTGTCTTGCTAAATGCAGCGACGCTTCTGTGAGCGGGGTGTGGCCATACATAATTTCTGCTTCAAGCGCTTGCAACGCTGTTTTTAATTGCCGTAACTGGCGAGGACGTTCGTTCAACTGCCGGGCTGCTTCAAATCCACTCCATGTCGTCGCAAGCAAAATCAGCAATGCGCCAAACCATTTCATCTTCCCACCTCCGCAAATAGCACCGTTCCTGACCGGTCGAGTACGCGTCTGACAGTCCCTGGGCCGCGGTCGTTCGTCAATTCAATAAAGCGTTCAAATACGCGCTGCTCGATAAGCGCACGCAACGTCGGACGGTTGACAACATCGTCCCAGTCTTTCCCGTGAACAGTCGTCCATACACATACCCCCGCACGGACGGCTTCTAATATCGCTTCACTATCTTCTAAGCGCCCAATTTCATCGACAACGAGTACGTCCGGACTCATCGAACGAATCATCATCATCATGCCTTCTGCTTTCGGACAAGCATCCAACACATCGACCCGGCTCCCTAATTCAAATTGGGGGATGCCTTTGACACATCCTGCAATTTCCGAGCGTTCATCGACAATGCCTACCTTTTGCGCCGAGATGTTTTTCGCCGGGACACCGCTACTAATCGTGCGGGCAATGTCGCGAAGAAGCGTTGTTTTTCCTGTTTGCGGAGAGCCGATAATCATCGTATGGCACCAGCGCCCGTCATACACATATGGAATTAACGGTTGGGCGATGCCGATTTTTTGTTTAGCAACGCGTATATTAAAGGAAGTCACGTAGCGAATCGCTTTCACGCTTCCCCCATCGGTAATCACTTTTCCTGCCAGCCCAACACGGTGTCCACCTTGAATCGTAATAAATCCGCGCTTTAATTCTTCTTCCATTGCATATATCGAATAGTGGCTAAGCTTGTTTAACAGCTGGACACCGTCGTCGGCAGTAACTTCGTAAGGAAGAAAGTACGGGGTTCCTTTCGCGATCACCTCTAACGGACGCTGGACGCGAAGGCGGATTTCCTCGATTTCGTTTTTCCACGGAAATGACCATTTTTCTAGTACGTCCGCAATTGTTTTTGGCAACACGTCTATAATTGGTTGCATACGCCCTGCCTCCTATTTATAAATTCCAAAAAGAATGAACGCGACACCGAGCCCAATCCAAAATAATTTGGCAAAAGAAAGCTCGTCCGTGAGCGAAAGAAGACCAATGGTCATCGTCGCAATAAAAATGATTGGGCCGACGACCGCAAGTAGCGCGTTGACGGCCACCGCTTTTTTTACATCGTTGAACATTAGCATCGTGATTGCTGCTGTCAATTCAATCGCCGCAGATAATACCCGCAACCCTGCCATCGAAAGAACTGTTGCATCGAATAACGCGAGCCACCGTTTCATCGAATCCCCCTAAAAAATATGATTAGTACAACCTATGCAGCACTTTTTTATTTCAGAAGTAGAGAAAAGAAAAAAACCCCTTGCTAAAATAGCAAGGAGTTTTTTGTTACGCACGAGAGACGTATGTTCCGTCTGTTGTATTAATAATGAGAACGTCGCCTTCGTTGACGAAGAACGGCACTTGGACGACAATGCCTGTTTCTAGCGTTGCTGGTTTCGAGCCGCCAGAAGCAGTGTCACCTTTAATGCCTGGCTCTGTTTCCACGACTTTAAGTTCTACTGTGTTTGGAAGTTCTACCCCAATTGTTTCGCCTTGGTACATCATAATGAATACTTCCATATTTTCTTTTAAAAACTTTAATTCATGCTCGATTTGTTGCGAAGGAAGTTCAATTTGCTCGTACGTTTCCGTGTCCATAAAGACGTGCTGGTCGCCATTCGCATATAAATATTGCATTTTTCGGTTGTCAATTTGAGCGCGGTTCACTTTTTCCCCGGCACGGAACGTTCTTTCTTGAATCGAGCCTGTGCGAAGGTTGCGCAGCTTCGAACGAACGAACGCTGCCCCTTTTCCTGGTTTTACGTGTTGGAACTCGATGACGCGCCAAATCTCGCCATCTACTTCAATCGTTAGTCCTGTGCGAAAATCGTTTACTGAAATCATCGACCAATGTCCTCCTACTTCCAATATTATAAAATAATCAGCTCTTTTGGTGAGCGAGTCAGCGATTCGTTACCGTCCGCAGTGACAACCGTGTCGTCTTCAATGCGCACACCGCCTAGCCCCGCTATGTAAATGCCTGGCTCTACTGTGACAACCATTCCCGGCTCTAACACCGTGTCCGAGCGAACAGATAGCGCTGGTCCTTCGTGCACTTCAAGTCCGATGCCATGCCCAGTTGAATGACCAAAATATTCGCCGTATCCTTTTTCTGTAATATAGTCACGAGTAAGCGCATCCGCTTCACGACCAGTCATCCCTGGCTTAATGCCTGCCATGCCGCGCAATTGCGCTTGCAATACGACGTCATAAATTTGTTTTAATTCGTCAGTAATATCACCAACGGCAACGGTTCGCGTAATGTCGGAGCAATAGCCTTTGTAATAAGCGCCGAAATCAAGGGTTACGAACTCCCCTTTTTCGATTACTTTGTCGCTTGCCACTCCATGCGGTAACGCCGAACGATAGCCAGATGCAACGATAATATCAAAAGAAGAAGAAACAGCGCCTTGTTTGCGCATGAAAAACTCTAGTTCGTTCGCCACTTCTCTTTCGGTCACGCCAGGGCGAATAAACCGAATGATATGGTCAAACGCTGCATCGGCAATCTCTGCTGCTTCCTTTAATATCTTAATCTCTGCAGCGGACTTAATCAAGCGCAACTTTTCAATGATGCCGGAAACAGGTACAAGTTCGGCTTTTATTTCTTTTGCATACGTTTGAAACGTTGCGTACGACAGATGGTCTTGTTCAAATCCGAGCTTTCGAATGCCAAGCCGTTCGACTTGCTTTGCCACTTCTTCGATGAGTAGTCCGGTATGTTGAACAATTTCGTATCCTTCCACTTGCCGAGACGCCTGCTCAGTGTAGCGAAAATCGGTGATGAATACCGCTTGATTTGGCCCAATCACAACAACGCCAGCCGTCCCGGTAAACCCTGTCATGTACCGCCGGTTGTAGCCACTTGTAATGAGCATGCCGTCAATATCGTATTCCGCAAATCGTTCCCGTAATTTCTCTATTTTTTCCATCGTTCTTCTCCCTTCCCTTTTCTCTCTAACAGCGCCAAAATGGCCAACCGATAGCCGGTAAAGCCAAGTCCGACAATTTGCCCAATCGTCACTGGCGCAATGACCGATACGTGACGAAACGGCTCGCGGGCATGAATGTTGGAAATATGTACTTCTACCACAGGGACATTGACACTAGCAATTGCGTCACGAATGGCATAGCTATAATGAGTAAACGCCCCTGCGTTTAAAATAATGCCATCGTATGTGCCTTCCGCCGCGTGAATTTCGTCAATAATCTCTCCTTCGTGGTTGCTTTGAAAACAAGTAAGCGTCGCACCGTGTTCCGCAGCAAACGCCATGAGTTGCTGTTCAAGGTCATTTAACGTGTCGCTCCCATAAATGTGCGGTTCACGCTTACCAAGCCGGTTTAAGTTCGGACCGTTAAGCAAAAGAAGACGTGCCATCGCCACCGCCCCTTACAAAGAATGTTCAAACACCCCTATTTTATCATAAACTTCCTGCTCCCACTACTCATTTCCCGTGGTGTTTGGCGTTTGTTTTTGCCGTTCGTTTTCTTGCGCTTCAAATGAAATCGAATAGCCGATGAACAATCCATATAAAACATACAGGCAAATAGTCGTAATGATTGTATTTCGCTCTAGTTCTGTCACGGGGCGTAAGCTTGGCAACATCGGATTCACGACGTAAAAAACAAGCACCCAGAGCACGAGCCCATACCCAACGCCGACCCACATACTTTTTTGCTTTCGAAGCAGCACATAATAAAGAAGCGCGACTGCAATCGATAGTACACCAATAAGGAAAATGGCGATGTAGTTGCCCGTTTTTCCATGTTTCCAATCCCCGATGTCCCATGACAACAAAAGCATGTTCGGACTTAGTTCCGTGAAATGAAAAAAGTACGCTAAATATCCTAACAAGCTCCAAAATACGCCACCAACAAAGCCGGTAATGGCTGCTTTCATCCAGAGCGCCATCGGTCGCTCGCGTTTATTTTGTTCTAATTGACTGTCTTTCATCATTGCCACCTCCACTATTAGTATGACCTGTCAACAAAAAACTCATAATAAATTTATCCATACCATGTCTATCCATTTTTATTTTTGGCAATGATAATCATAACATCAACCTAGAGGTTTCCGACCGTTTCTTGTAGAATATAATAATAACAGAGGCGATAAATTTTAAGAAATAGGTTGGTGTAGACAATGGAGAAAGCGATGAAACCGGTATACGGAGGACAGGCGGTGGTCGAGGGTGTGATGTTTGCCGGAAGAAAACATTCGGTGACCGCCATTCGCCGCAAGGACAAATCAATTGAATATTTTCATGTGCCGCGAACAGCGCATCCAACATTGACAACGTTCAAAAAAATTCCGTTTATTCGCGGAATTGTAGCGATTTTAGAAGCGAGCGCAAACGGAGCGAAACATTTTCAGTTTGCAAGCGACCGCTATGACTTCGACCCAGAAGCAGCACAAAGCGAACGACAACCGGAAAGCTCGAAGCTATCGCTCGTTGTCAGCGTCGCCGTTGTCGGTATTTTATCCTTTTTGTTTGGCAAATTTTTATTTACGATGATTCCGGCATTTTTAGCAAATTTCACAAAGCCTATTTTTCCGTCCAAAATGGCGCAAATTTTGGTTGAAGGTGCGTTTAAGTTAGTATTGCTGTTACTATATATTTATTTCATTTCGCTGACTCCGCTTGTAAAACGAGTGTTTCAATACCATGGGGCAGAGCATAAAGTGATTAATGCGTTTGAGAATGGACTGCCGCTAACGGTCGAAAACGTGCAGCGACAGTCACGGTTGCATTATCGCTGTGGGAGCAGTTTTATTTTATTTACGGTCATCGTCAGCGTATTTGTGTATATGTTCGTTCCCGTTGACCCGCTTTGGGTGCGGATTGTCAATCGGCTTGCGTTAATTCCCGTCGTTCTTGGCATTTCGTTTGAAGTATTGCAGCTAACGAACCGATTAAGAGATGTTCCTGTCTTGCG
>NZ_JAILZV010000095.1 GCF_023512315.1 Anoxybacillus sp.
CTTGAATGCCAGCCGCATATTGGGCATACGATTTTGGCAGATTGGCAAAAACGAGGGCTTATTCATCAAATCGTCACGCAAAATGTCGATGGCTTTCACCAACAAGCAGGCAGCACAAATGTCGTCGAATTGCACGGGACGTTGCGAACCGTCTATTGCTTGCGCTGTAAGCAAACGTACGATGCGAAACGATATGTAGACGAACAGTTTGAGTGCACATGCGGCGGCTTTTTGCGCCCTTCCGTCGTCTTATTTGGCGAATCGCTTCCATATGATGCGATCGACCAAGCGTGGACAGCAGCCGAACGAGCAGACTTATGGATCGTGCTCGGCTCTTCTTTGCAAGTATCGCCAGCAAACGAGCTTCCTGTCATCGCTAAACGAAGCGGGGCAAAATTAGTTATCGTGAATATGGAACCGACCGAACTAGACGATTGGGCAGATCTCACTATCCATCACCGAAAAATCGGGGATGTTTTACAAGAAATCGATCATGCACTACGTTAAAATAGCAAAAAGAGAGCCAGTGGCTCTCTTTAATTTCGGATAAGGTAGTCAAACGCCCCTAATGCGGCGGTAGCGCCTGAACCCATCGAAATGATGATTTGTTTGTATGCGCTGTCGGTGCAGTCCCCTGCCGCAAAGACGCCTGGGACGTTTGTCGCACCGCGTTTGTCAACGATAATTTCGCCGAACCGATTGCGTTCGACGACTCCTTCTAGCCATTCGGTGTTCGGTACAAGGCCGATTTGCACAAATACCCCTTGAAGCTCCATATGGTGCTCTTCGCCGGTTGCCCGGTCGATATACGTGATGCCATTGACTTTGTCTGTCCCCGTAATTTCTTTCGTTTGCGCATTTTTGATAACCGTTACGTTCGGCAAGCTATACAAGCGGTCTTGCAACACCGCGTCCGCTTTTAATTCTGGCGCAAATTCAAGAACCGTCACATGTTTAGCGATTCCGGCAAGGTCAATCGCTGCTTCTACCCCAGAGTTGCCGCCGCCAATGACCGCGACGTGCTTTCCTTCAAATAACGGACCGTCGCAATGCGGGCAGTAAGCCACCCCTTTGTTTTTAAACTCCGCCTCGCCCGGCACGCCAAGATTGCGCCAACGCGCCCCTGTGGCGATAATGACCGTTTTACTTTTTAACACCGCGCCGTTTTCTAGCTCCACTTCAATCAAGTCTTTCTTTTCTAGCCGCTGAACGCGCTGTAAGTTCATAATGTCCACATTGTAATGTTTGACATGCTCTTCAAGGCTTGCGGCGAGTTTCGGACCTTCGGTATATTTCACGCTAATAAAATTTTCAATGCCTAACGTATCTAAAATTTGCCCGCCAAAGCGCTCGGCAACAATGCCGGTGCGAATGCCTTTCCGCGCGGCATAAATGGCAGCTGTTGCTCCTGCTGGCCCACCGCCGACAACAAGCACGTCAAACGGATCTTTGTCGGCAAAGATGGAAGCGTCTTGGGTGCTTCCTAATTTCGCAAGAATTTCTTCAAGCGACATGCGCCCGCTCGCGAACGGTTCGCCATTTAAAAAGACGGTCGGCACCGCCATCACGCCTTTTTGTTCCACTTCGGCTTTAAACGCTGCCCCGTCAATCATCGTATGCGACACGTTCGGATGTAAGACGCTCATCACGTTTAATGCTTGGACGACATCTGGGCAGTTATGGCACGTCAAACTGACGTACGTTTCAAAACGGTACGTGCCTTTTAAGTGTTTAATTTGCTCAATAACCGCTTGATCGACTTTTGGCGGTCTTCCGCTTACTTGAAGCAGCGCTAAGACAAGCGATGTAAATTCATGGCCTAAAGGCACTCCCGCAAACACAACGCCCGTTTCTTCCCCAACGCGGTTGACGCTAAAGCTTGGCGTTCTTTCAAGCGTCGTTTTCTCTACGTTGATTTTCGATGACATTGCCGCTAGTTCATCGACTAACGAAAGCATGTCGCGGGAAACTTTGTCGTCTCCCGCGCTCACTTTTAACACAATATCATTTTCCATCAACTGTAGATATTGGGCGAGCTGCGCTTTAATTTCCGCATCCAATATCATGACAAGCCCTCCTTAAATTTTCCCTACAAGGTCAAGGCTTGGCTTAAGCGTTTCTGCTCCTTCTTGCCATTTTGCTGGGCAAACTTCGCCTGGGTTGTTGCGCACGTATTGTGCTGCTTTAATTTTGTTGACGATTGTGCTTGCATCGCGGCCGATACCGTCTGCGTTAATTTCCACCGCTTGCACGACACCGTCTGGATCGATGATGAACGTACCGCGTTGCGCAAGACCTGTTTCTTCATCTAATACTTCAAACATGCGCGATAGTTTTTGCGAAGGGTCGCCAATCATTACGTATTCGATTTTGCTGATCGCTGGCGATGTATCGTGCCATGCTTTATGGGTGAAATGTGTATCTGTCGAAACAGAGTATACTTCCACCCCAAGGTCTTTTAATGTTGCATATTGGTTTTGCAAGTCTTCTAACTCTGTTGGGCACACGAATGTAAAGTCCGCTGGATAGAAGCAAACAACGCTCCATTTTCCTTTGAAGTTTTCGTCTGTTACCTCGATGAAATCCCCGTTGTGAAACGCCATTGCTTTAAATGGTTGTACTTGTTTTCCGATTAATGACATTACTCATCTACCTCCTGTAGTACGTAAATTATAATAATTTTAATTCGATATTTATTATCATATAGTAGTTTCTATTTGTCAAGAGATTCGCACTAGTTTCTTTTGATTTTTATGAACAGCTCCTCTACTGCATCCACGTATACACTTTTTCCGCTTCGTTTTCATCCACATCGGTGACTTTGAAAAACATTCTAGGCATCACAGCGACAGAAAGTGTACGAAGCCGCTTCCGTTTTTGAAACCACGTGGCGAAAACTGCCATTGATTGGATGCGGTGCTTTCGCGTATACATCGTTTCGATACGAAACAACCCGTTTCGCAAAGCGAGTTGCTCCCCTAAAATCGCCCACCCTGCCATCTGATAGCTTTTATAGCCAAGATAACTAGCAACAAGCAATAAAAGTAGCAATCCGATCCCCCATGGTCGGAAAAAATAAGCAACTGCACCTAGCGGAATGGCTAATACATACACAGGACGAAGCATATAGCGGACACGTGCCCGTTCGGGAAGCGGCTGAAAGTGCTGATGAATGCAGTACTCCGGAAAGCAAGCCAAAATAACCGAAACCGCCCGTTTCTTTTTCACAAACGGACAAAGAACGATACTCCCACTCTCTCCGCCATCTAACGAACCACCTGCATGAATGATATGCACAGAAACATAGCCAAGCAACCGTTGAATGACGTTTTCTTTCATTATTATCCCCTGCACACGCTTTTTTGATACCGTAAGCAGTTGTTTTTCCAATAGTCCTCTGGAAATAATAATCGTCTCTTTTTGGTTTTGAACCGTAAAAAACGCATAGCGCAACAGATGGCGTCCAACGGAAAGAGCGTAGGCGACGAGGAATAAAACAACAAGCGCCAGCACACCGTCCAACGCATTACGAATTACCCCTTGCATATCGCGATATAACACATCGTACGAGATAAAATCGTCCAGTTGAGAAAAAAAGGCGGAAATTGCCGCTAGTGCACCAAATACTCCTCCGCTTGTAGCCGATAATAAAAACACGTCACGAAAACGAAGAGAGAAAGCGATATCATCAGGAGGTGTAGAGCGGTAAGCGAGCGGAAGAGCTTCAGCCGAATCGCCCTTTTCTTTCGCTCTTCGAATGTGCTGGGCGATTTGCTCTGCCTCTTCCTTTGTCACTGCCGTCAAAACCGCTTCTGCTTTTCCTAATTCATTGCCCGCTGTTTCGATACGTACTTGGACGACTCCGGCTAACCGCTGAAAAAAGCCGATGGAGAGAGAAATCCCTTGAATGCGTTCGAAAGGAATGGACCGTTTTTGCCGAACGAATACCCCATGTTCAATGCGTAGCTCTTCATCATCGATTTGATACGTGAAACGTAGCCATGTAAAAAATCCGGCCAACATCGTATAGAAAAGGGCAACAGCCGGAACGGCGATATTCCAAATCATCGACACGTCACGAGCCTTCAGCACAACGGCCATAAACAGCGGCAACAACAAATCTTTCCACTGTTTCGCAATAGAAGAAACGATTGTGATTGGATGAAGTCGCTTTTTCTCAAACATCGCGATCGTCCACCTTGGCAAATGTTGAGATTACATGGCATAACTGCTCTGCTTCCTGCTCATCAAGCGCGGGAATTTCATGAACCGTTGCTGCTGTGAAAATAACGACCGAAGCGAGTCGATACTTTTTTAACAACGGTCCTTGCCTGAAATCAACGTGCTGAACACGGTTCATCGGAATAAGTGTACGCCTCCTTGTCCATACCCCACATTCGACTTCCATTTCTTTTTCGCGTATATCGTACCGCCATCGTTGCCAACGCCAGCGCGGCCATAACACAACAGATAAAGAAAAATGAATCAGGTACAAAACAACAAGCAACAAAACAAGCCATTTTAGGTCAGCGAATCGCCAAAGGAAAAAAGAAATGAGGCTATATCCAAGAAAAAATATCGCGAGTCGAATGAGCGCATATATTCGCCAAACCGATACTGCCCGCTCCGAAATGCGCTTTGAAAGCTGTACCATTTTTTATCCTTTCCCCCTCACCTTTCTATTTCTTCATTTTACCATAACTAGCAACAAAAATGTTCATAAATAAGCTTTCTGTACTATCCAAAGACGAGTGTGCTTGCGGACATTTTTCAAAATAAGAAAAGCGCAAAGCGCCCGCCTATCGGCGAAGATCGCACAAGCCCCACCGAGGAGGCTCAGCCAAAGCAAAGCTTTGGCTTGCGTGGGATATTTCAAGGAAGCGAACTCAATATGTCGCCGCCGAAAGAAGAGGCGGAACGACTCGAGCCGATGGCGCTTGGAGCTAGACATCGCTCCACCTAATCGTAAAATTTTATACTTTCCTACCTTTCAAGAAAAATGAATGAATATTCATTCTTTTGTGTTATAATGGAAACACGAAAATCGTTTGGAGGGATACTATGCTCGTCAAGAAAACATTCGCACACGAAACGGTCAGTGGGGTGCAAATCGCTAAAGGTTCGCTGTCATTTCAAGGAGTTCGGTTAACAGTGTATTGCTTTGCTACGGACGGGGTGCTGATCGATACAGGGGCAGCGTCATTAGCAAAAGAATTTACGCAATTTTTCAAACCGTTAGATATCGAGCAAGTGATGATTACCCACTTTCACGAAGACCATACAGGGTGTGCAGCGCTTTTGCAAAACGAACGGCAGCTGCCGATTTTTATGAACGAAATCATGATTGACTACTGTCGTACAAAACCAGATTACCCAATGTACCGAAAATTTTTTTGGGGAAAGCGCCCACCTTTCGAAGCAAAGTCGATCGGAACAACATTTTCCTCTCGCCATGCTACATGGGACGTGATTGACACACCAGGACATGCTGTCGATCATTTAGCGTTTTTCAATCGGGAAACTGGGCAGCTTTTTACTGGCGATTTATATTGCCAAGAAAAAACAAAAGTCATCTTGCGCGAAGAAAGCATTCCTACCACTATTGACTCCTTAAAAAAAGTGTTAACGTACGATTTTAACGAAGTATTTTGCGCCCATGCTGGTTATATAAAAGACGGACGCACCGCTTTACAGCGAAAACTAGCGTATTTATTAGAAATTCAAGAAAAAATTATTCATCTCTATGAAAAGGGAATGACCCCAAAACAAATTCAAGCCACGCTTTTCCAAAAAAAATATCCTATCACCGTTTTTTCTTTAGGAGAATGGGACTCGCTGCACATCGTTCACTCCGTCATTCAAGAACATATGGCACAGAAAGCAAGCTGAGTATGGTGTAATAGCAGTGAAAGTCTCACTATATAGGTGCACGTTGAAGCTTTACCATTTTTACTGCGTCGTTACTTTTCGACTGTCGGGCGACCGAACAACACCGCGGGAAGCGGCTCGTTGTTCGAGGAGGGATGCGTACAGCATGCCAAGTCGGCAAGCGAACCGCTTGCCGACTACGGCAGAAAAGCTAGAAATAGTGTCATATCAACAGGTTTTTAATGAGTAAGCAACACGCCTAGCACGGTCGGTTTTTGAAACGACATTCGTTTATCCTGCGTGTATTACTGTTTGCTGCCCTTGCTGCAGCTGATACATTTGATAATATTTTCCCTTCTTTTTCATCAATTCGTCGTGGGTGCCACGTTCGATGATCATGCCACGGTCTAATACGAGAATTTGATCGGCATTTTTAATGGTAGACAACCGATGGGCGATAATAAACGTCGTCCGTCCTTGTTTTAACACGTCGAGTGCTTGCTGAATAACTGCTTCTGTTTCCGTATCGATATTGGAAGTCGCTTCATCAAGCACTAAGATGGCCGGATCAAACGCCAAGGCGCGGGCGAATGAGATGAGCTGACGCTGTCCGGACGATAACGTGCTCCCTTTTTCAATGACCGGTTCATCCAAACCATTTGGCAAGTTTTGTAGCAACTGTTCCGCACCGATGTCGCGCAGCGCTTGTTCCACTTTGTCGCGACCAATCCCCGGATCGTGCAAGCTGACATTCGAAGCGATTGTTCCAGTGAACAAAAACGGATCTTGCAGCACGATTCCCATATGCTTGCGCAACCATTGTTTTGGCATCGTTTGAATATCGACCCCATCAATCAGAATGCGCCCTTTCTGAATATCATAAAAACGAAACAGCAAGTTCATCATCGAGCTTTTCCCTGAACCGGTATGGCCGACGAGCGCCACCGTTTCGCCTTGCTTGGCGGTAAACGTGATGTCTTTTAAGACGTACTCGCCTTCTTTATAGCCGAAATAGACGTTTTCAAATACGACATTCCCTTTATAGCGCGGCATTTCTCCTTCATACACCTCATCGCCTCGTTCATCGAGAAGCGCAAAGACTCGATTGGCTGCGACAAGTGCCTGCTCTAAGTTCGGAAGCTGGTTGACCATGCCTGTCACCGGCTGGAACAGGCGGTTGAGATAATCAACAAACGCGTACAATACGCCCATGGAAATGGCTCCGCCGCTTAATGAATTCCCCCCAAAGTGCCAAATGAGCGCGACAAATGCCACGTTGCGGAGCACGCCGACTAAGTTATGCGACAAAAGCGCATTTAGGCTCAAAAGTTTATTTTGGTACGTGAAATATTCGGTATTCCATTCCTCGAACTCACGCTCTGTTTCTTTTTGTCTTCGGAACACTTGGATGACCGTCATCCCTTGAATCGATTCGTTCATCATCGCATGAATGTCGCTTAAGCGCGAGCGAATGATATGGTTGTATTTCGAAGCATATTTCCGGTACACTTTCATCCATACAACCAAAATCGGCAAAAGGAGGAGGCAGACAGCCGCCAAATGGACGTCTAGAAGAAATAGCGCAATAAAAATGCCGGTAATATAAATCAAGCTTGTAAAAAATGTCGCCAATACGGTAACGTAAAGCTCGCGAATCGCCTCGGTGTCGTTCGTTGCGCGCGCGACAATTTTTCCTGCCGGCAAACGATCGAAATAACGAATCGGCAAGCGTTGAATGTGCGCAAACACATCGTTTCGCATTTTCTGGATGATACGATTGGCGGTCATCTGCAAGTAATAACGCTGTCCGTATTGGAACGCAGTCGCTGCAACGAGCAGTGCCATGTAAATGCCTAACAAAAACACGATCCGGTAAATTTCTGGCCGATAAAAGCGCATCAGCTCGTTCGTGCTTAGTTTTTTTGCCGGATAGGAAACCGCTTCGCCCCCCTTGCGAATCATAAGAAAACCGTCTCGGACAGAGCGGCTGCCGTCAAAGGCGACCGGTTGGGCAACAAAGTAGTAATGCCGTCCCACTTGCAAAACGCGCACTTCTTTCCCCTTCTTTTCTCCTTGGTTAAAATAGCGATCGCGCTTATACCATTGCCCTTGATAAAAAACGGCATTATCTCCTTTCGCTGCTTCATACCAAGGCAACTCGATCCCTAAAATGTGCTGGTCAATCACTTTTTTAGCGATAAACGGCCCCGTCAATTCGGCAGCAACCGAAACAGCGAGCATGAACAGCGCCAACATCATCATTTTTTTATATTGAAGGGCATAGGCAAATAGCCGTTTTCCGACGCTCATCCACACACCTCACTTTCTTCCGCCGCTGTTACTTGCTGGCGGATCCATTGTTCATAATACCACCCGTTTTTGGCAAGCAGTTGCGTATGAGTGCCTTCCTCGATTACCTTTCCGTCCTCTAGCACGAGAATCCAATCCGCATGCTCGACTGCCGATAAACGATGCGTCGTAATGATCGTCGTTTTTCCGGCACGGGCGCAGCGAATGTTTTCCATAATCTCCGCTTCCGTTTTCGCATCGACGGCGGACAAGGCATCGTCTAAAATTAAAATTTCTGGATCGATAAGTAGCGCCCTAGCGATCGAAAGCCGCTGTTTTTGTCCTCCTGATAAGGCAACGCCTTTTTCGCCGACTAACGTATGAATCCCTTCTGGAAGCCTGTCGATATCTTTGCGAAACGCTGCTAAATCAATCGCTTGATTTAGTTCCTCGTCGGTCGCCTCCTTGTGTCCAAATAAAATGTTTTCTTTTACTGTTTTCGAAAATAGGACATGGTCTTGCGGAACATAGCCAATCCATCGCTGCACTTGCTCCATTGGGATTCGTGCAAGCGGGACGCCCGAGATCGTAATGCATCCCGTTCCTAACGGATACTGCCGGAGCAATTGTTTGACAAGTGTTGTTTTTCCGCTTCCTGTTCGTCCGACTATCCCGAGCGTTTGCCCACGCCGAAGAACAAACGAGATGTTTTCTAGATTTTGAACGTTTGAGGACGGGTAGCGAAATCCGACTTGATCGAATACAATCGACTCCGGTACCTCGACGGAACAAGAGTCAGGATCGTTTTGCACATCAGGAACATAGGCGAGCGTTTCATTGACACGGTCAAGAGAGGCGTTGCCGCGCTGCATGACGTTAATGAGCTCGCCAATCGCAAACATCGGCCAAATCATCATCCCTAAATAGACGTTAAAGGAAACGAGCTCCCCGAGCGTGATCTCTTGATGGAATACGAAATACGAACCGTACCCTAATCCGATCAAATAGCTCAGACCAACTAGCAACTTAATGGTCGGGTCAAAGAGTGCGTCAATTTGGGCGACTTTCCTATTCTTTTGAAATACGTCTTCCGTAAGTGCCTGAAACCTTGCTTCGTCCGCTTTTTCCTGCACATAGGCGCGAATGACGCGGACGCCCGAGATGGACTCGAGCACATAATCGTTCATATCACCAAACGCATCTTGCGCCTTCGTGAAACGTTCATGAATTTTTTTTCCGTACATATTCATCGCCACCGCCATCATAGGAAGCGGAAGCAACGCCGCAAATGTCAGCTTCCAGCTGATCGTGAAGCCCATCGTGAATAAAATGACGAGCATAAACGCACTTGAATCGACGAGCGTCAAAATGCCGAATCCCGCAGTGTTGGCGATCGCCTTCAAGTCGTTCGTCGCCCGTGCCATTAAGTCACCGGTGCGATTTTTTTCGTAGAACGTCGGGGTCATTTGTAATAAATGTTTCATAAAGCGGGAACGCATGCTTCGTTCTAATAAAAACGCACCCCCGAACAACTGATACATCCATATATAGTTGACGCCGTAAATCACTAACGCCAACCCGATGAGCCATCCGACATATTCCATAAGCTTGACTTTAGTAAGACCATCGGCATACAGATCATCAATCGCGATTCCAAGCAATTTCGGCGGAATCGTTTCTATCATCCCCCCTATCATTAAGAGGGCAATGGCGATGACGTATCGTTTCCAATGCTGCTTAAAAAAGAAACGCAGCTTCCACAATACCGAAAACATATTGGATCATCCCCTTCGTTTGGTCATTATCATCTAGCCACTTTCCATCTCCCTATCTAACAATGTAAAAGATATCCATCGCATTTCCATTGTGCATTCCTCCTTTAAATTTGTAGATGATAAGTTTTAAAACCATCGGTGCAACAAGCATTTCCGGTTTGTCAATTCTTCTTCGATCTGCCGGATAAGCCGTTCATGTTCGATCTCCTCCATCGTCCATTTTCGCCGTTGAATGGTGATGGTCACAAACCATAAATGGATCGTCATCGTCTTTCCCCCCTTTCATCAATAAAAGCCGCGAGAGCAGAGAGTTCCCACGGCTTTAAGGCATAAAAAAGCCGCGGGAATGGCGCATTCCGCGGCTAAAAAACGAAAAAACGCCGCGGAAACAAACGATCTCCTTCCCGCGGCGTTCGTTGGACTATTTAAACGAAAATCACTGTAACAGGCTCGGAAGGTCGAATCGTTTGTGGATGTTTAGTTGTACGTGCTGTTCGTTTCATCATTGTTTTCATTTTGTTCATCCTCCTTCCGAAATCATGTTACGAAGTAAATTATATCCAAAACATGTAACGTTGTAAATGGTTTTATGGAAATTTTCTTAATTTATCGTTTCCTTCTGTTCGGTAAGCTGTAACCGTTGGCTCGATTTTTCTGTTTTTTGTAATTTCCTGGTTCGTCTTTTGTTAGAACAAATAAATACGATCGCAAAAAAGAGAGGCATGACGTCGCCTATGGGCATTTTACACTTCCCTTTTTGTCGTATTACACCTATTTCACACAGAAACAACATTCCACAGTGCGCTCCAATTCATCGATTCTCCTCTTGGCAACTCCGCCTTCCCTCCGCTTAGAGGTGGGAAACTTCTTGCCTACTGCCGTTGAATAGAAAAGCGTGTTTGTTTGCTGTAAATATTAAATAAAATGCCGCCGAATACGAACGCTGCTCCAATGATGTGTGCGAGCTTCAACTGTTCATTAAAAAAGATCGTACCCATGATGGCGGCGGAAATGGGCATCACGTTAATGAAAATAGAGGCGGTCGAAGCACCTACTTTTTGAATGCCATTGTACCACCAAACGAAGCTAATAGCGGAAACGATGACCGCTACATACAGCACACTCAGCCAAACATCCCATCCGCTCGCCTGAATGGACGTAAAAGAAGTGTAATGTAGCGCAAACGGAGCTAGAAAAAGCGTTCCAAAGCCTGTTGCGTACGTTGTCGATGCAAGCGGGCTAGGTTATCAATTTTATTAAAATCATAAAATAACGACAAAGATTTTAATAAAATTGTTTATCAGTCCATGTAGATTAA
>NZ_JAILZV010000096.1 GCF_023512315.1 Anoxybacillus sp.
GTTGGCCGTATAGTATAATTTACTGTTGAATATGGTGTAATAAGAGCTTGGCTTATACATAGGAGGAAAAACGATGCACGAGTTCATACAGTCTATTTTTACGTTTCTTATCGACCTTGGCTATATCGGAATCGCCCTTGCGTTAATGATTGAAGTCATTCCGAGCGAAATCGTTTTAGCCTATGCTGGCTATTTAGTGTCGCGGGGAGAAGTGTCGTTTGTTGGCGCCGTGATTGCTGGTACAATCGGCGGAACGATTGCCCAGCTATTCCTTTATTGGCTAGGGTTATACGGAGGGCGTCCGTTTTTAGATAAATATGGGAAGTATTTGTTGATTAAGAAAGCGCATCTTGATTTATCGGAAGAATGGTTCCGCAAATACGGTCCTGGCGTTATTTTTACAGCAAGATTCATTCCAGTCGTTCGCCACGCGATTTCGATTCCAGCAGGGATTGCGAACATGTCGGCGACAAGGTTTACTATCTATACGATCGGTGCAATTATTCCATGGTCGATTTTTTTCATTTTTCTAGGGGAAAAGTTAGGTAGCAATTGGCAAAAAATTGATGAAATTGCGCAGCCGTATTTGCGACCGGTAGCGTTTGGTGCGCTCATCGTGATGGCGCTATACATTGTCGTTCAGCTTTATCGCCGTCGAAAAAATAACGGATAGGAGAGAAGAGGATGACCAAACTAGAAGCATTGATTTTAGGGTTTATCCAAGGAATGACAGAGTTTTTGCCAATTAGCAGCACCGGTCATTTATATTTAGGGCGGCATTTATTTGGATTGGACGAAGCTGGACTATTCCTTGATACAATGCTTCATATTGGCACCTTGCTCGCTGTGTTTGTCATTTATAAAGAGGAACTGCTTTATATGCTTCGCAAACCGTTCAGCAAGCTTACGTTTTTGTTAATCGTTGGTACAGTGCCAGCGGTCGTTGTTGGGTTGTTGTTTAAAGATTATTTTGAAGAAATTTCTAAAACAGGAGTGACAATCGGTTGGGAGTTTTTAATTACCGGTATGTTTCTTTGGTTGTCGGATGGAATAAAGCACGGCTATAAACGGATGGAAGATATTACATATACGGATGCGTTTGTTATCGGTACGTTTCAAGCAGCAGCCATTTTCCCAGCGATTTCTCGCTCTGGGCTGACGATTGTTGGAGGGCTTTTTCGCAAGCTCGATCGGGAAACGGCAGCGTACTTTTCTTTCTTATTATCGATTCCAGCGATTGCTGGGGCGATTGTGCTTCAGTCGATCGATTTATTAGAAGGACAGGCGGAAACGATTTCGCTAAGTGCGTTAGTTGTCGGAACGGTTTCCTCTGCGTTTTTTGGGTATATCGCGGTGCGTTGGATGATTCGTTATTTACAAAAACATTCGCTAAAAATGTTTGCTATTTATGTATGGGCGCTTGGCTTGCTCGTGTTAGCGTTCCAATGGACAGGGAAATTTTGAAGCGGTCGATGGCGACCGTTTTTTATTGATTGTCCGCCTTCCTTTCGTTATAGTAATGAGTAGGAAAAGTTGAACAAAGAAATGGGTTGAATGAAGCATGATGAAAAAATGGCTTGTCGTTGCAATACTAGTGGCACTCGCTTTCTTTTTATTACCGTATAGTTTGCCGCTCCTTTTTGCGTTTATTACTGCCTTTCTCTTAGAACCAGCAGTGCAAAAGCTGCAAAAAGGCCGTTTAAAGCGGGTTCATGCCGTCGCGCTCGTCTTTTCGCTTTTTTTGCTTGCGATTGGAGGGCTTTCTTACTTTATCATCGCGATTCTCGTCGAGCAGACAATTATGTTTTCACAAAAGATGCCATCACTTTTATCAGAGATGACAACGGTTGTCAATCAACTGATCCGCAAATGGCAATCATACTCTAGCTCAATTCCGCGCGAAATTATCGTTTCGCTCGAAAATAGCGTCGAGACGTTGAAAAATATGCTTTTGTCGTTTGCGACGAATTTGACGCAATCGATGATTCGTTACGTGACGATGATTCCGGAATTTTTGATTCATTTTCTCGTTTACTTAGTCGCGCTTTTTCTTATTAGCCTAGATTGGCCTCGTTTAAAAAAAGCGCTGGAAAACCATTTGTCCGAGCGCACAAAGCAGCGCTTGACGATTATTATGACTCAATTAAGCCGTGCCGGCGTTGGGTTTATTAAAGCGCAGTTTTTATTAAGCGTCATTACGTTTTTGCTTGCGTTAGGCGGCTTGCTTATGTTGCGGGTCGATTATCCGCTTCTCTTTTCGCTGTTAATCGTCATTGTCGATATTTTGCCGATTTTAGGGACAGGGTCGGTATTAGTGCCGTGGGGCATTTTTAATCTCGCCAACGGGCATGGCGCAACCGGCATTGGGTTAATTGTGCTATTTGTCGTTATTACCGTCATTCGTCGGACGATTGAGCCAAAAATTTTCTCGTCGAACCTAGGCATTAGCCCGCTTGCTGCGTTAGTGAGCGTCTATTTAGGTTTTCGCCTGCTTGGCTTCCTTGGACTATTTATCGGTCCAGCGATCGTCATTGTCATTGAAGCGATGGTAAAAGCAGGGGTGATTAAATTTTCATTTAAACTTTAAACTCAGGTGTGTTGATTAACAAAACCATTTGATAGCGCTCTATTCCTAACTTTTCTGCCGTAGTTGGCAAGCGATTCGCTTGCCAACTGCTTCTGCTTCGCGCTGCTTGAAGTCGAACTTCTTTTAGCGATATGTAAAAAAGCTGACAAAAATGTCAGCTTTTTAACGTGCGCTGGAAGAAGCGGTATTTGGCGCAATTAAAATTTCGACGCGGCGGTTTTTCATTCTTCCTTCAGGAGTCGCATTAGAGGCAATTGGTTTAAACTCCCCGTATCCTTTGGCGCTAAACATGCGCGGATCGAGCTGTTTGTTTTCCAATAATAGTTTCATAAAATTCACCGCCCGCATGACGCTTAGTTCCCAGTTGGAAGCAAATTTTGAGTTGCGAATTGGAACGTTATCCGTATGGCCGCTAATAATAATATTGCGCGGTGGATTCATGACGAGCAGACGGGAAATTTCTTGCGCCACTTGGCGATATTGCGGTTTTACGTCTGCACTACCAGAGTCAAATAAGACGTTGTTAGAAATCGTCACGAGCAGCCCTTCTTCGGTCAACGCTGTTTTTAAATTGGCTTGTAAATGCTTCTCTTCAATGTATTTATTAATATTTGCTTGCAGTTCCCGCAATCCTTCTTGTTCCACGAGGTTTTCTTGCTCGTTTTTCGTTAAGCGCTCTTTATTCGGAACAGATGTTTGCGGGTTGTTTTGTTCGACCGGGCTTGGGAAATCAAAGACGCCAAGACCGCCCGCTAACGCGCTACTAAACGAGCGGGCGATTTCTTGGAATTTTTTTTGGTCTAATTGGCTACTGGCGAACAAGACGATAAAGAGCGCCAGCAGCAGCGTTAAAAGGTCGGCGTACGGAATGAGCCACGTTTCGTCAATATGTTCCTCGTGGTGATGCTTCTTTTTTTTACTCATTTTTTGCCTCTCCCTGTCCTAATATTTTTTTCCGTTCGCTTTCTGGGAGATAGGAAGCAAGCTTTTGCTCAATTGCGCGCGGCGCTTGTCCTTCTAGAATCGACAGCACCCCTTCAATCATAATTTCTTTTACTTTTACTTCTTCCTTCGATTTTCGCTTCAGTTTGTTCGCAAATGGGTGCCATAAGACGTATCCGGTGAAAATCCCCATTAACGTCGCAACGAACGCGGCACTAATCGCGTGTCCAAGTTCGCCGACGTTATCCATATGTCCTAACGCAGCGATAAGCCCGACAACCGCCCCTAATACCCCGAGCGTCGGTGCGTACGTCCCGGCTTGGGTAAAAATGGCGGCGTTCGCTTGATGGCGTTCTTCCATTGCCGCAATTTCTTCCGACATGACGTCACGAATAAAATCTTGCGTCTGTCCGTCAATCGCTAAACTAAGCCCGTTGCGCAAAAACGGATCTTCAATTTCTGCCACTTTCGCTTCTAACGCCAACAATCCTTCCCGGCGAGCGATATTTGCCCATTCGACAAACAACGGAATAAGCTCTTCTACTGTTGGGATTTTTTGTTCTTTAAAAATGACGCCAAATAATTTCGGCAACCGCTTAATATCGCGAGTAGGAAAGGCAATCGAGACCGATGCCGCTGTTCCGACGATGATAATTAAAAACGCAGCAGGGTTAATCAAGACGACAGGGCTAACCCCTTTAAAATACATCCCAACCCCGACGGCAATAATTCCGAGAATAATTCCGATAATCGATGTTTTGTCCAAAAACGATCCCCCCGTTAATTCATCACCACATTCAAGCATATCCCTAGAACAATCGCGCCATTGTTCAAATTTATCATATAATTAATACGGCAGATTGAAAAGGGAAAAAGGTACGAATAATAAAATTTCTATAAATAGCAAAAGCTGCCCGTTGGCAGCTTATACTTTTTTTAGCTTAAATGTGCCGACCATTAAAAACGATAAGGTAATCATGAGAAAAAAGAAAAATTGCGGCGGAAAATAATGAACGCCCAAATAACTTAGTGTCAACAATACTCCAGCGGCAGTAATCGGCAATCCTGAGAAATAACCGTTATTTTCTGTAATGTTAAAGCGCGCTAAGCGAAATGCGCCGCAGCCGATATATAAAATCGTGAAAAACGCGCCTGGTACGCCAAAATCTTGCATTAAGCTTTGATAAAGCAATAGTGCAGGTGCCACTCCAAATGATATAATATCACTCATTGAGTCCAATTGTTTCCCTAGTTCCGACTCAATCCCGAGCTTCCGCGCCACCGTCCCATCAAATCGGTCAGCGAGTGCCGCGAGAAAAATGAACAACAAGCTCGCATTTAATTGCCCTTTTAACGTGAATAAAACGGAAAAGCCACCTAACGTCAAATTCGTCAAGGTCAAGATGTTTGCTGTGTTCGCTTTTAGCTTTTTTAACGTATGATCAATATAATCGGATAAAAACATGCTTTCACGCTCCTTCTATTGCACGAAACAACAAGATATACTTCCATTATACTCATTTTATTTATAATATGGGAAGTAGTAAAAATTCATTCTAGAATAAATTGGAGGGAATATCGTTTGTTCAAATGGTTGTACCGTCTGATGATTGAATTGACAAACCATGCGTTTTCTTCGAAATTGTTGTCGCGATTTACCCAGTCGCGCATAAGCGCATGGCTCATTCCATCTTATGCAAAAGTGTATCAAATTAACCAAGAGGAAATGGAAAAAAATTTATGCCATTATCGAACGTTGCAGCAATTATTTATTCGTAAGCTAAAGGCGGGGGTACGCCCGATTGATCCTATGCCAAATAGTGTCGTCAGCCCGGTGGATGCGGTGATTGAAGATATTGGCGTGATTAGCGAGCAAAAAGAAATCGTCGTCAAAGGAAAAACGTATTCCATCGCAGAGATGCTTGGTAGCGAAGCCACAGCGGAAAAATATTTAAACGGTCTATTTCTTGTGCTATATTTAAGCCCAAGCCATTACCATCGCATTCATAGCCCGATTTCGGGGACGGTGACGAAACAATGGGCGCTCGGCAACCGTTCGTATCCAGTCAATCGCCTCGGATTGAAATATGGGAGAAGACCGTTAGCGAAAAATTATCGGGTCATTACGGAAATTGGCGCGGGCGGCAAACATATGGCGGTCGTAAAAGTAGGGGCGATGTTTGTCAACAGCATCGAATGGACGCATCCGAACGAGCAGTTAGTCAAAGGGGAAGAAATAGCGTACTTTTCGTTTGGTTCGACCGTAGTGCTTTTATTTGAAAAAGGAAGCATAACGCTCGATGAACGCATTGTTCCGCCGATGGATGTGAAAGTTGGCGAACGGCTCGGCTTTTGGACATAAAAACAAAAAAGGAGCGAAATGCTCCTTATGAAGAAAGTTTAATTTTATGTCCTAACGAACGTCGGTGAATTTCTCTTTCGATTAACTCAATAAATTCAGGGTTCAGCTTTAACTCGACTGCCTTAAAATAAGATTCAATGAGCAAATCGTCCGATAAATGTTTCATGGCAAGAACCCTCCTTTAACAGTGGAATAAAAATCGTGTGCGATACATATAATGGTAAGTTACTTTTACTTTACCATGACTGTAAGGAGAGAACAACCGTTCTGTTATCCACAACCGAAAGTGGATAACATGTGGAAATGGTGTTTATAAACGAAGGGAAATAGGATGAAAGGCTTGTGGAGGATGTGGGTATAGTTATCCACAGGTTGTGAAAATGAAGAATTTTGTCGAAAACTTTTTCTATTTTGTATAAATGTGTCAAACTTTGTTTTGAAACATTGTCGAAATTTATGTATGATGGGAAAAGGCGAAACATGGAAATGAGAGGTGGAACAGTCGGTGCTGCATTATTTTTTACCGAACGAATACGCAAAAAGCGTATTAGAGATTACGCCAAATGAACTAAAGAAAAAAGGGATCAAGGGAATTATTACCGATTTAGATAATACGCTTGTCGAATGGGACAGACCGTCAGCAACGCCGCAATTAGTCGAATGGTTCCAAACGATGAAAGAGAGCGGCATTCAAGTCGTGATTGTATCGAACAACCATAAAAAACGCGTCCAATCATTTGCCGAACCGCTCGGCATCCCCTTTATTTTTGAAGCAAGAAAGCCGCTGACGCGCGCGTTTAGCGAGGCGCTGCAAACGATGAAGCTAGCGAAAGAAGAAGTCGTTGTCATCGGCGACCAATTGTTGACGGACGTATTAGGCGGCAATCGGCTCGGATTGCATACGATTTTAGTCGTTCCGGTGGCGCAAACCGACGGGTTTTGGACGAAATTTAACCGGAAGATTGAACGGCAACTATTGCACGCCATGAAGCGACGCGGCATGATTTATTGGGAGGAGTGAAACAATGCGCTGTATCGGATGTGGAGTACTCATTCAGACGGAGGATGAAACGAAAATTGGTTATGCCCCTCCGTCGGCGTTGGAGAAAGACGAAGTGATTTGCCAGCGCTGTTTTCGTTTAAAACATTACAACGAAATTCAAGACGTATCGTTGACCGATGATGATTTTTTAAAAATTTTACATGAAATCGGCCAATCGGAAGCGCTTGTTGTTAAACTTGTTGACATTTTTGATTTTAATGGAAGTTGGCTGCCAGGATTGCATCGGTTTGTCGGCAACAATCCGATTTTACTGGTAGGCAATAAAGTCGATTTGCTTCCGAAATCGGTCAAATACCCGAAATTGATTCAGTGGATGAAGCAGTCGGCAAGAGAGTTAGGATTAAAGCCGGTCGATATTCGCTTAATTAGCGCGGTCAAAGGAATTGGTATGCAACAGGTGATGGAAGCCATTGAACAATATCGCGATGGCAAAAACGTCTATGTCGTTGGCTGTACAAACGTCGGTAAATCGACGTTTATTAACCGAATTATTCGCGAAGTGACGGGAGAAGGAAATGTCATTACGACCTCGTATTTTCCAGGGACGACGCTCGATATGATTGAAATTCCGCTCGACGATGGAGCGGCTATTTATGATACGCCAGGAATTATTAACCATCATCAAATGGCGCATTTTGTTGATAAAAAAGACTTAAAAACGATTACGCCTAAGCGGGAAATTCATCCGAAAGTGTACCAGCTGAACGAACAACAAACGCTATTTTTTGGCGGATTGGCGCGGCTTGACTACGTCAAAGGCGGTCGCCGTTCGTTTGTGTGCTATTTCGCCAATGACTTGCTTATTCACCGGACGAAGCGCGAACATGCCGACGAACTGTATGAAAAACAACTTGGGGAGTTGCTTCAGCCGCCGAAAAAAAGCGAGGCGGACACGTTCCCGCCGCTTGTGGCACACTCGTTTACGATAAAAGAAGCGAAAACGGATATCGTCTTTTCCGGGCTTGGTTGGGTGACGTGCAATGAGCCGGGAGCGCAAGTGGTCGCGTACGTTCCAAAAGGGGTAAACGTATTATTGCGTAAGTCGCTTATTTAATGCTAAGGGGGAGAGGGGAAGTGAAAAAACTTTACGGGGTCATTGGCTGCCCGATTCACCATTCGTTATCGCCATTGATGCATAACGATGCGTTTCAAACGCTTGGCATTGATGCGCATTACCATGCGTTTCATGTCGAAAAAGAGGCGCTGCCGGCAGCGATGGAAGGAATGAAAGCACTTGGGATTGCCGGGATCAATGTCACGATTCCGCATAAAACCGCCGTCATTCCGCTGCTGGATGAAGTGGATGAAATGGCAAAGCGCATCGGGGCGGTGAATACGATTGTTCGTGAAAATGACCGCTTTATCGGCTATAATACAGATGGTCCGGGGTTTGTACGGGCGCTTATCGAAGAAACAAAGACAACGATTGAAGGCAAGCGCATTTTATTAATCGGAGCAGGCGGTGCAGCGCGAGGCATTTATTTTTCGTTAGCGGTCGCCGGAGCAGAACAAATAGATATTTGCAACCGCACGAAAGAAAAAGCAACAGAGCTACTCGAAGAAAGCGAGATGTCGGTGAGCGGACGCGCTTATTCGTTGACAGAAGCAGAAGAACGGCTTTCGCAATATGATATGATTATTAATACGACATCGGTCGGGCTTTCGCCAAACGTCGACGCGATGCCGTTGTCGCTCGAACATTTGAACGAACGAACGATCGTCAGCGACATTATTTATAATCCGCTCGAAACGAAATGGTTAAAAGAAGCGCGAAAAAAAGGGGCAGTCGTGCAAAATGGCGTCGGCATGTTTGTCTATCAAGGCGCGCTTGCGTTTGAAAAATGGACGGGAGTATTTCCCGACGTCGAACGAATGAAACAAGTCGTTATTCAACAGTTAGGAGGACGAAAACAGTAATTTTTAAAATATACAAAAGTGTTTAAATGTGATGAAATATAGACATGAAACAATATAAACCAAAAGAATTTGCAGAAATGTTGCATGTGTCGGTAAAAACGCTACAAAGATGGGATAACGAAGGCGTATGGAAGGTTTACGGAAACCCAAAAGGAAGGAGATATTATACCGAAGAACAGTACAGAGAGTATATGGGGATTCCAAAGGAAAATCAAGTAGGGAAGACAGTCATATACGCCAGAGTGTCAAACAAAGGTCAAAAAGACGATTTAGAAAAGGCTCAATAATGTACACACAAAACAACAAGACCAATGGATCAAAGACGTATCGACAAAGGCTGTCAAGCAGTCGATCATGAACGCAGAAAAAGCGTTTCAACGCTTTTTTCAAGGGAAATCGGGATTCCCTCGATATAAACGAAAAAAAGACCAAGATGTCAAATGTTATTTTCCGCGAAACAATAAGACGGATTGGACGGTCGAACGACATCGTATAAAAATTCCAACACTCGGGTGGGTTCGGTTAAAAGAATATGGGTATATTCCAAAACATGCAGTCGTCCGAAGCGGAACGGTGTCGAAAAAAGCAGGACGATATTTCGTATCTGTTCTTTGTGAAGTGGAAGATGCCAAGCCGAATGTTTCCCTTCAATCAACAGGCATCGGCATTGATTTAGGTGTGAAAACATTTGCTGTTTGCAGCGATGGCAGAGTGTTTCAAAACATTAACTATACACAAAAAGTTAGGAAGTTGAAAAAGAAATTAAGGCGAGAACAACGTTCCTTATCTCGCAAATACGAAAATCTAAAAAAGAGAGGTGAAAAATCTGCTACTAAAAGAGGAGCGAATATAGACAAAAATATTTTTAGAGTGCAAAAGCTCCATGCTCGATTGGCGAATATTCGCTTGGAGTACGTGAAATTCGTAGCGAATGAAGTGGCGAAAACCAAACCACGATACGTCGTCATCGAGAACTTGAACGTCAAGGGATGATGAAAAACCGCCATTTGTCTAAAGCGATGGCAGAGCAATGTTTTTATACGTTTCAAACATGGCTCATTCATAAATGCAAAAAATATGGCATTGAAGTAAGACAAGTCAGCCGATTTTATCCATCGTCAAAAATGTGTTCTTGTTGTGGGCATATCAAAAAAGACCTCCAGTTATCGGATCGGATATATGTTTGCGATCGTTGTGGTCATACGATGGATCGAGATCTTCATGCGGCGATATCCCTTTTACGCGCAACAGACTATATTGTTCTCCCGTAACGAGGACGGTATGGATGTACCGATGGCTAGTCGGGAATGAACGCCTGTGGAGAGCTATACAAACGATAGTAGCCTTTTGGTGAGGTCGGGTTCGTTGAAGCAGGAACACTCTAAAAATATAGGTTTGTCTATATTTTAGTAGCAGGAAAACAATGTTAACAGGAAAACAAAAACGGTTTTTACGGGCAATGGCTCACCATTTAAAGCCGATTTTCCAAGTCGGAAAAGGCGGGGTCAACGCCAATATGGTGAAACAAATTGCCGATGCGCTAGAAGCGCGCGAGCTAATTAAAGTAAGTGTACTGCAAAACTGCGAAGAAGCGCGCGAAGTAGTTGCCGAACAGCTTGCCAAGGGCGCAGGCGCTGAACTTGTTCAAACGATTGGCAACACGATTGTGCTATATAAAGAATCGAAAGAAAACAAACAAATTGTATTGCCGCGTTGACACTCCTGCTCATAAGGAGAAAGGGAAATGAGAAAAATTGGGATTTTCGGCGGGACGTTCGATCCGCCGCATAACGGCCATTTATTAATGGCGAATGAAGTGTTGCACGCCTTATCGTTATCCGAAGTTTGGTTTATGCCGAACCATATCCCGCCGCATAAGCAACACGAACAAGTGACGAATAGCGACGAGCGGTTGCGGATGCTGCAACTAGCCATCGCTGATCACCCACAATTCAAAATGGAAACGATTGAGCTGACGCGTGAAGGACCGTCGTATACGTACGATACGATGCGGCAATTGAAAGAGATGTACCCGAACGATCAATTTTATTTTATCGTCGGTGCAGACATGGTAGAATATTTACCGCACTGGCATTGTATTGATGAACTTGTTCAGCTCGTCACGTTTGTTGGGGTGAAGCGTCCAGGCTTTTCATTACGTACGCCATATCCGATTATCGAGGTAGAAATTCCAGAGTTTGCAGTATCGTCCTCGCTTATTCGCGAGCGGGTAAAACAAGGGAAAAGCATTCGTTATTTAGTTCCGGAACGCGTCCGGCAGTACATTGAGGGGAAGAGGTTGTATGGAACGTCATGAAGCGTTAGAAATCGTCAAAAAGCAGCT
>NZ_JAILZV010000097.1 GCF_023512315.1 Anoxybacillus sp.
CGATTCGTTTTTGCGAACGATTGTTTTTGACATCCTACTTCCCTCCCTCCGAACAACAACACTTGCATTTGTAGTACGAAACATGTACTTGTCAATTATAATACATCCCTTAGTAGAGGTCAACTAAAAAAGCTGTCATCATCTCCCTTTCTTGTCCATACAATGGTGAAGAAGGAGGGAGAGCGATGGGACGCATCTTCATTTTATTTTTGATTCATCTCGGCATGTTTTTGCTCGGGATGCTCATGATGAAATCAGGGCTTTATGTACTGTCTGGTCATCGTTTGAAACGATGGATACTTCGTTTCACGAAAACGCCTGTGCAAAGCTTCGTAACTGGAACGATTGCCACCGCGTTACTGCAAAGTAGCTCGGCGATGACGGTACTCACCGTCGGGCTTGTTTCGACCGGCTATTTAACATTTCAGCAATCGATCGGCATTATTTTAGGAAGCAACATCGGTTCGACAATCACTACCGAACTGATCACGCTTGATGTTGGCGCTAGCATCATCCCTCTGTTACTCATTGGGGCGTTTCTTGTCTTTTTTGTACGCCACCGTATCGGATATAGCATTGGCATGACGCTCGTTGGGCTTGCCTGTTTATTTTTCGCGATGGAAGGGTTCAGCGCCTTGGCCAAACCGCTTTCCACCACTCCTTTCGTCCACGAATGGTTGCAACAAACGAACCGCTCGTATATCGCCGGCATTGTCGTCGGCACCGTATTGACCGCCATCATTCAATCGAGCGCTGCAACGATCGGCATTGCGATGGGGTTTCTCAGCGAACGATTACTCGCATTGCCAGCTGGCATTGCCATCTTGCTTGGTGCTAATATCGGTACGTGCGTCACTGCTTTATTAGCAAGCATCGGCGCAAGCCAGGAAGCAAAATTCACCGCCTATACGCACCTATGGCTCAACATTGCCGGCGTCGGTGTTTTTTCGTTATTCATTGCGCCATTTGCCGAGCTCGTTAGCCTTTTTGCTCATTCCCCCGATGTGCAATTAGCCCACGCAAGCGTCTTATTTAACGTCATTTGCTCTGTTGTTGCGCTGCCGTTTATCCGTTGGATTGAACGATGGATTTATTTTGTTCACGGAATTAATAATCGGTCGTAGCCGTTTTCCCTTGGACAATCGTCACGCCAGAACTTGTGCCGATACGCGTCGCGCCTGCTTCGATCATCCCTTCCGCCCCTTGAAGATCACGGACGCCGCCAGACGCTTTCACGCCAATATTCGGCCCAACTGTTTTTCGCATGAGCGCGATGTCTTCGACGGTTGCACCGCCTGTGGAAAAACCGGTCGATGTTTTTACGTAATCCGCGCCTGCTTGCACCGCGAGACGGCAAGCGCGCACTTTTTCTTCTTCTGTTAGCAAGCACGTTTCAATGATTACTTTTACAAGCGCTTTTCCTTTTGCCGCTTCGACTACGGCACGGATGTCGCGCTCTACGAGTTCATCGTCACCGTCTTTTAGTGCACCGATATTGATGACCATATCGACCTCGGTTGCCCCTTTTTCAATCGCATCTTTCGTTTCAAACGCTTTCGTTTCTGGTGTATTTGCTCCGAGTGGAAAGCCGATGACCGTACATACTTTCACATCTGTTCCTTTTAGCAACTCCGCTGCCGTCGCCACCCATGTCGGGTTGACACAAACGGACGCAAACCCGTACTCTTTTGCTTCTTCGCATAATTGTACGATTTGCGCTTTCGTTGTATTCGCTTTCAAGAGCGTGTGGTCAATCATTTTAGCAATATTCATTGTAGATCTCCTTTCCGGCATGAAATAAAAGAAGTCTGACCTCTATCATCATACCACTTTTTCATTTCAAAAACTAGTTTTCCCGAACAAATTAAGAAAAATGACGAAAACGTTCGTCAGCGAGGCAAAAAAAGAAACCCAGCGACATGCTGGGTTAGGAGCTTAACTGTATATTTTCCACCGAATCAGACACGACGCGGACGAACTCCCCGTCGTTATACGGATAGCCAGCTTTCGTAATTTTTACTTTCACCAGCTGCCCAACCATCTCTTCCGTTGCCGGGAATCTTACTTTTAAATAGTTGTCTGTATAGCCAACATATAACCCGCTATTTGGCTCTTCTTTATAAGGTTCTTCTGGAATGACTTCGAGCACGTGCCCTTCAAACTGCGACGCGTATTCTTTCGCTAGCTGGTCGGAAAGCGCGATTAGCCGATGCACGCGCTCGTTTTTTACGTCTTCATCCACTTGATCTGGCATTCTCGCCGCTGGCGTGCCTGTTCGTTTGGAATACGGGAAGACGTGCAGTTCAGAAAAACGTTGGTCGCGAATAAAGCGAAATGTTTCCATAAATTCTTCTTCAGTCTCCCCAGGGAACCCGACGATGACATCTGAGGTGACGGCTAAGTCTGGAAATACTTCGCGTAAACGCGCCAACCGCTCGGCAAAAAATTCGGTCGTATATTTGCGACGCATCCGCTTCAGTACCGTATTCGAACCGGACTGCAACGGAATGTGCAAATGGCGGACGATTTTATCCGATTGTCTCAATACATCAATCACTTCATCGGTAATTTGGCTTGCTTCAATTGAGGAAATGCGAATTCGTTTTAATCCGACGACTTGTTCATCAAGGTCGCGAAGCAGTGCCGCAAAATTATAATCTTTCATATCTTCGCCATATCCACCCGTATGAATGCCGGTCAATACAATTTCTTTATAGCCCGCATCCACAAGCTGCTGCGCTTGGCGAATGACTTCTTTTGGATCGCGCGAACGCATTAAGCCGCGCGCCCACGGAATGATACAAAACGTGCAGAAATTGTTGCACCCTTCTTGAATTTTTAGCGATGCCCGCGTCCGGTCGGTAAATGCAGGCACGTCTAATTCTTCGTATACGCGCGTTTTCATAATGTTGCTAACGCCGTTAATCGGTTGACGCTCCCGTTTAAATCGCTCGATATAGTCCAAAATTTTCGCGCGGTCTTGCGTGCCGATGACGACGTCCACTCCAGGAATCGCCATCACTTCCGCCGGCGACGTTTGCGCATAACAGCCCGTGACGCAAACGACCGCGTCGGGATTTTGCCGGATGGCGCGGCGAATGACTTGACGGCTTTTTTTATCCCCAGTATTGGTCACCGTGCACGTATTAATGACGTACACGTCCGCATGGCTTTCAAACTCTTTCCGCTCATATCCTGCCTGCTTAAACAGTTGCCAAATCGCTTCTGTTTCGTAATGATTGACTTTACATCCTAACGTATGAAATGCCACTGTTGGCATTAGTCTCACCTCACTTTAATTCCCACTCATACGATGCCGCTGCCAATACGTAAAGCGGAGCTGTTTCGGTGCGCAAAATGCGCGGACCAAGCCCGCACGCCAAAAAACCGTGGCTTAGAAACAACTCCATTTCCTGTCCAGAGAAACCGCCTTCTGGACCAAACACGACAATAAGCGACTGCCCTTGCTTCATTTGCTGAAGCACCGTTTTTAGCGCAGCCGCCTCACCGTTTTTCGCTTCTTCTTCGTACGCCACGAGCCGGTAGTCGCACGTTTTGGCAAACTCAACGAGCTCGCGCATCGTCATCGGCGCATAGACGTGCGGTACATTGGCTCGATGCGCTTGCTCTGCCGCTTCTTTCGCGATTTTTTGCCAACGCTCGAGCTTTTTTTCCGCTTTTTTTTCTTCCCATTTCACGACAGAACGAGCGGCTAAAAACGGAATAAACGCAAAAGCGCCCAGCTCCGTTCCTTTTTGAATGACGAGCTCCAATTTATCCGCTTTCGGCAATCCGTGCGCAATATAAATGTGCGCCGGCAATTCTGTTCGCTCTTCTTTCCATTCTATAACACGAACGATGACGCTCTCATTGGTAATTTGTTCAATTTCACACAAAGCGGACAAGCCATTTCCATTGCTGCAAATCACTTTGTCCCCTTCATTCATCCGCATGACGCGAACGATATGATGATAATCGTCCCCTGTGATTGTCATACGTTGTTCGTCTATTTGGTCTTCTGACACAAAGTACCGCTGCAAATCCACACCTTCTTTTCACGCTTTTCTTGCGATAAATGCGACCCAATCTTCCATCGTCAACGTTTCTTCAATCGTAAATCCTGCGTTTACAAGCCCGTCTTTGACTGCTTGTTTTTTCGTTTGAATAATTCCAGACGTGATGAAATACCCGTTCGGCTCTAGCAACCGATACGCATCATCGACAAAGCGCAAAATAATTTCTGCTAAAATATTAGCAACAATGACGTTTGCTGTTTGCTCAATATGATCCAGCAAATTATTTTGCATCACTGTCACGACGTGATGCACTTTATTTAGCTTGACATTTAATTTCGCGCTGTCGACCGCCACTTGATCTAAATCGAGCGCTCGCACCGATTTCGCTCCAAGCATCGCCGCGGCAATACTTAAAATGCCTGACCCCGTTCCAACATCGATAACCGTATCCCCCGATTGCACACATTTTTCGAGCGCTTGAATACACATAACCGTCGTCGGGTGCGTCCCTGTTCCAAACGCCATTCCAGGGTCTAATTCAATAATTAATTCATCGGTCGATACGCGTTCGTACGTTTCCCACGTTGGTACGATCGTAAAGCGCTCTGAAATTTTTACTGGATTATAATATTTTTTCCAAGCAGTTGCCCATTCTTCTTCATTCACTTCGCTAATTGTCACTTTATTTCGTCCGACGTCGATGTTGTAAAGCATTAAGTTGTTAATCGCTTCTTTAATTGCTTCGACTGTTTCCCCTAAAAAGCTATTCACTGGCAAATACGCTTTGATCACGACCCCTTCTTCCGGATAGTCGTCCGGATTCAACTCGTAAATTTCGCCAAATTGCGTATCGCGTTCTTTCGTTAAATCAAACGGGTCTTCAATGACGACGCCGCCAGCACCTGCTTCGTGCAAAATGTTCGAAATCGCTTCAACCGCTTCCTGTGTCGTATGGATGCTAATTTCTGACCATTTCATAAATGTTCCCCTTTAAACGCTTTTTTCACTTTTTCAAAAAAGCTGTCTTGCGTGTGATGCATCTGATGTCCGCCTAATTGATCAAATTCTCGCAACAGTTGCTTTTGTTTTTCCGTCAGTTTCGTTGGCGTAACGACGCGAACGATAACATGCTGGTCGCCGTTTCCGTAACCGCGGACGTTCGGCACCCCTTTTCCTTTGAGGCGGAATTTCGTGCCTGTTTGCGTCCCTGCTGGGATTTTCAGCTTCACTTTTCCATGCAATGTCGGCACTTCTAATTCGTCACCGAGCGCTGCTTGGGCGAACGTCAACGGAATTTCGCAATAAATGTCGTCGCCGTCGCGCTCGAAAAATTCGTGCGGTTCGACGTGGAACACGATATATAAATCGCCTGCTGGTCCGCCGTTTACTCCCGGCTCTCCTTGACCGGCGACACGCAATTGTTGGCCATCATCAATTCCCGCTGGAATTTTGACGTGAATTTTCTTCCGCTTTTTCACGCGCCCTTTTCCGCCGCACGTCGTACATTTTTCTTTAATAAATTGCCCTGTCCCACCGCAATAATGGCACGGTCTTCGGTTGACAATTCGGCCAAACGGCGTCACTTGTTCGACGCTTATTTGTCCTGTTCCGTGGCAGTGAGCACACGTTTCTTTTTTCGTGCCTGGTTTTGCCCCAGAACCGTGGCATGTGTCGCACGTTTCTTCGCGCGGAATTTCGATGTCCGTTTCTTTTCCGAACGCCGCTTCTTCAAACGTCAATGTCATCGTGTATTGCAAATCTGCACCTGCGCGTGGGGCGTTCGGGTCCCGGCGTCGTCCGCCGCCAAAAAAGGACGTGAAAATATCTTCAAACCCGCCAAACCCGCTAAAGCCACCAAAATCAAAATCGTCGCTGCGGAACCCGCCAAATCCTTGGTTCGGGTCAGCATGGCCAAATTGGTCGTAATGCGCACGTTTTTGGTCATCGCTTAATACTTCGTACGCTTCTTTAATTTCTTTAAACTTCTCTTCCGCCCCCGGCTCTTTATTGACGTCCGGATGGTATTGTTTCGACAGTTTTCGATATGCTTTTTTAATTTCATCTTTTGTTGCGTTTTTGCTTACTCCGAGAACTTCATAATAATCTCGTTTCGTCATCATCACCCACTCCCGATTCACTCACATAAAATTTATTGTACCATTCGCTTCTGAACGTGTGCAATAGAAATGAAAAAGTCAAAGCCAAGGCAGGCCTGACTTTGACTTTTTCGTTTTTATTTATCGTCTTTTACTTCTTCAAATTCCGCATCGACGACGTTATCGTCTTTTTTCGTAGTGCCGTCAGCGCCTTGTTGTTGCGCTTGTTTTGTTGCTTGTTCGTATAGTTTAATCGATAGCTGTTGCACGATTTCTTGAAGAGCATCTTTTTTCGCCCGAATGTCGTCGAGGTCGTTTTTCTCCAGCGCTGCTTTTAAGGCGTCTTTTGCTTCGCGCGCTTTGTTCACTTCCGCCTCGTCGACTTTGCCTTCTACTTCTTTTAGCGTTTTTTCCGTTGTGAATACTAAATGGTCAGCTTCGTTGCGAAGCTCTGCCGCTTCTTTCCGTTTTCTGTCCGCTTCGGCATTTTCTTCTGCCTCGCGAACCATGCGCTGAATTTCTTCTTCGGAAAGACCAGACGACGATTTAATCGTAATCGACTGCTCTTTATTCGTGCCTAAATCTTTCGCGCGCACGTGGACAATTCCGTTAGCGTCAATGTCGAACGTTACTTCGATTTGTGGTACGCCACGCGGTGCTGGCGGAATGTCGGTTAATTGGAAGCGACCGAGCGTTTTGTTGTCGGCAGCCATCGGACGCTCCCCTTGTAAGACGTGAATGTCTACCGCCGTTTGGTTATCGGCTGCGGTCGAGAAAATTTGTGATTTGCTTGTTGGAATCGTCGTGTTGCGTTCGATAAGTTTCGTAAAGACGCCGCCCATTGTTTCAATCCCTAGCGAAAGCGGCGTAACGTCTAGCAATACGACGTCTTTGACGTCTCCAGCGATGACCCCACCTTGGATCGCTGCACCGATCGCTACGACTTCGTCTGGGTTCACGCCTTTATGTGGCTCTTTGCCGATTTCTTTCTTAATCGCCTCTTGAACAGCTGGGATGCGCGTCGAACCGCCAACAAGAATGACTTTATCGATGTCCGCTGGCGTTAACCCTGCGTCTTTCAACGCTTGGCGTACCGGTCCCATCGTGCGCTCAACAAGATGAGCGGACAACTCTTCAAATTTCGCGCGTGTTAATGTCATTTCTAAATGCAACGGACCTGTTTCGTTCGCGCTAATGAACGGCAACGAAATTTGTGTTTGCGTCACACCAGAAAGGTCTTTTTTCGCTTTTTCGGCAGCGTCTTTTAAACGCTGAAGCGCCATTTTATCTTTCGATAAGTCGATGCCATGCTCTTTTTTGAACTGCTCGACTAAGTAATCAATGATGACTTGGTCGAAGTCGTCCCCACCAAGATGGTTATCGCCAGCTGTCGCTTTTACTTCAAACACGCCATCGCCTAACTCCAAAATCGATACATCAAACGTACCGCCGCCTAAGTCGTAGACGAGAATCGTTTGGTCTTCATCCATTTTATCCAAGCCGTATGCAAGCGCTGCGGCTGTCGGCTCGTTAATGATGCGCTCGACTTCTAGGCCTGCGATTCGTCCCGCGTCTTTTGTCGCTTGGCGCTGCGCGTCGTTGAAGTACGCTGGGACAGTGATCACCGCTTTTGTGACCGGCTCACCTAAATACGCTTCCGCATACGATTTTAAGTATTGTAAAATCATCGCCGAAATTTCTTGCGGCGTATATTGCTTTCCTTCGATTTCGACTTTGTAGTTTGTTCCCATATGGCGCTTAATCGAAATTACCGTATTCGGGTTTGTAATCGCTTGGCGTTTCGCCACTTCCCCGACTTGTCGCTCCCCGTTTTTAAACGCTACGACAGAAGGCGTTGTTCGTCCTCCTTCTGGGTTTGGAATGACTTTTGGCTCGCCACCTTCTAACACTGCAACGCAAGAGTTTGTCGTTCCTAAGTCAATACCGATAATTTTGCTCATCGCAATCACCCTCCTGTTTATTGATTTACTTTCACCATTGCCGGTCGAATGACACGGTCTTTTAGTTTGTATCCTTTTTGAAACTCTTCGACGACCGTATTCGGTTCGTAGTTGCTATCTTCAACTTGCATGACTGCTTGGTGGACGTGCGGATCGAACGGTTTTCCAACCGATTCAATCGCTTCGACGCCTTCTTTCTTTAGCGCGTCGACGAGCGAGCGGTACACCATTTCGACCCCTTGCAAAATGGATTTCGCTTTTTCATCTTCCACTTCTACTTTTAAGGCGCGCTCAAAGTTGTCTAACGCCGGCAATAAATCGGTCACTAAACTTTGGGCGCGGTATTTTTCTGCTGCCTCAAATTCTAATTTTGTCCGGCGGCGGAAATTATCGAAATCCGCATATAAGCGGAGGTAACGCTGTTCCATCTCTTGTAATTTATTTTGCAGTTCAGCAATTTGCGCTTTCGCTTTTTCTAATTCTTCGTTCTGTTCTTCCTTTGTTTCTTGCTCTGTTTGTACTGTTTCTTCTGTCGTTGGATCATATGTAGCTTCTTCTTGCATTTCGAGCGTTTCTTTTTCTTTTTCCATCGCCCTCACCTCCCTTAACGTCATCAAGTATGTATGCTCACAAGGAAAGGATGGGGTGCCAAGCACCGACCATCCATTATCCAATATGACCAATGCTAGTTGTTTTGATACCAATCCGTCAGCACCGTTGATAAATCGGAAGCGACACGATTTAAAATCGTAATGACGCGAGAATATTCCATGCGCGTCGGACCGAGCACTGCAATCGTTCCCAACGGCTCTTCGCCAACAGAGTACGTTGCGGTAATTAAGCTGCAGTTTTCCATTCCGCTCAATTGATTTTCGCGTCCGATCGTCACGTGAATCCCTTTTTGCCGATGTTTGCGCAACAAGCGGTAAAAGTCTTTTTCTTGTTCAATCATCGCCATTAACGAGCGAATGGTTTGAATGTCGCTAAATTCTGGTTGGCTGAGCATGTTCGTTTTTCCGGCGAAAAACATTTTCTCTTCTTGCGGAATGTCGAGCGTCTCAGCAATCGTTTTCAGCATGCTATCGTAGCTATAAATATGCATGCGCAATACGTTTGCCACTTCTTTGTAAATTTTGTCTTTTAAATCAACTAGCGGCACACCGACGAGTCGCTCGTTTAAAATGTTCACCATTTTTTCTAAATCGGAAGCGTTCACGGCTGCCGGAATCGTAATGACGCGGTTTTCGACATGCCCTGTATCCGTGACGATAATCGCTACCGCCGTTTCTTTCGTTAGCGGGATAATTTGCAGCCGCTTCAACTTATTTTCTTTCACGGCTGGACCAAGAACAATCGACGTATAGCTCGTTAAGTCCGATAAAATTTGTGCCGATTTTTGCACTAATTTTTCCAATTCGTAAATTCGCTCGGCAAAAATCGATTTAATTTTGTTCATGTCTTCTTGTGTCAGCCGCTGTGGCGACAATAGATGATCGACGTAGTAACGATAGCCTTTCTCCGATGGCACCCGACCAGAGGAAATGTGCGTTTTTTCGATATACCCTAGTTCTTCTAGGTCTGCCATCTCATTTCGGATCGTCGCGGAGCTAAACGTAATTTTCTCTTTCTTCGATAACGTTCGCGAACCAACGGGCTGACCGTAACGAATAAAATCATCAATAATGACCTGCAAAATAAGCAATTGGCGATCAGTTAACAACGATCATCACCTCTGTTAGCACTCAAATCATTCGAGTGCTAAATCTATTATTAAAGTATCAAATTCGGCCGCTTCTGTCAATTAGCTGACATGAAGAAACGCTTCAAACACGACATTGCCGAGCAGCTTGCCGCGGTGGGTGAGGCGAAGATGCGTTTCAGTTTCTTCTAGTAGCCCGTTTGCTTTTTGCTTGGCAATGACATCGCCAAATACCTCCGCCATCGGGCGATGAAATTTTTCGTAAAACCGTTGTTTCGATACGCCTTCTATTTTCCGAAGCCCTAAAAACATTTCTTCTTCCATTTGTTCCCGCTCGCTTACTTCGCGTTGTTCCATGTACGGCAACTGCCCATTTTCGACACGTTCGATATACTTTTTCACCGGTCCCACGTTGACGTTGCGCACGCCGTTCACATAGCTATGGGCGCCAGCCCCGATGCCATAGTAGTACTCATTGTTCCAATACGTTAAATTATGCCGGCTTTCGAATCCAGCACGAGCGTAGTTACTTAGCTCATATTGAACGTATCTGTGTTGTTGCATTTGTTTCATCGTCTCTTCGTACATTTCCGCTTCTTCGTCTTGGGACGGCAAAAAAAGTTGTCCTTTCCGCATTAAGTTATAAAACACCGTTTTTGGTTCAATAATTAAGGAATAGGCGGAGATGTGCGAAACATCAAGGGAAAACGCCACCGCTAAATCCGTTCGTAACTGGTCAAGCGTTTGCCCAGGCAGTCCGTAGATTAAATCGATGCTAATATTCGTAAAGCCGACCGCTTTGGCGGTTTCAACCGCTCGCCATACGTCACGCGGTTGATGGGTGCGACCAATTCGGTGCAACAGCGTGTCGTCGAACGTCTGCACACCGATGCTTAATCGGTTGACGCCTCCATCTTTTAACAGCTGCAATTTTTCGCGCGATAGGTCGTTCGGATTCGCTTCTACCGTAAATTCTACCTGATCGACAGCGAATGGAAGAAAACGATGAATGCTTGTGAACAAAAAATCGAGCTGTTCGATCGTTAACGACGTTGGCGTGCCGCCGCCAATAAAAATCGTCTGCAACCGCTCCGTCGGAAACTGCGCCACCGTCTGTTTCATTTCTTGTGCCATCGCTTGCAAATATTCCGCTACCGGCTGCCCTTTGACAAATACTTTATTAAAATCGCAATAGTGGCAAATATGCGTGCAAAACGGAATGTGCAAATACGCTGCCTGAATCACTCGTCATCGCTCCTTTATGTAAAAAACAAGGCTATCCCATCTGATGAGACAGCCTTTGTTTCCTTATTTTTTATCATCCATTTTCAATACAGCCA
>NZ_JAILZV010000098.1 GCF_023512315.1 Anoxybacillus sp.
CCGCCGGCGTTCTTGTTCGAGGGAAGAGGCAGAAAAGCTTGTGTTCAGTCAAATGATTCTGTGTTTTTAGTAAAATAATGGATAATCAACACTCGTGGCCCCTTTTCGTTTGTTGCCTTTTTGACATCCATCCGTCCTCCCATTGTATCTAAACGATAAAGGGTGTACAATGAGAAAGGGAAATTCCCATGACTGAGAATGAAGGAGGACAAACAGATGAGCATTCACATCGAAGCAAAGGAACATGAAATTGCCGATAAAATTTTGTTGCCAGGCGATCCGCTCCGAGCGCAATATATTGCGGAAACGTTTTTAGAAGGGGCAACTTGCTATAACCGCGTTCGCGGCATGCTTGGATTTACGGGTACATATAAAGGCCATCGCGTTTCGGTACAAGGAACAGGGATGGGCGTTCCATCCATTTCGATTTATGTAAACGAATTAATGCAAAGCTATAACGTCCAAACGTTAATCCGCGTCGGCACGTGCGGAGCGATTCAAAAAGACGTGAAGGTGCGCGACGTCATTTTAGCGATGAGCGCTTCAACGGATTCGCAAATGAACCGGCTTACTTTTGGAGGAGTCGACTATGCACCAACGGCAAACTTCGATTTGTTACGGACCGCTTATGACGTCGGGATCGAAAAAGGGTTGCAATTAAAAGTAGGGAACGTATTCACCGCAGATATGTTCTACAATGACAATGCAGAATTTGAAAAATGGGCTCGTTACGGTGTGCTTGCAGTAGAAATGGAAACAGCGGCTCTTTATACGCTAGCTGCTAAATTCGGTCGCAAAGCGCTTTCGGTACTAACGGTAAGCGACCACATTTTAACAGGAGAAGAAACGACAGCGCAAGAGCGGCAAACAACGTTTAACGAAATGATTGAAGTCGCTTTAGAAGCTGCGATTCGTTCGTAAAAACACCCTTGGTTCTCCAAGGGTGTTTCCAAGTCAGGTGAAGAAAGTGAAACGCACATTATTAATGCTCACTGCGGTTTGCCTTGCAGCCGGTTGCGCGCCCGTTGAACAACATGCACAACCAACGAAGCCGCAAGTAGAAAACAAAAACGAAAAACAACCTTCGACCGAAGCACCGACGCCAGAAGAACAGCAGCCCAACAACGAGCAACCGAGCACAGAACAACCAACCCCAACCCCACCGGTTGATGAAGAATTACTTTTAGAAGCAAAATATTGGAACGTCATTGAAGTACAAAACGGGAAAAAAATTATTATGAACCCAACGAATATATTAGCGCTCGTCAATAAGGAACAAAGTTTGCCAGCTTCCTATAAACCGAACGATTTAGTCGTTCCGAACGTGCCGTTTTCGTTTTCCGAAACAACTGTGGAAAAACGGTACATGCGCCTAGAAGCAGCAAGGGCGCTTGAACAACTATTTGCCGCAGCACAAAAAGAAGGAATATCGCTCATAGCGGTTTCCGGCTATCGGTCGTATGACCGGCAAAAAGAGCTGTTCGATGAAGAAGTGAAGAAAAATGGGAAGGAAAAAGCCATTCACGCCGTGGCATACCCAGGACAGAGCGAACATCAAACCGGGCTTGCGATCGATATTTCCAGCCAAAGCATAAAGGCAAACCTAACTGCTGCATTTGGTGAGACGAACGAAGGAAAATGGGTGGCCGCCCATGCCCACGAATACGGCTTTATTATTCGCTACCCAAAAGGGAAGGAAGCCATCACGGGCTACCAATATGAGCCGTGGCATATTCGGTATGTGGGGCAAAAAGCAGCAAAAGTCATTTATGAAAAAAATATTACGTTGGAAGAATATTTCCAAATAGTAAAAAAAGTATAACGGATGCCTGAAGCGGGCGTCCTTTTATCTTTATATAGTTTACATAATAAATATTATGTAACTAAATAGTTTCCTTTATCCAATAAAGTTCGCTAGGGGAGAAAAAGTTTGTCGCCTTCTATAGTTGTTCGACGCCGCAATTTTGTTGCTGTAGACTCACACAATCGTATGCTGGTAAACTAATATGTGCAAGTAGGAACAGTAAGGGTGAAATAAATGAAACCAGAACTAGGAGCATGGGTGAGCATTGGCAGTTATATTAGTTTAGCAATTATCAAATTAATTATTGGTTATATTGCCCATTCCGATGGGGTCACAGCAGATGGCTGGAACAACTTTAGTGATATTATTTCGTCCGTCGCGATTTTAATTGGCATTAAAATTGCGCAAAAACCGCGCGACCATAACCATCCGTACGGCCATTCACGTGCAGAAAACATTTCATCGCTTATTGCGGCGTTTATGATGATGTCAATTGGTCTAGATGTCGTCGGCAAAGGAGGAATGTCGCTCTTTCATCGGAAAGAGGAGGTGCCACAATTTATTGCGGCATGGGTTGGGATGTTTTCTGCAGCGATGATGTTTGTCGTCTATTGGTTTAATAAGCGCCTCTCCGAACGAGTGAACAGCCAAGCGCTTGCTTCCGCTGCCAAAGACCATTTATCCGACGCCCTTGTCAGCATCGGAACGGTCGTTGGAATTTTCGGGACGAACTGGGGAATATGGTGGCTTGATCCGCTTGCTGCCTTGTTAATCGGTATCATTATTTGTAAAACGGCATGGCATATTTTTTTCGAAACGTCGCATTTGCTAACTGACGGGTTTGACGAACAAGCGTTAACGACTTATGAACAAGAAATTGCATCCGTTAACGGGGTGAAGCGGGTATCAGATGTGAAAGCGAGAATGGTTGGTAATCAAATTATTCTCGATGTCACCATTCATGTCGCTGCCGATTTAACCGTTGCCCAAAGCCATGAAATTGCCGATGAAATAGAAAAAATGATGAAAAACCAGCACCACATCGAAACGACACACGTACATATCGAACCAGACCTTAATCGCTCATAAACGATTAAGGGGTTTTTCAAAAGATAAGAAAGAGGGTGGGGGAAGTCATAGAAATGCTTTTTCTTGGAAAAGCGATAAAAACAGTTTATAATAAAACTATTGCCAACTTGGAAAACAAAAGGAGATATAGCGATGAACGAACATGAACGAAAGCTCGGTATTTTTTACACCGCAGCAGCTTATCTTATGTGGGGGATTTTACCGCTTTATTGGAAACTGTTGGACAATTATGCGGCAGCGGAAATTTTGGCCCATCGAATTGTTTGGTCGTTTGTTTTTATGATTGGCTTGCTCGTTGTAACGAAGCAATTTTCGCTATTTCGAGCACAGGTTGTCGGGATGTGGAAGCAGCCGAAGCGAGCGATCGGGGTTATCGCATCTGCCTGTTTAATTAGCGCCAATTGGTTTATTTACATATGGGCAGTCAATCACAACCATATCGTCGAAGCGAGTTTAGGGTATTATATTAACCCGTTATTTAGCGTTGCCTTAGGGATGATTGTGTTAAAAGAACGGCTAAACATATGGCAATGGACGTCGTTTTTCCTTGCACTTTGCGGTGTGTTCATTATTACGTTCCAGTACGGAAAGTTTCCGTTCGTTGCCTTATCGCTTGCCTTATCGTTTGCTTTTTATGGACTAACGAAAAAGCTAGCTTCCTTTGAAGCAGCGATTGGATTGACGTTTGAAACAATGGTTGTCATGCCGATTTCGCTTGTTTATCTTCTCATACATAGCGAACCGCTTTCATTTTCTAATTGGCAAACAGTTTTATTGGTAGGAGCAGGACCAGCGACTGCGTTGCCATTGTTATATTTTGCGAAAGGGGCAAAACGAATTTCTTTAACGATGGTCGGCTTTTTGCAATATCTTTCCCCGACATTAAGCTTAATGTTAGGCGTTTTTTTGTTTCATGAAGCATTTACAAAAGCGCACTTATACGCGTTCAGCTGCATTTGGCTTGCCCTTATCGTTTTTTCATTTGCCAAAACAAAGCGAATGCAAGGGTGGCATCATAAAATTGTCCAACGAAATTCATTTGGTGCAAGATAACGGACTGTCCAGTAGGCGGTCCGTTTTTTAATCGACAAATACCCATTTTCGTAAAAATACCTAACCTTTTTCCCATTAGATGAATAGTCTACAAGTACAATAGTGAAGGAGGTGCTCAAGATGGGTGCAGCTTACGGCGGCGGATTCGCGTTAATTGTTGTGTTGTTTATTTTGTTAATTATTGTTGGTGCGGCATTTGTTGGTGGTTGGGGGTACTAATCCCTGCGCCTATGAAAACGTTACTTTGTAAAAAAGGGAGGGAAAGAGATGCCATTTGGATACGGATACGGCTGGGGTTATGGCGGCTATGGGTATGGTGGATACGGCTATGGGCGCGGCTTCGTGCTCATCGTTGTGTTGTTTATCTTGTTGATTATCGTCGGTGCCGCATGGTGCTAACTTTTTAACAAAAGGCGGAGAAGCTAACACGCTTCTTCCGCCTTTTGTTCGTTATGCTCTTTCTTTTGAACGCGCAATAAACGAAACGATAAAAAGACCGCGCCGGCAGCTAATCCAGCAATAAGCCCAATCCAATAGCCGAACGCTTCAGCGGAAGTGTAATTAGCCAATACATAGCCGACCGGCAACCCGATCACCCAATACGCTAAAAGTGCAGCGACAAAGGCAGCATTGACGTCTTTATACCCTCTAAGCGCTCCTTGAATTGGTGCCGCAATAGCATCGGAAAATTGGAAAAAGATAGCGTATAATAAAAACTGTTTTGTCAATTCCCATACAGTCCCATCTTTTGTATAGAGTGCTGCAATTTCGCCACGGAATACATAAAGAACAAGCGAAGTAATGACCGCGGTGCTGACGGCAATACTAATGCCAAGAATGCTATATTGCTTCGCATCTTCATAACGTTTCGCTCCTGCTTCAAATCCGACCGCAATGGTTAACGCCATCGATACGCTTAACGGAATCATATAAAGAAGGGAAGCAAAATTAATTGCGCTTTGATGCGCTGCAATGGTTACCGTGTTAAATCGGCTCATCAATAACGTGACGACCGCGAAAATGCTCGTTTCAAAGAAAATGGCAAAGCCAATCGGTAGCCCAATTTTTAACAATTCTTTCCATGGCGTGACAGAAAGCGGGTAAAACCGGCGGAAAAGACGGTAATGAGAAAAAGGGCGACAATTTACGGTGACGAATAGGGCGACAATCAAACAAAACCAATATGTAATCGCCGTCGCATATCCAGCTCCGATACCACCTAATGCCGGAAAACCAAACTTTCCGAAAATAAGTAAGTAGTTAAATACAACATTGACAGGCAAAGCGCTTAATGTAATAAACATCGTTGTCTTTGTTTGCCCAAGCGCATCCATAAAGCAACGAAGTACATGGTAGATAAATAAAGGAACAATACCGAACGAAAGCGCCACTAAATAATGATAGGCGATAGTTTTTACCGTTGCTTCTAGCTGCATCGTAGCTAATATGATTGGTAACGTAAACGCTCCGATGAGCAGAATGGCGAAAGCAATTACAATGGCTAAATAAATCGCTTGCATGACTGAATACGGAATTTGTTCCGGACGTTTCGCGCCAAGATGGTGCGAAACGACTGGAGTAAGCGCAAGTAAAATCCCACCTAAACCTGTAAAGATAGGAACCCAAATATTTGAACCAATCGCCACCCCAGCCAAGTCTTGTGCGCTCGCATGCCCCGACATCGCCACATCGGCAAAGTTCATCGCATAAAGCCCGACTTGAGTAACCAATACAGGCAACAGAAGCTGAAGCAGCTGCCACGTTTTTTCTTTATATGAAAACGTCTGTCTCACTTAACCACCTCCCTTTATCGCTATTACTATAGGTTACGAAAAAAATGGAAAACAAACAACCCCAAAAATAAGTAAAACATTGTTCTAAATAAACAACTAGAAATAAAAAAACGCCTCATAAAGAGGCGCGAGGATAAACGGGTAATTCAAGTAAAAAGCATGTGCCGGTTTCATCGCTTTGTACTTTCATTGTTCCTTTATGAAGTTCAATGATTTTGCGCGACAATGACAATCCGAGTCCAGTTCCTGTTTCTTTTGTCGAGAAAAACGGATCAAAAATATAATCAATAATTGTTGGCGGAATCCCCGGTCCATCGTCGCAAAAGAAAATTTGTACAATGTTGTTATGCAATTTACTTGTAATCGAAATGCGCATCGTTTTCTTCACTTTCGCTTCTACGGCGTTATGGAAAAGGTTTAAAAACACTTGTAACAGCTGATTTTTATCGGCTTCTACGTCGTAGTTGTTTAGCCGTTCATCCAACTGATAATGGACTTCCACATCACGAAGCAATGCTTCGCTATGCAGTAAAATCCCTAAATCTTCTTGAATGAATTGGTTTATATTCATCTTTTCTGCCTTTACTTCCGCTGGTTTCGCAATATTTAAAAAATCGGTAATAATCCCATTGGCTCTGTCTAATTCCGGAATAAGCAATTTATCAATAAGCGACACAATCCGGTCGGGAAGCTCATTTTTAAAAAACTGCAAATATCCGCGCACCGTTGTGAGCGGATTGCGAATTTCATGGGCAATCCCAGCAGCGATGCGGCCAGCGACCGCTAATTTTTCTGTTTCTTTCATGAGATTAAGCGATTGAAACATGCTAATGACGCGTTTAATCGAGCCGTCTCCATTGCGAATGAAGCGCGTATTAATAATTCCGTAATAGCGATCTAACACTTCTTGATTGTAAATCGGCTCATTGTTTTCAATCGATTTAAGCGTCATAATGAGCTCGTCTGGTAGTTTTAACAGTTCGCGAATATGTTTACCAATCATCGCGTCGCGGTCTACGCCGGTATCGTTTGCCGCTTGCAAATTACAAAGCGTGATAATGCCGTTCCCATCGACAAATACGATATGATGGGGAACAAGATCGAGAATAGGAGCTAAAAATGCTTCCACTTTTTCAAACGGCAAGTCCGAAATCGGATCGATATCTAGTTGAAGTTCCACAGGTGCTTGATGAGTAGCGACATCGAAACGAAATGTTGGTTCAGCTGTTCCACGTGTTTTTGTCATCGCCATCCCTAACGAATAATCTGTAAATTGAAACGAAAATGGCAATTGTTGTACAAATCGTTTGTAAAATTGGACTTCTTTCTCCAACTCCGCCACTTTTCTTTCTATCTTTCTATCCATTCGCCACGGCTCCTTATCAAAAACAAAGGTTCGTTAGTAGTGTACCGAAAATTTTATTACTCGGCTAGAGGGGATTTTTTTATTTTTATAAAACTATGTTCTAAATAATCAACAAAATCATAAAAAAAATATTTCGCTAGACGAAATAGTATGATACAATAAATTGGCAAAGAAAGGGAGAGAAGCAATGTGGAAAAATAAAAACGTATGGATTATTCTAACAGGCGAACTTGTTGCTGGGCTGGGACTTTGGTTTGGAATCATCGGGAACTTAGAATTTTTACAACAACACGTTCCTTCTGACTTTCTCAAGTCGCTTATTTTATTTATTGGGCTATTAGCAGGCGTACTCGTTGGGCCGCTCGCTGGCAAAGTGTGTGATCGATATAGCAAAAAAACTGTTTTATTGTATTCCGGATTTCTTCGGATGATTAGTGTCACGTTTATGCTGCTCGCCCTGCATTTTTCATCGATTAGTTGGATGCTTGCTTTTGCAGTAACGTTTCAAATTTCCGCTGCTTTTTATTTTCCTGCCCTTCAAGCGACGATTCCGCTTATTGTCGAGGAAGGGGAATTGCTTGCGATGAATGGGATTCATATGAATGTTTCCACCATTTCGCGAATTGTAGGGACTGCGTTAGGAGGGATGTTGCTTGCGCTTGTAAGCCTTCGATCGCTTTATATTGCGAGTTTCATCGCTTACGTAATCTTGTTCGGAGTGACGTTTTTTCTAAACGTTCCTAATGAGCATACAAACGAGTCCAACCAACGGCCTAAAATGCGGTTTACAGAGATGATTCCGTTATTAAAAAAGTATCCGCTTGTGAAAATCGCGTTGCTATTAACGCTCATTCCAATGCTATTCCTTGGGGGATTTAACTTAATCGTCATGAGCATTAGCGACTTGCACCACGATCCGGCAGTGAAAGGACTTTTATATACAACAGAAGGAATTGCCTTCATGATCGGTGCTTTCGCTGTAAAACGAATGGCGGTAGGGCAGCGAAAGTTGCTGTATGTTTTCGCCCTACTCATTGCCATTTCACAAGGCTTGCTATATTTTTCAGAAATAAAACTTGCTGCTTTAGCATCGTTTGCCTTATTCGGCTTTAGTGTCGGGTGTTTTTTTCCGATTACGGCTACCATTTTTCAAACGACCATTCCGAAAGAATATCACGGTCGCTTTTTTTCTTTGAAAAATATGCTAGACCGCGTATTATTTCAAATTGTCTTGCTGGGCACAGGCTTTTTCTTGGATGTCGTTGGGCTCGAAATGATGGTTGTGCTGTTTAGCAGCTTGTCTTTGTTGCTTATTGTTTATTTTTTTATGCGCGAGACGAAAGAGTCGGTTTCGTTGCAGCGGCACGATTCTTCTATCGGATAAGGGAAAGATTGCCCCCCTTATCCGAGCGCGTGACTCTTTTGCTTGGTAACAAACAAATAGTAGCAGAAAAAAGCAAAACTACATAAAACGATACCGAGTACATATGGTAAAGACGCGGTAAGCGTAAATAGCCAGCCAGCAATCGGTGGTCCGACTAGCCTGCCGAGCGAATCAAAGGAAGAAAGGAATCCAGCAGCACTTCCTTCATCATTGGCTGCTTGTTTCGTGATGAGTGAGGAAAGACAGGGCCGAATGACGCCGTTGCCAACCCCAAAAATTGATAAATAAAGAGCAGCCGTCCAAAAGTCATGGATGAACAAAATAAGCGCAAACCCGAGGGCAGAGAGCATAATGCCGAGTTGGATAACTTTTCCTTCGCCAAACGTACGAATTAGTTTTCCGACTAATCCACCTTGAACGAATGCGCTCGCTAACCCCATCATCATAAAAATATAGCCGAGTTCCGTAGAATGAAGCCCTGCCCGTTGCGCAGCGTAGTAAGCAAACGTTGCTTCTAAGCCGGCTAGCGAAAAAGAAATAAACCATTGCAAAAGGTATAAAAACATAACGGGCTCTTTCCATATGGATAAAACAACTCGCTTCCGTGCGCGATATGTCCGTTTTTCTTTTGGGAGTGACTCCTTTAAAAAAACGAACACAAGTAAGGCGGTGACAAGTGAAAGACACCCAGCTAGCCAAAACGGGGTATGTAAATCATTTTTCGAAAGGATGCCGCCAATCGCTGGTCCAAAAATAAACCCTAGTCCAATCGCTGCTCCAATCATTCCCATTCCTTTGCCGCGTTCTTCAACAGAAGTAACGTCTGCGACATAGGCGGTTGCTGTTGGCATCGTTGCTGCTGATAACACCCCACCAAGGATACGTGCGACAAATAGCATCGAAAGGGTATTGGCAATGGCAAATAAGAAAAAGGAAAGCGTCAACCCGATAATACCAAGCAATAAAAACGGTTTTCTACCGTATCGATCGGACAGACGACCCCAGACGGGCGCAAACAATAGCTGCATCAACGAATATACCGCCATTAATAACCCAAGTTCCGTCGGTGACGCTCCGATGTTTTCTGCAAAAAACGGAAGAACAGGAATGATAATTCCAAACCCGGACATCACAAGAAACATCACCACGAATAAAAGCGAAAGATTCAACTGCTATCACCTCCACTGATTCACCCCAATGCCTAAAGGCAGGGTCTTTCTCGCTAAAATTTTGTAAAATAACGCTCTTTTTATCATAATCGAGCACTAACTTATTTTCAAAGGAGAAATACTCGATGTGGAAAAAATTAACCCCTATTAGTTTACATATTATTATCGGAACATTTTTCGCAAGAGCGGCAACATTTATGACCATTCCATTTTTATCGATTTATTTAACAAAAGGAAAAGGGGCAAGTGCCGTAGAGGCAGGGATGATTATCGGCATAAGCTCTTTTATCAGCATCTTTAGCGGGTTTATTGGCGGATATTTATCCGACCGTTTTGGCCGTAAAAACGTCATGATTAGTTCCATTTGGCTTTGGTCGCTTGTTTTTATCGGTTTTGCGGTGGCAAACGATGTATGGCTCTTTTTTTTATTGAATGCTTTAAACGGAATATGCCGTTCTTTTTTTGAACCGTCTTCTCGGGCGTTGTTGTCCGACGTAACAAAGCAAGAACATAAATTGCTTGTCTTTAATTTGCGCTATGCGGCCATTAATGTCGCAGCGGCGATTGGCCCGCTCCTTGGCTTAAAAATGGGCAGCGCTTCGTCGACCTCGGCGTTTTGGCTGACGGCCTTCATTTACGCGTTGTATGGGTTGTCGTTATGGTGGCTGTCTCCACAGAAAGGTGTTCCCACTCAATCAAAAGAAATGCGGGTGACTTTCCGAAAAGCGTGCACCGTGATTGTTCACGATAAAATTTTTTTATTAGCAATGATCGGCATTACGTTAGGGGTAGCAGGGTATTCCCAATTTAGCTCTACTATTCCGCAATACGTATCGTCCTACACCGATGGGGTTCAACTGTTTTCGTATTTAATTGTCGTGAACGCGATTACGGTATTAATCGCCCAATACCCGATTACACGCATTGGCAAACTGTATTCGCCCGCAGTATCGATTGCGCTTGGCACAGTAACAAGCGGTATTGGATTATGTTTGTTCGGATTCTTCGACCATCCACTCGCACTAGTAATCGCGATCGTTGTTTTCACTATTGGAGAGGTAATGATGTTTACGATGACCGATTTATTTGTCGACCAAATCGCGAAACCGCACATGAAAGGGCTCTATTTCGGGGCAATGGGATTTACCTCCATCGGCAACGCGTTCGGCCCGGTAGTCGGGGGCTTTTTACTTTCTTTTTTTGGCGTATCGCAAGGCGGATATTTGTTTGCTTCGCTAGCACTCCTAAGCTTTTTAGGGTTTCCTTTTCTTTTTTATGTCGCCTATTTAGTAAAAGAAAAAAAGCAGACAGTGGAATACAGTGCATAAATTCG
>NZ_JAILZV010000099.1 GCF_023512315.1 Anoxybacillus sp.
CCAGTGCTTCAAGCGGCCTTTGAAAAGGAACTCGAGTTTATAAAAAAAACTAATCACGGAGGAAATGGTTCTGCTTTCTGTTGATGAAACGCATGTTCGCGCGTATCAAGCGCTTCGTACCGCCTGGGCAGAAGTAGGTCATCAAAAACAAGTGCCAAGCTACGGTCACCACGCCCACGTTTCTATTTTTGGCGCAGTCGACGTACAACAAGGCGATGTCGTGTTTCATCGCGCATCATCCGCCAATGCCGAAACGTTCCTAGACTTTTTGCGCCTGTTGAAAGAGAAATATGCGGATCGATTCATCGTGCTTGTATTGGACAATGCGCGTATTCATCATGCCAACATGGTGCAAGCTTTCCTTCAAAGGGAAGAAGGCACCGCCTTTCACTTTATCTTTTTGCCACCGTATTCTCCACAGTTAAACCCCATTGAACGGTTATGGAAGTGGCTGAAAGATGAAGTCATCGCCAACGTCTTGCATAAAGACCAAAATGATATTGCCCAGTCGATTACTCGTTTTGAACAATACGTCTTACAGCACCCAGATGAGGTGTTACGCCGCATCGGGTGTGCTGCGTGAACCAGAGGTTAAAATTTCAATTTGGATGTATATACTTTTCGGATCGCAGTGCACAGGCACGCTGTCCGATGTTTTTTATTGCTTCGTCAACCGCCTACTCATTCCCTACACATCGGAGCACGGCGAGGAGGGCGTATGATAGATGTTTATTATCGCCAACGCTAAAGCGAAATGGAGCCACTGGTACCACGTATAAAAAATATTACTGGAACTCGCACTCGCAAACACAAAGCCGATAAAACTAATCAAAAACAATTTTCCATAATATGAATAGGTTGTTACGTTGGATTTCCCTATGTTGTGAAGTTGGATAAGTAAGAGCAGAAACATCGTCACGTACAAACTAAAAATAATAAGCCCATAGTTAGCTAACAATTCTATCCACCAATTGTGGGCGTTAAAAATACCATTTATCCCCTTACCAGCAGTTGCTATCGAAATATTCGTTTCAAAATTACCAGGACCAATCCCTAAAAAATAAGAATTTTTAAAGAAATCAATCCCATGAAAAATCAATTCTTTCCTAATAAACGTGGAGCCTGAGCCACTATATAATTGTTGTTTCACTAAACTATACGAATGTTGTAAATATGACCACTTGAAAATAATAAAGAAAATAGCAAAAATGAAGAGAGCTGCTACGGAAAGTTTTCGCACTTTTGCCTTTTGATTCAGCCACCATAACGCGATTACTTGAGTTAATAACGCGATTAGACAAAGTTTGGAATCATTTGCGATTACTATATAAAAAATAGCCCCGACAAATAATACATTCCACAACCTCTCAATTCCTTTTTTGTATAAGATATTTAACAAAAACATAGGGGCAATTAATACTAAATAAAACGAAAAATCGTTTTCATTATAAAATGTAGCAGTCGCCCTTCTCACACCATTATACAAATCAGGCTGAGCAACCACCCGAGAAACTGGAAAGTGGATGTTAAAATGTAACTCCACTATCGCAAATACGATAAAAAAAATTGCCACGTAATACAAAAAACGATTAATCTGTGTAAACATAAATTTTGAATTTAACAGCCTTAATATGTTGTACACCAAAATAAAAAATAAACTGAGATAATACACTTCCTTTATAGCCGCTCTTTTGTCAATTGCCCAAGTGATTTGTAACGTTCCATACAAAATCCATACAATAAAAAAAAGCAAAACGTAGTTTATATACGCCGAATGGCTGATAATAATTTCTTTATTCCATATTTGTTGTCCAATTAAAAAGAAACATATGCCTAATAGTATAACCCGTAACAAAGTGATATTTAAAAAACCCACTTGAACCCGAAAAGAAACAAAATCAAAAAACGTTAACAGTGCTACTACCATCATTGTAGCTATAATGAGTTGTTTCTTATCCATAACTCCCTCACACTTTTGTTATTCTCATGTACTCGCCTATAATCTTCTCACAAACTTTATCCTCGCTAAATCTCGCATAACAATCAGCAGTAATCTCTTCTTTTTTATACCTGCTATAGTATGCTTTGATGTCCATTAAAGCTTTGCTTAGCTCCTCCACATCCTCTGTATTTACTAATAATCCGTTCTTCTCATTTACAATCATTTCTGGACCGCCGCATTTCGTCGCTATAATCGGTTTTCCACATGCTAGCGCTTCAACAAACACAACACCAAACGTCTCAAAACGGCTCGCTAACACAAAGGCGTCACATTTTTGCATTTCTAACGCTGCTTGTTCCCTCGATAGTCCACCTAAAAAAGTTACTTGTTTTTCAATCTCTAAATCTACCACTAAGCTTTCTAAATTTTCTCGCTCCTCGCCATCTCCACCGATCACTAACTCTACTTCCTCATTTCCTTTAAAAGCTTCCGCAAAAGCTTTTAATAACAAATCAAAACCTTTATTATACGTCAAAAAAGCTAAACTAAAAAACCGGAACTTATCAGGCTTTTGAATCACATCATTTGTCTTAAATAGGGACGTATTAACTATATTAGGTATTAGTGTTATTTTTTTCTCATCCACATATTTCCCCAACTCTTTTTGTAAGCTAGGACCGACGGCGATTATTTTTTTTGCTTGAGCAAGCGCTTCTTGTATAGAAGGGATTTGGTATTCTTTGATTAATCCTCTTACAAACGCCGAAGAATGCTCAGTAATAACCAATGGAATATTATATTGTTTAGAAATTTTTGCAGCGGCCCATCCGCCCCAGAGAACAGAATGGGCATGAATAATATCCGGCTTTTTTCCTTCTTTAACTAACCTCGTAAATATTTTTTTTAAATTCCAATAATATATAACACCTGCGCCTTTTCGGATTTTTGGTAAAAAATTATATCCTTTCATTCTGTATGTTTCGAGACTTTCCTCTACCGTATAGGAAAAACCCCGAGCCAATTTTTGTTTTTTTAGTTCTTTCATACTATGAATTTCTGGGTATGCAACAATTACCTCTAACCCTTGTTTTTGCAACGCTATAGCCTGTTCTTTAAAAAAAATACCCGCATTTGGTTTTTCTTTTGTCGGGTACCACGAAGGGACAATTAATACCCTCATTTTCTTAAACCCCTTATTGAATGAAAAAATTTTTTATAAAGTTCCACGTCTTGTTGATTAATTAAAAGCAGAGAAAGTACTTTTGTTTTTGTCACATAACAAAACAACCAGATTTTTAAAATAAACGTCAGAGAATAAGCTACAGAAGTCGCCAAAGCCGCACCATAAAACCCTAATTTAGGAATAAAAATTAAATTTAATATGATGTTGGCTGTAACGGTGAATAGAGAGGTATATAAATTCAATTCCGGTTTTCCTCTCCCCGCTAAATCATTTGACAAAATTCTCTCGGCTGAGAATAGCGTGATCCCGACTAATAAAATCTTAATAATATTAGATGCTGCACTATATTTTTCTCCAAACATTATATGAACCAACAAGTCACAAACAAAAAATAAAGCCAATCCTACAATAATTGATATCCATAGCACATTTCTTGCCACTCGTGCCGTTAAATTATTCCTTTCCTCATCGTTCTTGGCTGAGGAGATTCTCGGAAACAATACAGTAGAAACCGGCTGTGATACAATCCACATTTTTTCCGCTATACTAACAGCAATATTATAAATACCAACAGCAGCAGGAGATAAAAAGTAAGAAATGAGCAAGATATCCGCTCTATAATTTAAAAAAGCCAAAATATTACTTAAATGCGCTTTGTAACCATAGTTTAAGGAGTCCTTCATAAATTCTTTGGAGACATATCTACGCTGCACAGCAATATGACGTTTGTTTAAATGCATCATCAGTATAGAGGTAGAGGCAATCGAGCTCACAAAAAAGGAAATCATTGCACCTATTACCCCTAATCGTAATACAAGAACAACGATGGCAAGCGACACCAGATTTATGACACTTCCAAAAATAGAAACAAAATTAAATACTTTAAAATCCTGTAATCCTTGAAAAATCGTTTGTAAAAAAGAATTAGCAAACAAAAAAGGAATGGTCATTAAAATGAGAAATAAATAAAGTGTCGGCACCTCTTTGAAAAAAGTATGCTTAAATAAGATAACAGACAATATACCAACAATGATAGAAATAGCGCTAATCACTAATATAAGAAAAATATTAGTAGAAACAACTGTTTCTATTGAATATTTTTGCTTCCCTACATAATAAACATTGGCAGGACCAATGCCAATATTAAGAAATGTCACCAACATATTTGGTAATAATACGACAAGGGTATAAATCCCTTGTTTTTCAGGTCCTAATATTCGCGCAATAATAATAGTTGATAAAACTCCCAATATTATCGTTAAAATATTTCGATTAAAATTCAACAAGCTGTTTTTTATAAAACTATTTGCTGTTGACATCGTATAATCCTTCCGTTTCGTCTAAAAGATAATCATTTCATTCCCTAGCACGTATCATTCTCTTTCATTCAATTAACGTATATATTGATTGCCGTAGGTGTTGATTGTCCGTTATTTTCCTTAAAAAGACAGAATCATATGGCTAAACACAAGCTTTTCTGCCACATCCCTCGAACAAGAAAGCCGGGGTTGCTTGCAACGCTTTCTTTGTTCGAAGAGAATGAGCAGAGTGCATGTCCAATCGGAACAGTGCCGCCTATGACGACAAAATAGGAATAGAGCGTTACGATTTAGACTCTTACTGATTAAATCAACACACTTAGCAACCTGCTACGCAATCCAATCAACTCCGACTGAATTGCCGCCAATAATGTCGGAAGAACACAACGCCAATGCTAGCTGCGAAACCTACTACAAATCCAATGATTATATTTAACAGCCGATTCGGCGAATCCGGCGTTTGAGGGGCAAGAGGGGCTGAAAGAGTCAATATTTTATCGTCCACCGACACGGTTTGCAAAAATCCTTGTAGTTGTTGCTGATTCGTTAAATATTCACGATAGTTGTCCGAATAAACTTGGATTTTATTACTGAGATCACTTAACGAAAGTAAATCTTTTTCTGAAATAGTCCCCGTACTTGGCAAACGCCCTTGATCTAAATTAATCATGTATTGGTTATTATGCGAAATTATCGTATCCAACAAAAGAAAACTGGAAAGCTGTAATGATTGTGCTTTTTGATTGTATTCTTTTAACAGCTGTTCTAACTCTTCTTTTTGGTCTTTTACCTGTATCGCAAGCTGTTCGCTATCTTCTTTCACTCTTTGTTGAATTTCTTTTAATAATAATTCTTTAGCGGTTATTAAAATCGAATCGAGCATGTTCTTCGTATCTGAAGCATTTTTCCCTTTTAATGTAATGTTTATTAAGTTCGTATTTTGTACATTTTCTACCGTTATGCTTGCCTGCACTTGCCCTATGGTGTATTGCTCAAGCCCGCTTTTTTTGATTGCTTCACCAATGACTTGTGGTGATTTGATGTGTTCCACGTACACACTAGGTGTAACCATCTCATTGAAATAAATATCTGTCTCTTTCAGCTGTCTACCTGGCATTAATCCATTGTTTACAGAAACCGTTGCTTTAACTGAATAAACAGGCTCTACCAATAAAAAGCTGGCTAGCGCGGAAATAAGAACAGCAATCGCTGTAATTCCAACAACAATCCATTTTTGGGTTAAAACGACGTTGACTAATCCGATTAACTCTACCTTTTTTTCCATAAACATACTCCTATCCGCTACTTGTTTTTTCTTCTACTAAATCTAAAAGATACTAATGCCCCAGAGACATGAATACAACCTATTTTCCACTATTACTCTTAATCTGTTACTCCTCATTTTGTCCAGCATGATTCATGAATATACCTTCTAACGCTAAGAACACTTTCTCGAATTTTTCGATAAGCTTCACACGAACTGTTTCATCAAAAGGGTTGCGAAACATATAAACGTTTTGGAGCATTCTTTACAACTGTGATAAATACCTGTATTCTTTCGGCGTCCCTCAATCAACCCATTCCCCTCTTCTATTTTAAGAGTATATACTTCTTTATTCAACTCAAAAACAATGCCACCAGAAAACGATTTTTCGCTGTCTCCATTTAGCACAATACTAGCGAGATTTCCAAAGCCCAATACCAATAGGGCATTTCTGATATCGAAAATGCCCTAAGGATAGTAGAAAATCGTTTAGATAGGTTCATATCATATGTCTGTTAAATGTAGTATTGAACATTTTACTGATTTACAAATTGTTTGATAAACTCCATAATATCTTCTCTCAATTCCTCGTTTTGCAATGCAAACTCAATTGTTGTTTGAATAAATCCTAGCTTTTCCCCCACATCATATCTTTTTCCTTCGAACTCATACGCAAATACACGCTGAATTTCATTTAGTTTTTGAATCGCATCGGTGAGTTGAATTTCCCCACCTGCTCCCGTTTCCTGCTTTTCTAAGAACATGAAAATTTCTGGAGTTAATACGTAACGTCCCATAATAGCTAAATTCGACGGTGCTGTCCCCGGAACTGGTTTTTCCACAAATCTCCTTACTTGATAACGACGTCCTTTTTGGTCCAGTGGATCTATGATACCGTAACGGTGCGTCTCGTTATTTCCCACTTGTTTCACACCGATAACAGAACTATGAGTTTGCTCATATTCATTTATAAGTTGTTTTAAGCATGGTGTTTCTGCTTGAACAATATCATCACCTAAAAGAACAGCAAATGGCTCCTCGCCAATAAATTTGCGAGCACACCAAACAGCGTGTCCTAGCCCTTTAGGCTCTTTTTGACGAATATAGTGAATATCAACTTTTGACGGTTCTTTCACCTTTTCTAATAAATCATGTTTCCCTGTTTTCAGCAATACTTGCTCGAGTTCAAACGCATGATCAAAATGATCTTCAATAGCTCGTTTTCCCTTCCCTGTCACAATGATAATATCTTCAATACCAGATTCAATTGCTTCCTCAACAATATATTGAATAGTTGGCTTATCTACAATTGGTAACATTTCTTTCGGCATTGCTTTTGTTGCTGGTAAAAAACGTGTTCCAAGTCCCGCTGCTGGAATAATCGCCTTACGTATCTTCTTCATATCAATCCCTCATTTCTCTTCTATCTAACCGAAGAAACTGTTGTTGCTTAATAAAAATAAACGTTTTATTCCTTGAAATTTAATCTAACGAAAAATTTACCATAAATTACATATAAAACACTTTTTATCGTATCATATAAATAAAAAGCTGTGCAACCGATATTTTTAAAGAAATTGTTTTGTCGAAAGGAAGGAAATTCTCCGTCATTTTTCCTAAATAAAAAACCAGCCCCCATTCGGTGGGCTGGGTGTTTGTTACTGGTCTTTATTGTTTTTATCTTGCATGTCTTTCGGGTCTTCGATTGGGTCTTCGCGGTCTGGTTGGTTGTCGTTTTCGTCATCGCCAGGGCCGTTGTTTGTGTCGTCGCCAGGCGGTAAGTTTTTGTTTAAGTTGTCGTTGACGTCGTTGCCGTTCGGACCGGTTCGGTTGGTGGCGTCATCTTGTTGATTGACGTCGTCCGACGGATTGACGTCCGTATCGTTCATGTCGTTGTTTTCGTTCGTCGTTGGCGGCGGTGGGTTTTGGTTGTCGCGGGTGAAGTTGCATCCGGAAATGAGCAACATCGCGACAAACGCACTAAACAACCGAATGACTAATGCTTTTTTCTTCATGGAAAATCTCCTTTCTTGATGATGTCGTTGCTTATCTTCTCCAGAAAGGAAATTTTCATGCATAAAACATCCTCTTTCCGCAGAAAGAGGATACTAGGCGTCTTTCTTTTCGCCAAGGGCAAACATAATCTCCGTTTCGCACACAAGCTCTCCATCGACGGTGGCAATGCCTTTTCCTTTGCCGATTGGGCCTTTGGCGCGAATAATTTCGACTTCTAAGCGCAGTTGGTCGCCCGGCTTGACTTGCTTTTTGAAGCGGCAGTTGTCAATGCCAGTGAAAAAGGCGAGGCGGTCGCGGTTTTCTTCTTTCATGAGCATCGCTACTGCCCCAACTTGCGCTAGCGCCTCGACGATTAATACCCCTGGCATGACCGGGTATTCTGGAAAATGGCCGACGAAAAATTGCTCGTTGGCACTCACGTTTTTCCACCCGACCGCGCGCTTTCCTTCCTCGACTTCTAGTATGCGGTCAACAAGTAAAAACGGATAGCGGTGGGGAATGATTTGTTGGATTTGTTGAATATCAAGCATATGTATCCTCCTCGTACATAAAGAGGAAGGGCAACGCCTTCCTTTAGTTTTCTTTCTCGATAATGTCAGTGATATGTTGCCAAGTGGCTTTTTTAAAGACGTCGAGCGGCTTGCCGGTGCCGAGGACGCTATAGCCGACGATGGCGCCAACGGCCGCGCTTATCGTTATGAGCACCACGACGATTACTAGCCTTAGCCAAATCGGAAAAAGGCGCTTCCTTTCCCGCTTTTTTCGCCGCTCGGTTCGTTGTTCATTTGCTGGTTGCGTCACTTGTTCTTCCGTCATCGTTCTCGCTCCCTACTACGACCGAACACCGTTAATAAGCCCCATCATTTGGTCGGAAATAGAAATCGATTTGGCGTTCATTTGGTACGCGCGCTGGGTAATCATGAGATCAGTCATTTCTGTTCCGACGTCGACATTCGATTGCTCTAATGCCCCTTGCTGGACGCTAATTTGCGGGCGCAAATTGCCCGTCATATTGACCGCCACATCCGCTTCCGGCACGTTAAGCGCTGCTAAGTTTGGCAAGGCATATAAATTGTCGCCAACCGATTCTAACAGTTGCGGGCGGACGATGGTTGTAATGCCAAGGTCGACCGCTTGCATCATGCGCCCGTCCGGTGCGATGGCGCGCAGCGTCCCAGTGTCGGTAATCGCGATGTCTTTAAAACCGTCGCGAAGCGTGATTGGGGCGTTGTTGCTGTCGAGAACCGGGAAGCCGTCGCTTGTGACGAGCATTAATGTCGTTGGGTCATTGGCAGATGGGCTTAAGTAAAACGAGCCGTCGCGCGTATAGCGAATCGCTGTCGTTCCATCTGCTGTTTCGGCTAAGACGCGGAAAAACTGTCCTTCTTTTGTCAACGCCACATCTAACATGCGCCCCGTTTGTTGGAGCGGACCTTGTGTGAGGACGAGGTTCGTTTCCGCTAATTTCGCCCCAACGCCGCGGCGGACGCCCGCTGGCGTTTGGCGAGGCGCTTTGTCGTCTGGCAAATTGTCAAATTGTTGCACCAATAGTTCGCCAAAGTTCGTTTCACGCCGTTTAAAACCGGTCGTGTTGCTGTTGGCGATGTTGTTGCTTATGACGTCAAGCTGCTGCTGCAGTTGGTTCATCGTATTGGCGGCGGTAATCATTGAACGCAACATCGTCATTCTCCTTTGTTATTATTTGAGTCGACCGATTTCGTTGGCAGCCTTGTCCATGCTTCGGTCGTATGCTTGTAATATTTTTTGGTTCGCTTCAAACGCACGGTACGCCGACATCATATCGGTCATCGAACGTGCGACATCGACGTTGGATCGCTCGAGAAACCGCTGTTTCACTTCATACGTAGCATTGCCAATGGCGCTCGGAAGCAAGCCGTTTTCGCTGCGGAATAAGCCGTTTCCTTCTTTCGCTACGACGCTTGGACTTGCGGCAAACGCGACGTTCAAGCGAGCGATGCGCCGATTGTTTTCTGTAATCGTGCCGTCCGGTGCGATGGTAAAATTCGTGCCCGTTAGCTGAATGCGGCTGTTGTTTTCATCGAGCACATAAAACCCGTCGTTCGTCGTTAAATACCCTTGTGCATCTAACGTGAAATTGCCGTTTCGTGTATAGCGAACCTCGCCGTTTCCGTTTTGCACGACGAAAAAGAGCGTTCCTTGTTTGCCTGTGGCGGCATCCGTCGGAATCGTCCCGTTCACTAAGGCAACGTCGGTTGACTGGCCAGTTTCTTTTACATCGCCTTGTGAAAAATCAGGCATCATTTCTTGCATATAGACGCCCGTAGCAATCGGACCAATCGGTATTTTTTTCGTCATCGAACGGCGCGCTTGCACTGGAATTGTTTCTTCCTCTAAGCGCGACAGCAACATCTCCGGAAACGCGCGCAGCGTTGCTTCGTCCGCTTTATATCCTGGCGTATTGGCATTGGCGATATTGTTCGTTAACATTTCGACGCGGCGCTCTTGGGCAAGCATGCCGGCAGCCGCTGTATAAAACCCACGCAACAAAGGCGCTCCCTCCGCTTCAATTCGTCTTAGTTTCTATTATACGGCAAACGAATAAAAAAGCGAATAGGTACCATATAGGAAACGATACCCATTCGCTTGTGATTAGATGAATTTTTGTTTCGGTGCGCGGTCGATGTTATCGAGCATAATGCCTGTGCCAATCGCGACGCAGTCCATCGGATTTTCGGCGACTAACACCGGCACTTTTAACTCTTCAGCAAGCAATTGGTCAATGCCATGCAACAGCGCGCCTCCGCCTGTTAAAATGACGCCGCGGTCGATAATATCGGCCGATAATTCTGGCGGCGTGCGCTCGAGCACGCTTTTCGCGGCTTGTACGATGACCGATACCGGTTCACGAAGCGCTTTTTCAATTTCTGCGGAGCGAACCGTAATCGTGCGCGGCAAGCCGGTCACAAGGTCGCGGCCGCGGATGTCAATTTCTTCGTCGCGTGCGCCTGGGAATACGGTTGCCACTTTAATTTTAATTTCTTCGGCGGTCCGTTCGCCAATAAGTAGCTTATATTCGCGTTTAATGTAGTTTAAAATTTCCATATCGAACTTGTCCCCAGCCATTTTAATAGAAGTGGCGGTGACAATATC